>NZ_JBFRFV010000007.1:0-245298 GCF_052115005.1 Massilia sp. 2TAF26
GCCGGCGGCACCGCGGTCGCCGCCCCGCGCTGAATCCCGCCGCCGCGCCCGGTCCCGCAGCGCCGGCTACGGCCCGGGCGGCGCTCGGGCCCATGAGCCCGTACCGTGGCGACAGCATTGGTATTTTGGCTTACCATTACATCAATTCAAGCCTGAACACCCATCCATCCCATGACAAGCAAAACTGGAAGCACGATCCTGTCGGCCCTCATGTTTGTGGGCGCGAGTCTGATGTTCTCTCCGGCCGTCCAGGCCGCCGCTGCCGCCGCAGCGCCCGTCGTCACCCCTCCCGTCACCGGCCTGCCCGATTTCAGCGACCTGGTCGACAAGGTCGGCCCGGCGGTGGTCAATATCCGCACTACCGAGCGCGTGCGCCTCGGCCAGGGCGGACCGGACGAGGAGATGCAGGAATTCCTGCGCCGCTTCTTCGGCGGCCAGATCCCGCCGCGCGGACGTGGCGGACGCAGCAGCCCGCAGCAGCCCCAGGAAGAGGAGGTCCAGCGCGGCGTCGGCTCCGGCTTCATCGTCTCGGACGACGGCTATGTGATGACGAATGCCCACGTGGTCGAGGGTGCGGACGAGGTCACGGTCACCCTGACCGACCGCCGCGAGTTCAAGGCCAAGGTGCTGGGCGCCGACAAGCGCAGCGACGTCGCCCTGCTGAAGGTCGATGCGCGCAACCTGCCGTCGCTGCGGATCGGCGACTCGAACCGGATCCGGGTCGGCGAATGGGTGATCGCGATCGGTTCGCCCTTCAACCTGGAGAATACCGTCACCGCCGGCATCATCTCGGCAAAGGCCCGCGATACCGGCGAGTACCTGCCGCTGATCCAGAGCGACGTCGCCGTCAATCCCGGCAACTCGGGCGGGCCGCTGATCAATATGCGCGGCGAGGTCATCGGCATCAACTCGCAGATCGCGACCCTGTCCGGCGCCTATAACGGCATCTCCTTCGCGGTGCCGATCGACGAGGTGATGCGGGTCGCGGACCAGATCAAGAAAACCGGCAAGGTCACGCGCGGACGCCTGGGCGTGCAGATCAGCGAGGTCACGCGCGACGTCGCCGAATCGCTGGGCCTGGGCCGCGCGCGCGGCGCCGAGGTCGCCATGGTCGAGCCGGGCGGTCCGGCCGAGAAGGGCGGCATCAAGGTTGGCGACATCATCCTGAAATTCAACGGCAAGGACATCGAGAAGAGTTCGGACCTGCCGCGTCAGGTCGGCGGCAGCGCGGTCGGCAGCCGCGCCACCGTCACCGTCTGGCGCCGCGGCAGCCAGATCGAGCTGCCGGTCACCATCGTCGAGCTCCAGGACGAGCAGGCGGCCAGCGCCAAGGTCCAGCCGAAAAAGAAAGCGCCGGACCAGTCGACCAATGCGCTGGGGCTGCAGGTGTCCGACCTGAGCGCGGCCCAGAAGCGCGAGCTCAAGCTCGAGTCGGGCGTGCTGGTCGACTTTGCCGACGGCCGCGCCGCCACCGCCGGCATCCAGCCGGGCGACCTGATCCTGCAGATCAATAATGCCGAGGTCAGCACCGCGGCCCAGTTCAACGGCCTGGTGGCCAAGCTGGACCCGAAGAAGCCCGTCGCCCTGCTGGTACGGCGCGACAACGCCACCAGCTACGTCGTGATCAAGCCGCGGCAGTAAGGAAACATGGCAGAGACCTTCCGCTTCACCCTCTACTCGCGCAGTTACTGTCACCTGTGCGAAGACCTGCTGAACGCCCTGCGCGCCTTCATGGCGCGCGAGGG
Organism: Massilia sp. 2TAF26; assembly: GCF_052115005.1. Lineage (NCBI taxonomy): Bacteria > Pseudomonadati > Pseudomonadota > Betaproteobacteria > Burkholderiales > Oxalobacteraceae > Massilia > Massilia sp. 2TAF26. The sequence continues at coordinate 1,746 of NZ_JBFRFV010000007.1, forward strand.
CCTGGCCTGCAGCGTGGACGTGATCGACGTCGATGCCGATCCGGCCCTGGTCGAGCGCTTCGACGAGCTGGTGCCGGTGCTGTTCGGCGGCGATCCCGCCGGCCCCGAGATCTGCCATTACTTCCTCGACGAAGCCGCCCTGCGGCGCCACCTGGGGCTGGTGCAGGCCGCCTGACGTCCCCATATGGGGTGGCGTCGCCCCGGAAATGGGAGCCATCCCCCCAGAAACCGGGCTTTCTGACCTGAAATCCGGTAAAATGCACGGCTTGGATTCTCCGCTTGATGAAAGCGCTCGCCCGGGGACGGCAAAGAAACCCCGACGAAGCGCTTTTTTCGTATTGCCGCGCACGATTGCGTGCCGCTCTTTTTGGTCTTGAGTTTGTTAATGAAAAACATACGTAACTTTTCCATCATCGCCCACATCGATCACGGCAAATCGACGCTGGCGGACCGCATCATCCAGCTGTGCGGCGGCCTGTCGGAACGTGAGATGGACGCACAGGTTCTCGACTCGATGGACCTGGAGCGCGAGCGCGGCATCACCATCAAGGCCCAGACCGCGGCGCTGCAGTACAAGGCGCGCGATGGCCAGACCTATAACCTGAACCTGATCGACACCCCGGGCCACGTCGACTTCTCGTATGAAGTCTCGCGCTCGCTGTCGGCCTGCGAAGGCGCGCTGCTGGTGGTCGACGCGAGCCAGGGCGTGGAAGCCCAGACCGTGGCCAACTGCTACACCGCGCTCGACCTGGGCGTGGAAGTCGTGCCGATCCTGAACAAGATCGACCTGCCGCACGCCGATCCGGACAATGCCAAGAAGGAAATCGAGGACGTGATCGGTATCGACGCGTCCGACGCCACCACCTGCTCGGCCAAGACCGGCCTGGGCGTGGAAGACGTGCTGGAAACCCTGATTGCGAAAGTGCCGCCGCCGGAAGGCGATCCGGACGCGCCGCTGCAAGCCCTGATCGTCGACTCCTGGTACGACCCGTACGTCGGCGTCGTGATGCTGGTGCGGGTGGTCAACGGCACCCTGCGTCCGAAGGAAAAGATCCTGCTGATGGCAACCGAATCGGTGAACCTGGTCGAGAACATCGGCGTGTTCACGCCGCGCTCGGTCTCGCTGCCGGAACTGTCGGCCGGCCAGGTGGGCTTCGTCATTGCCGGCATCAAGGAACTGACCGCCGCCAAGGTGGGCGACACCGTGACACACGCGGCCAAGCCGGCCCCGAGCCCGCTGCCGGGCTTCAAGGAAGTCCAGCCGCAGGTGTTCGCCGGCCTGTTCCCGGTCGAAGCCAACCAGTACGACGCGCTGCGCGACTCGCTGGAAAAGCTGAAGCTGAACGACGCCGCCCTGATGTACGAACCGGAAGTGTCGCAGGCGCTGGGCTTCGGCTTCCGCTGCGGCTTCCTGGGCCTGCTGCACATGGAAATCGTGCAGGAGCGCCTGGAGCGCGAATTCGACATGGACCTGATCACGACGGCGCCGACCGTGGTGTACGAGGTCGAGATGCGCGACGGTTCGGTCATCCGCGTCGACAATCCGTCGAAGATGCCGGAGCCGTCGAAGATCAACGAAGTGCGCGAGCCGATCGTTGACGTCAACCTCTACATGCCGCAGGAATACGTCGGTGCGGTGATGACCCTGTGTAACGGCAAGCGCGGCGTCCAGATGGACATGGCCTACCACGGCCGCCAGGTCAAGCTGCACTATGAAATCCCGATGGCCGAGATCGTGCTGGACTTCTTCGATCGCCTGAAGTCGACCTCGCGCGGCTACGCCTCGATGGACTACGAGTTCAAGGAATACCGCGCCGCCGACGTGGTCAAGGTCGACATGCTGATCAACAGCGAGAAGGTCGACGCGCTGGCCATCATCGTGCACCGTGCCAACGCGCCTTACCGCGGCCGCCAGGTGGCTGCCAAGATGCGCGAACTGATCCCGCGCCAGATGTTCGACGTGGCGATCCAGGCGGCGATCGGCGCGACCATCATCTCGCGCGAGAACGTCAAGGCCTTGCGCAAGAACGTGCTGGCCAAGTGCTACGGCGGCGACATCAGCCGCAAGAAGAAGCTGCTCGAGAAGCAGAAGGCGGGCAAGAAGCGCATGAAGCAGGTCGGCTCGGTGGAAATTCCGCAGGAAGCCTTCCTGGCCATCCTCCAGGTCGAAGACAAATAAGCACGAAAGAATAACAAACGATGAATCTGCAACCGATCCTCGGAAATTTTGCACTGATCCTGTTCGTGGCCATGGTGGTCACGGGCGTCATCTGGTTCCTCGACATCTTCGTGCTGTCCAAGCAGCGCCGGGCGAAAGCCGACGCCGCCCTGGCCGAGTACGACGCCCACCGCGCCAAGCTGACCGCCGACGGCATCAAGGTCGACAGCGGCAACCGCGCGGCGCTGGAAGCATCCATCCTGCGCCAGCCGACCTGGGTCGAGTACTCGGGCAGTTTCTTCCCGGTCATCGCCCTGGTCTTCTTCCTGCGCTCCTTCCTGTTCGAGCCCTTCAAGATCCCGTCCTCGTCGATGGTGCCGACCCTGCTGGTGGGCGACCTGATCCTGGTGAACAAGTTCGACTACGGCATCCGCCTGCCGGTGGTCAACAAGAAGATCATCGACGTCGGCAACCCGCAGCGCGGCGACGTCATGGTGTTCAAGTACCCGAAAGACATGAGCCAGGACTACATCAAGCGCGTCATCGGCGTGCCGGGTGATAAAATCACCTACGAGAACAAGCGCCTGACCGTGAACGGTGTTCCCGTCCAGTACGAACCCATGGACGACTACCTCGACGACGAGCGCCCCGTGTACCACAAGCAACTCCTGGAGAAGCTGTCGAACGCGCCGCACCGCATCCTGAACATGGAAGGGCAGCGCACGATCAACCTGGCTGCGGTCGATCCGGACTTCCCGCATCACGAAAATTGCACCTATTCCTACGATAAATTTACGTGTATCGTGCCAGAGGGCAATTATTTCATGATGGGCGATAACCGCGACAACAGCGCAGACAGCCGTTACTGGGGCTTCGTGCCGGACAAGAACATCGTCGGCAAGGCTGTGTTTGTTTGGATGAACTTCAGTAACCCGAAGCGCATCGGCGGTATCCACTGACAAGCGGGAGCGCAGATGCGACAAGCTGGAATGGGTAGGGAGGCCGGCGTATCGCTGTCCGGCCTGATCGTGGTGCTGGTGGTGCTGGGCGCCATCGCGCTGGTGGCGATGAAGGTATTCCCGGCCTGGGCCGAATACCGTTCGATCAAGAACGCCATCGTGCAGGCCAAGGCGGCCGGCAACGGCAGCCGCGAGATGCAGCAGGCATTCGAACGGAATGCGGAAATCAACAGCATCACGGCGATCTCCAGCCGTGACCTGGTGATCACCCGCGACAACGGCCAGGCGGAAGTCAGCTTCGCCTACGAGAAACGGATTCCTCTGGCCGGCAACGTCAGTCTGCTGATCGACTTTGCCGGCACCACCGACCCGAGCGGCGAGGTGGCAGCCAAGGCGGAAACCACCGCCAAGTAAAAGCCGGGCAGGGCGCGGGCATCGGTCCGGTCCGCCACCGGATGGATTGCCCGGACCTAGCATAATGAAACGACAATGAATCTTCAGTTATTGCAAACTCGCCTCGGTTACAGCTTCCGGGACCCCAGCCTGCTCCAGCAGGCGCTGACCCACCGTAGCCACAGCAGCCTGCATAACGAACGCCTCGAGTTTCTCGGAGATTCCATCCTCAACTGCGTGGTCGCCTCGGTCCTGTACGAGCGTTTCAAGGATCTGCCCGAAGGCGACCTGTCGCGCCTGCGCGCCAACCTGGTCAAGCAGCAATCGCTGTACGAGATCGCCCAGAAGATCGAACTGTCGCAATTCCTGCGCCTGGGCGAGGGCGAACTGAAGTCCGGCGGTTTCCGCCGCCCCTCGATCCTGGCCGACACCCTGGAAGCCCTGCTGGGCGCGATCTTCCTGGACAGCGGCTTCGACAGTGCGCGCGACGTGATCCGCGCCTTCTACATCCCGCTGCTGGACTCGGTCGACCCGCGTACCCTCGGCAAGGATGCCAAGACCCTGCTGCAGGAATTCCTGCAGAGTAAAAAGATTTCGCTGCCGACCTATAACGTGGTGGCGACCCATGGCGCCGCCCACAGCCAGGAATTCGAGATCGAATGCCTGGTGCCCAAGCTCGGCATCCAGGTGTTCGGCCGCGGCGGCAGCCGCCGTGCCGGCGAGCAGGCGGCGGCGCGCCTTGCGCTCGAGGTCGCCGAACAGGCGGCACAGAAGAATCCCGGCGGCGCCCGCAAGAGCCGCCCGCGTTCGGCCCAGCTGAAGCTGGCCGGCATTGCCACGGACCAGAGCGCCGAGCAGGCAGCCGCCCAGGACCAGCCCCAGCATTGAACGCATCAACCAGGAAAACAGCGGCATGAACATCGAGACCACCCCAGGCGACAACCATCAGGACGGCAGCGCGCAGGGAGACATTCCAGCGGACTTCCGTTGCGGCTACATCGCCATCGTCGGCCGCCCCAACGTCGGCAAGTCGACCCTGATGAACGTGCTGATCGGCGCGAAAGTCTCGATCACTTCGCGCAAGGCCCAGACCACCCGCCACCGCATCACCGGCGTGCAGACCCGCGACGACGCCCAGTTCATCTACGTCGACACCCCGGGCTTCCAGACCCGCCACGCGAACGCGCTGAACAAGACCCTCAACAAGACCGTCTCGAACACGCTTACCGCGTCCGACGTGATCCTGTTCCTGGTCGAAGCCGGCACCTTCGGTCCGGCCGACCAGCAGGTGGTCGACCTGCTGCCGAAGAACGTGCCGGTGATCCTGGTGATCAACAAGTCCGACCGCATGAAGGACAAGGCCGAGCTGATGCCGTTCGCCGCCAAAGTGGCCGGCCTGCACGACTTCACGGCCGTGGTGCCGGTCTCGGCCAAACTCCGCTTCCAGGTCGACGCGCTGGAAAAAGAGATCAAGCGCCACCTGCCGCAGAACCCGCCGGTATTCGGCCCGGACGACATCACCGATCGCAGCGAGAAATTCCTGGCAGCCGAGATCGTCCGCGAAAAGGTGTTCCGCCTGCTGGGCGACGAACTGCCCTATACCAGCACCGTGCTGATCGAGCAATTCGAGCAGGAAGGCAATCTGCGCCGCATCTTCGCCGCCATCCTGGTCGAGCGCGACACGCACAAGTCCATGATCATCGGTAACAAGGGTGCGCGCCTGAAGGAAATCTCGACCCAGTCGCGCCTGGACATGGAAAAACTGTTCGGCGGCCCGGTCTACCTGGAAATCTGGGTCAAGGTGAAATCCGGCTGGGCCGACAACGAAGCCGGCCTGCGCGCCTACGGCTACGAGTAAAGCCTCCTCCCACCGCATGGCCGGCCAGGACGACCCGAGCAAGGACAGCCCCGAGCAGGCGCAGGAAGCCGCGGCGCCCTACGCCGTGACGCCCGTCGCGCCCTTGCCGAATCCCGTGCCGGCGCCCGAACCCGCAGCTGCGCCCATACCGGCCCCGGCCCCGGTGCCGAAGCCCGAACGACGGCGCACCCCGGCCCGCGACAGCCGCGTGCTCGGCCACCGGGTTGCCGGCCAGCCCGCCTTCGTGCTGCACAGCTATCCCTACAAGGAAACCAGCCTCATCGTCGACATGTTCACGCGCGACCATGGGCGCATCGGCGTGGTCGCGAAGGGCGCCAAGCGGCCGCTGTCCAAGTTGCGCGGCGTGCTGCAGACCTTCCAGCCGCTGTCGATCTCCTTTTCCGGCAAGTCCGAGCTGCGCACCCTGATCGACGCCGACTGGGTCGGCGGCATGCTGCCGATCGAAAAGACCGCGCTGCTGTGCGGCTTTTACCTGAACGAGCTGCTGGTGAAGCTGCTGGCGCGCGACGATCCGCATCCGAAGCTGTTCGACCATTACGTGGCGACGCTCAACGAATTGGCGCACAATGAACCTGCGCAGATCGTCTTGCGAAAGTTCGAAAGGGCCTTACTTAAGGAGACCGGGGTCGCCGCCGACCTGACCCGCGACACCGGCACCCGCGCACGGGTCGAAGCGGGTGAGCTCTACGTGGTCGATCCCGAGCGCGGCCCGCGGGTGGCGCGGATGGGCGATACCTGGCCCGTCGTGACCGGCAAGACCCTGATCGACATGGAAAACGAACACTACGGCGATCCGCAGACGCAGGCGCAAAGCAAGCAGCTGATGCGCTTCCTGCTGGCCTACCACCTGGGTGGCGCACCTCTCAACACGCGCCAGATATTAATCGACTTGATGCAGCTTTAAGAAAAACATGAGCTTCCTGCAACCGAAAGGCCAGGTCATCGACCTCGGCGTGAACATCGACCACGTCGCCACCGTCCGCAACGCGCGTGGCACCGTCTATCCGGATCCGCTGCGCGCGGCCCTGCTGGCCGAACAGGCCGGCGCCGACCTGATCACGCTGCACCTGCGCGAGGACCGCCGCCACATCAAGGATGCCGACGTGCTGGCGATCCGCCCGCAGCTGCTGACCCGCATGAACCTCGAAGCGGCCGTCACCCGGGAGATGATCGACTTCGCCTGCCAGGTCCGTCCCCAGGACGTCTGCCTGGTGCCGGAACGGCGCGAGGAAGTCACCACCGAGGGCGGCCTGGACGTGATCCGCTACTACAAGGAAGTGGAAAGCGCCGTGAAGCAGCTGGCCGGCGAGGGCATCCGCGTCTCGCTGTTCATCGACGCCGACGAACAGCAGATCGCGGCCGCGGCGGCAGTCGGCGCACCGGTGATCGAGCTGCACACCGGGCGCTATGCCGAGGCCGAGGACGAAGAAGAGATCGCGCGCGAACTGGCCCGCATCAAGCTGGGCGTGCGCGCCGGCGTGATGCACGGCCTGCGCGTGAACGCCGGTCACGGCCTGCACTACACGAACGTGCAGCCGATCGCCGCCATCCCCGAGATCCACGAGCTGAACATCGGCCACGCGATCGTCGCCCACGCCGTCTTCGTCGGCTGGGAGCACGCGGTGCGCGAGATGAAGGCGATCATGGTCGATGCGCGCCTCGGCGTCGCCCTCGGCAATCCGTCGACGGAGACCTGAGCGGAGGCGCGCCCATGATCTACGGGATCGGTACCGACATCGTCCAGATCTCGCGCATCGAGGCTGCCCTCGCGCGCAACGGCGACCGCTTCGCCGCGAAGATCCTCGGACCGCAGGAAATGCTGAAATACCAGGCCCGCCGCGCGAAGAACGAAACGCGCGGGCTGCGCTTCCTGGCCACGCGCTTTTCGGCCAAGGAGGCGTTCTCGAAGGCGATCGGGCTGGGCATGCGCATGCCCATGACCTGGCGCTCGGCCCAGATGCTCAATGCGCCCAGCGGCAAGCCGGTCATCGTCTGCAGCGGGGCGCTCGAGGAATTCATGCGGGAACACCGCCTCACGGCGCAGGTGACGATCAGCGACGAAGCCGACTACGGTGTCGCCTTCGTGATCGTGACCCAGGCGCCGGAGCCAGACTCAAACAAGTAGGACTCAAGTGACCAAGGAAGTTCGCTCAAATGAGCAGCCGGATCTGCCGGCCGCTCCGGCAGTTCCTCATGAAATCCATGAGGCCCCGGCCGCTTACGTGGCCGCGGGCGGCGCCGCCATGCCGGTCCTGCCGGCCGAGCCCGCAGAGCCGACAAAGCGCGCCCGCGCCGCGAAGAATCGCGCCAGGGCCGAAGGCCAGCCGGAAGGATCGCCGCGCGCCCGTCCGGACGCCTGGCAGGCGATGAAGGAAGAACTCAACGCCACCATCAGCAAGGATGCGCAGGGCGGCGCCCGTCCCACGGCCGAGACCCGCGAACAGGTGCTGGCGACGGTCGCCAGGCTACCCGGCCTGCCGGGCGTGTACCGCTACTTCGACGCCGAGGACAAGGTCCTCTACGTCGGCAAGGCGCGCAACCTGAAGAACCGCGTGTCGAGCTACTTCCAGAAGAATTTGTCGAGCCCGCGCATCGCGATGATGGTCTCGCAGATCGCACGCCTGGAGACCACCGTCACGCACAGCGAGGCCGAGGCCCTGATCCTGGAAAACAACCTGATCAAGACCCTCAAGCCGCGCTACAACATCCTGTTCAGGGACGACAAGTCCTACCCCTACCTGAAGATCAGCGGCGGCGACGCCCCGCGCATGGCGTATTACCGCGGCGCGCTGGACAAGAAGAACCAGTACTTCGGGCCCTTCCCGAGCGCCTGGGCGGTCAAGGAATCGATGCAGCTGCTGCAGAAGGTGTTCAAGCTGCGCACCTGCGAGGACAGCGTCTTCCACAACCGCACGCGGCCCTGCCTGCTGCACCAGATCGGCCGCTGCAGCGGCCCCTGCGTCGATTTGATCGCGCCCGAGGATTACCGTCGCGACGTCGACAATGCCGCCAAGTTCCTGCGCGGACGCCAGACCGAGGTGCTGGAAGACCTGAACGCGAAGATGCTGGCCTTTGCCGAGGACCTGAAGTTCGAGCAGGCGGCATCGGTGCGCAACCAGATCCAGGCACTGTCGAAGGTGCTGCACGCCCAGAGCATGGAGACCACCGGCGACGCCGACGTCGACATCATCGCGGTGGTGGTGCAGGGCGGCCGCGCCTGCGTCAACCTGGCGATGGTGCGCGGCGGCCGCCACCTCGGCGACCGCGCCTACTTCCCGACCCAGGTCGGCGAAGCGCTGGAAGAGAGTTCGATCGAGATCGAGGTGCTGGCCGCCTTCCTGGCCCAGCACTACGGCGACAAGTTCATCCCCGGCACCTTCATCCTCAACACCTTCTTCGACATGCCGGAGCTGATCAATGCGCTGACCGAGCAGTGCGGCCACCGCATCAACCTGGTGTTCCAGCCCCAGGGGCAGCGCCGCCAGTGGCTGGAGCTCGCGCAGAAGAACGCCGAGATCTCGCTGGCGCGCCTGCTGTCCGAACAAGGCTCGCAGCAGGCCCGCACGCGCGCGCTGGCCGAGGTGCTGGGACTCGACGCCGAGGAACTGGATACCCTGCGCATCGAGTGCTTCGACATCAGCCACACGGCCGGCGAGGCGACCCAGGCATCCTGCGTGGTCTTCCACCATCACCAGATGCAGAACGGCGAATACCGGCGCTACAACATCAACGACATCACGCCCGGCGACGATTACGCCGCCATGCGCCAGGTGCTGATGCGGCGCTACGAGAAGGTCGCGGGCGGCGACGGCGTGATGCCGGACATCGCCCTGATCGACGGCGGCAAGGGCCAGGTCGAGATGGCGCGCCAGGTCTTCTCCGAACTCGGCCTGGACGTCGGCAGCATCGTCGGCGTGGCGAAAGGGGAGGGCCGCCGCGTCGGCCTCGAGACCCTGATCTTCGCCGACGGCCGCGATCCCCAGGAGCTGGGCAAGGAATCGGCGGCGCTGATGCTGGTCGCGATGATCCGCGACGAAGCCCACCGCTTCGCCATCACCGGCATGCGCGCCAAGCGCGCCAAGGCCCGCCAGGCCTCGCGCCTGGAGGAAATCGAAGGCATCGGCGCCAAGCGCCGCCAGAAGCTGCTGGCGCGCTTCGGCGGCCTGCGCGGCGTGATCGACGCCAGCGTCGAGGATCTGATGTCGGTAGAGGGGATCTCGAGTACTCTGGCGGAAGAGATTTACAGGCAGTTGCACTGATCGGGGAGGACGCCGCCCGTCCATACGGACGAGTTGAACTGGTTCAAAAGGCAAGAGCCATGTAGACTAGCGGCGCCATCCCACAGAATGCGTTTTATGCCTTTCAACATCCCGATTCTCCTGACCTGGTTACGCGTCGCACTCATCCCGCTGGTCGTCGGCGTCTACTTCCTGCCCACGCACTGGCTGCCCGTCGCCGAGCGCAACCTGGCCGCCACCCTTGTCTTCATCGTCGCCGCCATCACCGACTGGTTCGACGGCTACCTGGCCCGGCGCTGGAACCAGACCTCGGCCTTCGGCGCCTTCCTCGACCCGGTCGCGGACAAGCTGATGGTGGCCGGCGCGCTGCTGGTGCTGGTGGAGCTGGGCCGGGTCAACGCCATCATCGCCTTCATCATCATCGGCCGCGAGATCACCATTTCGGCGCTGCGAGAATGGATGGCGGAGATCGGCGCCCGCAAGTCGGTAGCCGTCAGCTCGCTCGGCAAGATCAAGACCGCAGCCCAGATGGTCGCGATCCCGCTGCTGCTGTTCCACGATCCGCTGTTCGTCAGCTACGACACCCACCTGGCCGGCGAGATCCTGCTGTGGATCGCGGGCGTACTGACGGTCTGGTCGATGTTCTACTATCTGCGCCGCGCCTGGCCGCTGATCAAGGAAAAATCGGGCGCCGCATAAGATTTCTACTGAGCCATCCTTGACACATAGCTCAGCATCTCTATAATGCCTGCCTGTTGCGAGACATTGCAGCAAACGAAACGAAGCGGGAGTAGCTCAGTTGGTAGAGCGCAACCTTGCCAAGGTTGAGGTCGAGAGTTCGAGACTCTTCTCCCGCTCCAAAGTTTGCTAGCGTAGAATGCAATAAGTTATAATCGCAGTTTCCAGCGACGCGGGAGTAGCTCAGTTGGTAGAGCGCAACCTTGCCAAGGTTGAGGTCGAGAGTTCGAGACTCTTCTCCCGCTCCAGTTCAAGCTGGGGCAGCGACAGGCAGTACCAGGCAGTAAGTAAGACTCCAATGCGGGAGTAGCTCAGTTGGTAGAGCGCAACCTTGCCAAGGTTGAGGTCGAGAGTTCGAGACTCTTCTCCCGCTCCAAAAGGCTTACCGTAGTAATCGTGATGAACTCCTAAGCGGGAGTAGCTCAGTTGGTAGAGCGCAACCTTGCCAAGGTTGAGGTCGAGAGTTCGAGACTCTTCTCCCGCTCCAGTGATGTCGTCCGGTGCAGTAAACAACTCCTAAGCGGGAGTAGCTCAGTTGGTAGAGCGCAACCTTGCCAAGGTTGAGGTCGAGAGTTCGAGACTCTTCTCCCGCTCCAGAATTCAGGGAAGTCCTGCTTCCCGTGCTGATGTGGTTCGATAACCCGCCATGCCAGCATCGTCAAGTCTCCTCGGGCGAGGTAGCAAAGCGGTTATGCAGCGGCCTGCAAAGCCGTCTAGACGGGTTCGACTCCCGTCCTCGCCTCCAGAATATCCTCCAAAGAGAACTCAGGTACTGATATCAATCAGACTTGAAGTCTCCCGGCTCCGGCGGCTGTCTCTGCCCGTTCGCGATGTTGAGTCTTTATTCCCTTTGCATGATCTGTTGGCCACCCAAATGCTGGGTTGTAAGTTAGCAGAGCCTGTTAGGTATTTGCGTTATCTCAACTACCTGCTTATGGGGAACTCGATACTAGCTGACGTGCTTGGAGGCAATCTCCTGCCGTAGTGTTCTGCGATTGACGAAGCCGGAGCAAATCTCAAGTCATTTTGATGCCTCGTCACGCTTGATCGCCGGCAGCTAGGAAAGCTATCTCAACACCAAGCCAGAGAAGGCGACTTGCTGCGTCCGTTTGAACGATAGTCGCTGTCAATTCTGCGCGGAACGATAACTCGGACTCGGGAGACGGAATGAACCTCAAGGATTTGGCTGCAGTATTTGGCGGCTTGTCTGAAGCGGATCGACCTATTCGTTTGCGGCTATCGAACAAGCGCCGTGCTATCAATGACGTCCTGCTGGTCAAACGCGTGACGGGGCATGAATCGCTGTGCGGTGGTATGGAGTACCGGCTTCTATGCATATCGACGCGAGCCGATCTCCCGCTGAAAGACTTTATTGCGCTGCCGGCAGAACTGCAGTTCGTGACTGATCGAGGCGATCTCCGCTCCGTATGCGGCATCGTGGCGCAAGCGGCTGCCGGGCAGAGCGATGGTGCTTTGGCCACCTATCAGCTGGTCGTACGCGATGCACTTGCATTGATGGATCAGCGAGTAAACACGCGAGTCTTCCGTAACACCAATGAGGTAGAGTTGTCTGCTGTCTTGCTCAGTGAATGGCGAGCGAGCAACCCGATCCTGGCGAACACCTTCGATATCGATATGTCGGGCGTCAGCTCGGCCTATCCAGCGCGCGAATTCATCATGCAGCATAACGAGTCGGACGCCATGTTCCTGCAGCGCCTGTGGAAGCGGCGCGGCATTTCGTGGTTCATTCGGCCCGGAAAGGCGCGCGACACCGGCAGCGATAGTACGCCAGCTCACACGCTGGTCCTCTTCGATTCGTCTCATGGTCTTGCGCAAAACGCAGCTGGCGCAGTGCGGTTCAGGCAAGACCGTGCCTCCCAGACAGCGGACAGTATCAACAACTGGTGTGCGCTGCGGTCGCTCAAGAGCGGCAGCGTCACGCGGCAGAGCTGGAACTACCGTAGCGGTGTTCCGATGTTTGTCCAGACCCCGACCATCATGCAACAGGGTGAAGCCGGAACCCAGTTTGCGTTCAGCCTGGATGACTATCTGGTCGAAGCGCCCCATGTTGGAGACGACGCCAACGACTACCGCAGTCTGGGAAAACTGCGCATGCAACGGCATGAATACGAAGCAAAGTGCTTTTACGGCGAAGGAGGTGTACGGGACTTTTGCGTGGGCGAGTGGTTCCGGCTGGAGGGCCATCCCGAAGTCGATTCGCATGCGGATGACGAACGAGAGTTCGTAGTAACGGAGCTGTGGCTGAGCGCAGAGAACAATCTGCCCAAGACAGTGGACGAGAAGGTGCGACGCCTGTTTTCAGTCAACGGGTGGAGCAGCGTCGGTGTAGATAGTGAACTTCGAACAGCGAGCGAAGAACGCGACGTACGCTATACGAATCGCTTTTCCTGTGTTCGGCGCGGCATCCCGATTGTTCCGGCTTTCGACCCGCGCACGGACTTGCCTCGCGTAAGCCTGCAGAGAGCCATCGTCGTAGGCCCCCCAGGAGAAGAGGTGTATTGCGACGCCATGGGGCGGGTGAAGCTGCGTTTTCCCGGGACCCGCGAACAGGACCATGAGTCCGGGGCAGGAGCATCCGGCAGCGATCGCGACTCGGCATGGGTGCGTGTCGCCAGCTTCTGGGCCGGGGATAACTGTGGCGGCATTCATTTGCCACGAGTTGGCGATGAGGTGCTGGTCGACTTCCTTGGCGGCGATCCTGACAAACCTGTCGTCATTGGAAATGTCTACGGCGCGCCTTTGCCTCCGGCATTTAGTCGCGTGGGCGAATTACCGGATAACCGATTCCTCGCCGGTATAAAAAGCAAGGAAATCAACGGCATTCGCTACAACCAGCTTCGTTTCGACGACACACCCGGGCAGATCAGTGCTCAACTCGCGAGCGAGCACGGCTACAGTCAGCTTAACCTCGGGTGGTTGACCCATCCACGGAGAAACGGGCGTGCCCAGGCACGTGGAGAAGGGGCCGAACTGCGTTCGGATGGCACTGTGTCCTTGCAAGGCAAGTCCGGCGTGTTCATCAGCGCAGAGGTCCAGCGCGGTGCCGAGGGAACCCTGTTGCAGCGGGACGTGTTGCTCGGACTTGCGGAAGTGCTGCAAAGCGTCCAGCAGCAGCTGTCGGAGCTGGCCCAGACTCATCACGCCGACGCGACGCCGGCGCTCAAGCTGGAGAGTTTGGTGAAGCGGCTCAAGGCATGGGACGAGGGCACGAACGTCGATCCGGACGGCCGGGAAGGAAAGGCTGCCGTAGTGGCAATGAGTGCACCCGCCGGCGTGGCTATCGGCAGCCAGGACAACGTCCTGGTGGGTGCCCAAAGCCAGATCGACCTTGTCAGTGTCGGGGAAACGACCCTCAACGCGGGGAAGACAATTCTGATCCGTGCGGCCGAGGCGGTGAGTATTTTCGCACACAGACTCGGCATGAAACTGATCGCAGCGTCGGGCAAGTTGGAACTGCAGACCCATAAGGACGATATCGAACTAACGTCCGCCAGGCGAATCGTGCTCAGTGCCGCGGATGAAATCGTTTTGCAGGCGCCCAAGCTGCGCTTTCTTGCCAAAGGGGCGCAAGTCGATATCGGAAACGGAGAAATCGTCCAGCAATGCAGCGGAAACCATACGATTAAATCGGCGAAGTTTGCGCACGTCACCGGTGGCGGGGGAGAGATCGCAGCCATTTTGCTCCCGAGTAGCGAGATCAAGGCCGACGAACGCATCGTCCTGTTCGACCAGCAGTCGGGACTGCCTGTGAAGAACCGTTCCTATCGCGCCATCCTGGCGGACGGTCAGGAGGTGGAGGGCCAGACCGATGCGGAAGGCCGGACTGAACTGATGCACTCGGCATCCATGGGGGACGTGCAAATCATCATCGAGCCGCACGCCCATGTCTCGTAATGCCGTTATCACGACACGAGAAAGTCATGACTGAACCGACCAGACGGCTTCCCGATCCGATCGTTAATGCTGACGGCAAGCTTGTGGGCAGGAGTGTCTTGACACCAGAGGCAATGAAGACGCGGGGTGCCATCGCTGTTCCATCGAGCAGGGTAATTCCAGTGATTCTCGTGCCCGGCATCATGGGCAGCAATCTTCGTGCGACGACAAAAAGAGACCAACCGCAAAACAAGGAATTGTCGGCAGGTGATCCAGCATGGCGTCCACCGAATGGCACGATGGACGCCATCAGCGAAGTGAAGGCGTGGAAAGGCCGAAATCCGGCGCAACGTCAGCGTATTCTGGATGGCGACACTCTTGAGGTCGATGATACGGGCCTTATTGTCCTTCCGCGCGATCCCGAGGGGCTGGGGGCGGCTCAGATGCGCAATCGCTGGTGGGGAGAAGTGCATTCGGACAGTTACGGCCCCCTGCTGGCTGATCTGCACCTGAACCTGAACAACACATTTGTTCGTGCGGTATTCGGTGGGGAACGGAAACCCAGCTATCACTGGGATAAGGTGATGAAATACGACCGGGCCAAGTGGAACGCTGCCGACATGCCCGCGCTGACCGAAGCCGAACTGGAGAAATTCGCGCAGTACCAGTATCCCGTCTATGCATGCGGGTACAACTGGATCCAGTCGAATGAGCGTTCGGCCGAGCGGTTGAAAAGCCGGGTAATTGAAATTATCAAGTTCTGGACCGACCGGAAATTCGATTGCAAACAGGTGATCCTTGTTACGCACTCGATGGGCGGACTTGTAGGCCGGGCATGTGCCAAGCAGATTCCCGACAAGATTGCAGGGGTAGTGCACGGGGTCATGCCCGCCTTGGGCGCACCATTGGCCTATCGGCGTATCGCCTGTGGAACGGAAAGATCGGCGCCTGGTGCGGGAAAACTTGCATGCTTGCAGATGGAGGGGTTCTCAGATATTGCAGGCAGTACGCCAGATCGTACGACGCCCGTCATGGCCACCGCATGCGGAGCACTGGAACTCCTGCCGAATCATCTATATCCGTCGCCATGGTTGTTTGCGTCGGTTAAAAAGCCGGATGGCACTATTGTGGATGTGGCGCATCTTCAGCCTAATAACATTTATGACTTGTATCGAAATTACGATGCATGGTTTCGGATGATCGATCCAGAGCTGGCTGATCCGGCCGAAAAATATGTGGAATTTAAGGATGGGGTAACACGTGCGATTAACCTCGCGGTGGGGCAGGCGGAAAAGTTCCATACCAAAGTGTTGGACAAGTACTACCACCCCAATACCTACGCCTACTATGGAGCAGACGAAGAAAAGAGGTCGTTCGGGGTGTTTCGCTGGGTGACTGACGAACAACACGCTTTAACGGAGCCTTTGAATAAAATTCTTCCTGCGGGGCAAGGGAAAGGGACAACGTTTAACGGAGAGCGGTACGTGGTTATCCCGGATGCTCTTCACTCCTCCGTACGTGCGATTCTATTTATGCCGGGTGAACAAGACACTTCCGGTGACGGCACCGTTTCACGGCAGTCCGGCGATGGACCAAGAGGGAATGTCCGTCGGATCTTCCGTACAACAGGCTTTGACCATCAGGGCAGCTATGCAAATGAACACATGCTTAAGCTCACCCACCATCTGATCTGCAAGATTGTGCAGGAGGCTAAATGAAAATTGGTCGGCATGCGCGGCTTCATGCAGGAATAGCACTTGCGGCAACATTGATCGCCGTTGTGGTAGGGACGAGGGCGGAACAACAAGCTCAAGATCAAAGGACGGTGAAAGCGATGATGCAAAACAAGACAACAGTATGCGTAGGCAGATTGTTAATCGATCTGCCGGCCGATGTAAAGGTTAGTTTTTCAGGGGCACGGCTGGGAAGCGTAGATATAAACGTTGAGCCGGGATTTACGCCTCAGAAAGCAGCGGCGGTGATCGCCGAACGTGAGGCGTCGCTGGCCGGACAGTTGAACGAGTACGAGCGGCCGTCGTTGGAAAAACGCGTGGTCGCGGATGGAGTCAATTTCCAGGCCACTCTATTATATTCAGGCCGCGAGAAGCCGGTCACACGAACGTTGAACGGCCTACCCGTTACCGGAGAAGAAGGAATCACGGTCGAGGCATTCGGGATCAAGGATGACCTGTTTTACCGCTTTAAAGGAGAGGGTTTGTCATCTCCTAAATATGAGCATAGCGTAATCGAACTTGTGAAAAAATTCGAATCGCTAACTGCCTCATCCACTCCTTCAGAGTCCGGGTTTTGCACGGAGAACGGGATTATTCATGACCCAATATCGCCGGGTAAAAACGAAACCGTCACAATGTTTGCTTCGATAAAAGGTCATCCGGATATCGCGATCCGGCTGGACACGTCAGTACTACATAAACCTCAGGAGTCCCTATTGGCGCGTGACGCAAACAACGATATCAATACGAGATTCGCGGCGAACATCAAAAACCTGGGCAAAGGCCCGCGCGAGTTGAACGGTATCCCGGGCGAAGAACTGTTGGACCGTTTCAAGGAAAGAAACGGTACCACTGGTCATATGTTCATGTGGGAGAGTTTGGGAAAACCATCGGATGTGTTTGTGCCGACTATAACTCTCGAACTTCAGACGGGCAAGGGACGCCCAGGTGCTCCGGTTAATTCAAGTCTGTCCGACGAAGCCGTTCTCCAGCTATGGCAAGCTATTTCGTCGAGCTTGCGGATCCGTCCCACCACGGAGACTAAAAAGGTAGGTCATGCAGACACGGTGCCAGCAGTGCCACTCGGAGAACTGGCCGCAACCGGGCGAACCTGCCCGCAAACCGGCTATTGGCATTGCGGTGAACCCGGCTTTGTTGATGGCGAGCAGGGAAAACTCATCAGGCAGGGTGACCTGATGCCTCGGGCCGTAATTCGTGGCGCTCCCGGCCTATGGCAAAAAATCAGTGGCAGCGTGCAGTTGCGCGAGGTTGCGACGGTCTGGAAACTCATCGCTTACGGTAGCCGGCTGGATAATGAGCGTGCCGATGGCAATGATGGTGCGGTGTAGTTGAAGCTGACGTCTCGTCGCCATCGGCAATTTCATGGCGGCGCTGCAATGCGTTGCCCCCTCAACAAAACTATTTAATTGTGCCAAACGTTATCCGTCTCGGCGACAATACAAGCCACGGCGGCAAGGTTGTTGACGTCGCCGTCAAACACTACACGATCGAAGGTATCGCGGTGGCTCGCGTTGGCGATCGATGTCGTGCCCAATCCAGGGGGCACGACGGATGCACGATCGCCGAGGGAAATCCGAATCACCTCGTCGAGGGCGTTCAGGTCGCTTATGAAGGACATAAAACAACTTGCGGCGCATCTTTGGTGTCGAGCCAAGCTGTCTTCACGGCTGGGTAGCGAAGCCGCCGGGAAGAGCCGTCGATTACACAGCGGAGACTGGTGCCTGCAGTAGTGCATTTGCGCTAGCTTCGCTTCCTTAGCATAGGAAGCGAACTCATGTGGCGCAAAACTGTGGTTATCGACTAACTCCCTGACTTATAAAGGCCAAAAACGCCCTGCAAAGCCGTCTAGACGGGTTCGACTCCCGTCCTCGCCTCCAAATTCCCCTAGCAATCCAAGTAATGACAATGGTGGGATTCTCCTTCAATACAGAAGGAGGCTAGATGTTGGGCCGCCGGCCGGATAATCGTTCCGAAGACAAGTTCCGGCGCCTTGACTATCGGGGCCTGCAGACTTGCACGTGAGGGCTTATATGCCCGGGAGCCCACCTGAGGTCCGCCCATTTGACGATCTGGACATGCATGCTGCCGCGGTTGTTGCCGAACGCCCTCCCGTCCCGGAGACTACTTCCGGCACGGTCCCCGGTTCGTCCTTGCCGAATCCTTTAGGCCCGTAAAATGGCCTGATTGCCTGGAAGCCTTGGCCACCGTGCGTCCAGAGCCCTTCTGCGCCCACACAGACGCATTGGCCCGGTCCGACGCTCGCTCGCCCCGCTGCCGTGACTGTTAGCGCCGCACAGGCGATTGCGGTGCATCGTAATCCGAATAGGGGCGTCATCGCGCTTTCTCCTTCGCTTTTCAAGACGCCCAGATTATGTGACAGCATTTTTTATGCTGATCGCCCGGTATCAATGCACGGAAGTGAACTTCCTGAGGCTGAGGTATTGGCCCTGACGAACCGCCCCACACGTTGAGCAGCGGGCCAGCCGGCACGGCCGCGTCATCTGCCGGACGATCAAGCGCCGGGCACCATGCGCTCGCCAAGGCAGATGCCGAGCTCGCGTGCGGTGCGTACGGTGTCGCCGTCGACGGGTACGCGCCTGCTACGGCCGGCCACCTCGGCCAGCGCGGTCAATCCGATGTCCTGCCCCTCCAGCGTGACCATGACGCCGGATTGGCCGCTGGCCAGCGTGCGTACCGCCGCGGCGCCGAAGCGCGCAGCCACGACGCGGTCGAACGCCGATGGACTGCCACCGCGGAGCAGATGGCCCAGCACCACGCTGCGGCATTCCTTGCCGGTCAGCTCCGCCAGCCTGGCTTCGACCCAGGCGCCGATGCCGCCCAGCCGCTCGGCGCGGCCGGCGCCGGCGGCTTCCAGTACTTCGCGCTGTCCGCCGAGCGGTAGCGCGCCTTCGGCCACGACCACGATCGAATGGCGCCAGCCGAGCGCGTCGCGGCCGTGGATGGCGGCGGCGACGGCGCTCGTCTCGAACGGGATCTCGGGCAGCAGGATCGCGTGCGCCCCGCCGGCGATGCCCGCATGCAGTGCGATCCAGCCTGCGTAACGGCCCATCACTTCCACCACCAGCACGCGGTGCTGGCTGTCGGCCGTCGTGTGCAGACGGTCGATGCATTCGGTCGCGAAGCCGACCGCAGAGTCGAAGCCGAAGGTCTGCAGCGTCCGGTCGAGGTCGTTGTCGATGGTCTTGGGTACGCCGACCACCCGCAAGCCCTTGCGGTGGAGGCATTCGGCGATCGTCATCGAGCCGTCGCCTCCGACCACCACGAGGGCGTCGAAGCCATGCTGCCGGCACAGCCCGACCAGTTCCTCGCTACGGTCTGCTTCGACCGTACTGCCGTCGTTCCTGCGGACCGGGTAGCGTAGCGGATTGCCGCGATTGGTGCTGCCGAGGATGGTGCCGCCGAGATGGCCGATCCCGTGCACGGCCTGCGCCGACAAGGCAAGGACCGGGTCGCCAAGACATTGCGCGGGTGCGAGCAGGCCGTTGAAGCCGTCCCGGATGCCATGGCACTCCCATCCCAAGCGGGCGGCGGCGAGGACGACGGCGCGGATCACCGCATTCAGCCCTGGCGCATCGCCGCCGCCGGTCATGATGGCGATGCGTTTGATGGGCGTCGTCTCCATACCGGCCGCCTATTGCCCGCGCGGCGGGAGCCCGAGACTGCGCTCGACCTCGACCAGGTTGCGCACCGTGGCCACCACCGAGTCGGGGTTCAGGCTGATCGAATCGATGCCCTGCTCGACCAGGTAACGCGCCACTTCCGGATAATCCGACGGCGCCTGGCCGCAGATGCCGACGTGGCGCCCGTTGCGTTTCGCTCCCGCGATGGCCTGGCGCAGCATTTCCAGC
Source organism: Massilia sp. 2TAF26 (assembly GCF_052115005.1). Taxonomy (NCBI): domain Bacteria; kingdom Pseudomonadati; phylum Pseudomonadota; class Betaproteobacteria; order Burkholderiales; family Oxalobacteraceae; genus Massilia; species Massilia sp. 2TAF26. The sequence goes on from NZ_JBFRFV010000007.1 coordinate 21,628, forward strand.
ACGCCCGGATCGCGTTCGTCGAAATCGAAGGCGACGATGTCGGAATCGCGGTCCACGCCCAGCACCAGCTGGGTCAGGTCGTTGGATCCGATCGAGAAGCCGTCGAACAGCCGCGCGAAGGCGTCGATCTGGATGACGTTGTTCGGGATCTCGCACATGACATAGATCTCGAGTCCGTCCTCGCCGCGGACGAGGCCGTGCTGCGCCATCGTACCCAGCACGTCTTTGGCTTCCTTCACGCGCCGGCAGAACGGAATCATGAGGCGCAGGTTGGACAGGCCCATGGCCTCGCGCACGCGCTTCATGGCCCGGCATTCGAGGGCGAAGCCCTCCGCGTAGGCCGGATGCGAATAGCGAGCGGCGCCGCGAAAGCCCAGCATCGGATTGGCTTCGGAGGGCTCGAAGAAGGCGCCGCCCATCAGGCTCGCATATTCATTGGTCTTGAAGTCCGACATGCGCACGATGACCGGTTTCGGCCAGAACGCGGCGGCGATCGTGCCGACGCCTTCGGACAGCTCGCGCACGAAGAATTCCGCCGGCGACGCGTACTCATGGGTAAGCCGCTCGATCGTGGCGCGAACGTCCGGATCGGCCACCCTTTCCGGATGTACGAGCGCCATCGGGTGGATACGGATGTGGTCGGCGACGATGAACTCCATCCGCGCCAGGCCGACGCCGTCGTTCGGCAGGAAACGGGTGCTGAAGGCGGTGTCCGGGTTGCCGATATTGACCATGATCCGCGTGCGCGGCATGGGGAGGGCGGCCAGATCGGTGCTGATGCGGCGGAACGGTAGGCGGCCGGCATAGACATGTCCTGCATCGCCTTCCGCGCAGGAGATGGTGACTTCGTCGCCGGTGCGGATTGCCGCCGTTGCGCCGCCGCAGCCCACCAGCGCCGGCACGCCGATCTCGCGCGCCACGATCGCGGCGTGGCAGGTGCGGCCGCCACGGTCCGTCACTACGCCGGCCGCCGTCTTCATGACGGTGCCCCAGTCCGGCATGGTGGTCTCCGCCACCAGGATCTCGCCAGGCTGGAACTGGTCGAGGTGGCGGACGTCGGCGATCACCCTTGCCTTGCCGGATGCGACCTTTCCGCCCACCGCGCGTCCGGTTGCCAGCACTTGTCCCTTGCCGTCGAGCCGGTATTCGTCGAGCTGGGTTCCGGATTTGCGTGAGGCGACCGTCTCGGGACGCGCCTGCACCATGTAGAGCTTGCCGTCGATGCCGTCGCGCGCCCACTCGATATCCATCGGTACCGGGTGGCCGGCGCTTGTGGAGTAATGATCCTCGATTCGCATTGCGGCCTCCGCCAGTTCGAGCACTGCTTCATCCTCCAGGCAGAAGCGGGTTCGCTCGTCCGGCGAGGTGGGCAGGTTACGGGTCGGCTCCGCGGTGCCGGCCGGGGCATATACCATCCTGATCTCCTTGCCGCCGAGGCTGCGCCGCAGGACCGTACGCCTGCCCTCGCGCAGCAGGGGCTTGAACACGTAGAACTCGTCCGGATCGACGCTTCCCTGCACCACGTTTTCCCCCAGCCCGTAGGCGCCGGTCACGAAGACGACGTCGCGGAAACCGGTTTCGGTGTCGAGCGTGAACATGACGCCGGAGCAGGCCAGGTCCGAACGGACCATCTTCATGACGCCGACCGACAGCCAGACCTTGAAGTGATCGAAGCCGTTTTCGATGCGGTAGACGATCGCCCGGTCCATGAACAGGCTGGCGAAGCAGCGCCGGACGCTGTCGAGCAGTCCTGCGCCATCGATGTTCAGATAGCTTTCGTGCTGGCCGGCGAAACTGGCGTTGGGCAGGTCTTCCGCGGTGGCGGAGCTGCGGACGGCCACCGTCAGCCGGTCGCCATACTCGCCGCGCAAGCGCTCCCATGCCTGCAGGATGCCACTCTCGAGCTCGGGCGGCAGGGGAGCGCGGTAGACGATGTCGCGGGCTTGCGCCGCCCGGCGCGCGAGGTCCTGCACGTCGGCCGGGTCGAGGCCGTCGAGCGCCGCATGGAGTCCTTCCCATGCGCCGGCGCGGTCGAGCGTGGCCTTGTACGCGGCGGCGGTGACGGCAAAGCCGTTGGGCACGCGCAAACCCTGGCTTCCGAGTTCGCGGTACATCTCGCCGAGCGAGGCGTTCTTGCCGCCGACCAGCCCGACATCCTCTATACCCAGTGTCGAAAACCATCGGATGAAATCGTTGGAGACTTCCATGGCTTGTCCTCTCGTACGGGGGCGATCGAGGCAATCCTAGCAGAGGTGGGCGGTTGTCGAACTTTATTCGTATTCCCACGTGCGCATGCCGATGTCAAGACGCGACATCGGAGCGCAATTTGACCGAGGTCAAACAAAAGCCAGTTCACCCCGCCTAGGCTGGAAATTGGCCCGGAAACGGAAATGCTGGACCGCAGGGTTCTGGACATGGGTTCGACATGAATCGATCGCTGACCGGCCGGGCATGCCGCCCGCCATCGCCGAGTACCCTGTTGCGCTCGTTCTCGTTCTGCACAGGCATCGAGAACAGTTCACCCGTCATCCGGGGCCCGGATGGCGGGCCGTGCCGTATTGACCAGATGATGGCGTCCGGTCACGACAGACGGTGGCGCGAGGACTTTCACCTCGTGCACGAACTCGGGCTGCGCTGCCTGCGCTATGGCCCGCCCTACTATCGCACGCACATCGGTCCGGGCCGGTACGACTGGTCGTTTGCCGATGACACGTTCGCCGAACTTTCCAGGCTCGACATCGCGCCGATCGCCGACCTGTGCCACTTCGGCGTTCCCGACTGGCTTGGCAATTTCCAGAACCCCGACTTCCCGTACTACTTCGCCGAGTATGCGGAAGCCTTCGCCCGCCGTTATCCCTGGGTGTGGATGTACACCCCTGTGAACGAGATGCTCGTCACGGCCGAGTATTCCGCATTGCACGGCATCTGGAACGAAGGGCTTGCCAGCGGCACGGCCTTCGTGACCGCGTTGTCGAACGTGGTGGAAGCGAATATCCGCGCGAGCGAGGCGATCAGCCGGCATTGCTCGCCGTGGTTCATCCAGAGCGAAGCGACGCGCTATTACCATCCCTACGATCCCGATGCGGCGGAGCGCGCGGATTGCCTCAACGCGCACCGCTTCCTGTCGCTCGATCTCAACTATGCGCGAATGCCTGCCGCCTGCATGGTCGACTACCTGTTCGAGCATGGCATGACACCCTCGAAGCTCGAGTATTTCATGCGGCGTGCGATCTGGCCTTCCTGCATCATGGGAACGGATTACTATGAAAGCAGCGAGTCGATCGTACTCCCCGACGGCCGCACCAGCGGATCGAATGTGTTGGGCTATTACGGCCTGACGAGGCAATACCACGACCGTTACCGGCTGCCGATCATGCTTACCGAGACCAACCAGGTCCAGTGCCTCAACGCGGTGTTCTGGCTGGAGCGCCAGTGGGCCAACGTGCTGCGCCTGCGCCAGGAAGGCTATCCGATTATCGGCTTCACCTGGTACAGCCTGACCGACCAGATGGATTGGGACATCGACCTGCGCGAGCAGCGCGGCCACGTCACCGAAAACGGCTTGTTCGACATGCAGCGCCGCATCCGCCGCGCCGGCGTCGAATATGGGCGTATCGTCCGCGACTGGAACGAAGTATTGTCGGGCGGTGTCTGGTTTGACCATACGCCGGGGCACCACTGTTCGTCATGAACAAGAGCCCGGGGCAGGAGAACGACATGAACGGTTCGGCACTGCTGACCGACCTGTACGAGCTGTACATGATGCAGGCGTATCGGGCAGAGGGAATGGATGGGATCGCCGTGTTCGATTTCATCGTCCGCAAGCTGCCGGCCGGCCGCAACTTCCTCGTCTTCGCCGGACTCGACGACGTGCTCGCCTATCTCGAAGGGCTCTCCTTCAGCCAGGAAGAGCTGGGCTGGCTGCGCGGCACCGGCAGGTTTTCCGAGAGCTTCCTGCGTTACCTGGCCGGCTTGCGGTTTACGGGCAAGGTCGACGCCATGCCCGAGGGGACGGTATTCTTTGCCGGAGAGCCGGTGCTGCGCGTGACCGCGCCGATCGCCCAGGCCCAGATGATCGAGAGCAGGGTCATCAACCTGCTCCAGTTCTCGATCCTGGTCGCCTCCAAGGCCGTACGCTGTGTGCTGGCGGCCCAGGGACTGGAACTGGTGGACTTCGGCATGCGGCGGGCACACGGTGCCGAGGCGGCCATGCTCGCCGCCCGCTGCAGCTTCCTGGCGGGCTTCGATGCGACGGCGACGGTTCTGGCCGGGCAGCGTTACGGCATTCCCGTCGCCGGCACGATGGCCCACGCCTACGTGCAGGCGCACGGTTCGGAGGAGCAGGCGTTCGCCGCATTCGTTCACGGTTGCAGGGACGGCAGCACCTTGCTGGTCGACACCTACGACGTCCCGCGCGCACTCGAGCACGCGATGGCGCTGGTTCGGCGCCTGCACGATGGCGGAACCGGCCATGTCGCGGCCGTTCGTATCGACAGCGGCGACCTCGCCGAACAGGCCCGGCTCGCGCGCCGGATGCTCGACGAGGGCGGCTGCGGCGACGTCAAGATTGCCGTCAGCGGGGACCTCGACGAATACCGCATCGCCGCGCTCGTGGAACAGGGGGCGCCGATCGACAGTTTCGGAGTCGGAACCCGCATGGCCACCTCGGCCGATGCGCCTTTCCTGGACTGCGCCTACAAGCTGGCGGAATACGATGGACAAGGACGCCGCAAGCGCTCGCCCGGCAAGGAGACTTACCCGGGATGCAAGCAGGTGTTCCGCCGCCTGGACGATGCCGGTATCGTCGTGGAAGACACGGTAGGGCTCGAGACCGAATACGTGCGCGGGCGCCCCTTGTTGCAGCCGGTGATGCTGAAGGGGCGGCGTTGTTGTCCGGATTGCACACTGGCCCACATGCGGCAGGAACTGCGCAGCCAGCTGGCCAGCCTGCCCGCCGGCTTGACGGCGCTCGCGGAAGCCGCGCCGCCGCCGGTACGGATTTCTCGCGGCCTGGCCCAGCTCACCACCGTGGTGGATTTTCAGTTCGGGTAAGCCTCAGCCGATGCCGAAACGCCGGATCAGCCATGCCTTGACCGTTTGCGTGACGACGGCATAGGCGGCCAGGATCCCTGCGAGGCCCCACCAGTAGGCAGGGGGCGGCGGCGCGAATCCGAGGGTGTGCGCCAGGGGCGACCATGGCAGCCACAGTCCGGCGCCGCATACCAGCAGGCTGGAAACCATCAATGGCGCCGATGGACGGTTGGCGAACGTCGGCAGTCCGCTGGTGCGGATCACGTAGACGATCAGGGTCTGCGACAGCAGCGACTCCAGGAACCAGCCGGTCTGGAAGCGTGCCGGATCCTGCGCCGCGCCCAGGCCGAGCCAGAGCAGGGCGAAGGTCGCGTAGTCGAACAAAGAGCTGATCGGTCCGAAGCACAGCACGTAGCGGCGCAGGCTGTCGACCTCCCAGCGCCGGGGCCGGGCAAGGTAGTCGGGGTCGACGCGGTCGGTCGTCAATGCGGTCTGCGAGCAGTCGTACAGCAGGTTGTTCAGCAGGACCTGGACCGGGGCCATCGGCAGGAAGGGAAGCAGTACACTGGCGCCAAGGACGCTGAACATGTTCCCGAAGTTCGAACTGGCGCTCATGCGGACATATTTGACGATGTTGCCGAACACCGCGCGCCCGACGGTGACGCCCTCGGCCACCGCGACCAGGCTTTTCTGCATCAGGATCAGATCGGCGGATTCCTTGGCGATGTCGGCGCCGGTATCCACCGAGATGCCGACGTCCGCCGCCTTCAGGGCGGGGCCGTCGTTGACGCCATCGCCAAGAAAGCCGACGACCCTGCCGGCCCACTGCAGGCTGTGGATCACGCGGGTTTTCTGCTCCGGACTGAGTTTGGCGAACACACTGGCCAGCATTGCCCGCCGTCCCAGTTCGGCGTCGTCCAGGCGATCGATCTGCGCACCGTCCATGACAATATCGTGGCCGATGCCGACCATCCCGCACACGTGGCTGCAGACCGCAAGATTGTCTCCACTCAATACCTTGATTGCGACGCCGCTGCGCGCCAGCGCCTGGATCGCCTCGGCCGCGGAGTCCTTCGGGGGATCGAAGAATGCAATATAGCCAAGCAGGACCAGGTCGCGCTCCAGTACCGGGTCGGTCAGTCGTTCGTCGCCCGCGCCCAGCACCCGGTAGGCGATCGCGATGACCCGCAGTCCGTCCGCATTCAGCCCCTGTACCACGGTGCCCAGCTGGTCCGCATGGCCGGCGCCGAAGGGCATCCTTTCGCCGCCGCGCTCGGCACTGGTACAGACGTTCATGATTTCTTCCACGGCCCCCTTGCAGATCAGGATGCGCCGGCCGTCCGGCCGGACCAGCACCACGGACATGCGCCGCCGCCTGAAATCGAAGGGAACTTCGCCGATCTTGCGCCAGTCCCGATCGGCGTTCAGGCGGGCATGGACATCGGCATATTGCAGGACTGCCTTGTCCAGCAAGTTTTTCAGCCCGGTCTGGTAAAAACTGTTCAGATAGGCGTAGTCGACCACGATGGCCGATTCCTTGCCGTCAATGTCCACATGCCTTTCGAGCACCACGCGGTCCTGGGTGAGCGTGCCGGTCTTGTCGGTGCAAAGCACATCGATCGCGCCAAGGGACTGGACGGCGCCGAGGCGCTTGACGATCACTTCGCGCTTCGCCAGCTGCAGCGCTCCGCGCGCCAGGTTGACGGTGACGATCATCGGCAGCATTTCGGGCGCCAGTCCGACGGCGACCGCGGTCGCGAACAGCAGGGCCTCCTGCCAGTTCCCCTTGCTCGCCCAGTTCAGGACAAGAACGAGAGGGGCCATGACCAGCATGATCCGCAGCAGCAGCGCGACCACCCGGTCGATCCCGCGGTCGAAGCTGGTGCGTTCTCGTGCGCTGGCCAGCGCCGCCGCGACCTGGCCGAAACTGGTGGCAGTCCCCGTGGCGATGACGAGTGCGCGCGCGCTGCCGCTGGTGACATGGGTTCCCATGAAGCCGATGTTGGCGAAACTGGCGCCGGTTCCGTCGACTGGGACGGGGCCGTCGCATTTCTCCACCGGCAGCGATTCGCCGGTCAGCGAGGACTGGTCGACGAACAGGTCGACCGTCTCGATGAAGCGCACTTCAGCGGGTACCGGATCGCCGGCCGCCAGTTGCACGACGTCGCCCGGCACCAGCTCTTCGAGCGGATGTTCGGCCGCCGGGGCGCCCGGCCTGAGGACGAGGACGGTGGTCCGTACCAGGGCGCGCAGGCGTTCCACCGCACGGTCGGAGCGGTACTCCTGGACGAACCCGAGCAGCGAGGACAGCAGGACAATGACGGCGATGACCGCGGCGCTGATTCCCTGGCCGGTAGCGAGGTCAAGCCCGGCAAGACCCAGGAGCAGCAGGGACAGCGGCCGGAAGAACTGGCCAAGGAGGGCCCGGGCCGGATGGCGCCGCCGCTTGTCCATAACGCTGTTCGGTCCATGGCGGGCCAGCCGGGCGCGGGCTTCGGTGGCGGATAGTCCGTCAGCGCCGGTGTGTAGAAAGCGCAGGGCGGCGCCGGCATCCAGCTTGGCGACGGCAGCCAGTTCCTCACTGGCGAGTGACGCCCTCGGCGGCGGCATTCTCAATGTGCGAACAGTACCGGGATAGCGGCATCGGCCAGGACGGTCCGGCTGGCGCCGCCCATGCACAGTTCCCGGAACCTGCCGTGGCCATAGCAACCCATGACGAGCATGCCGCAGCCGGCTTCCCTGGCCAGTGCCAGCAGGTCGTGCCCGGTATCGTTCCAGGCGTCGCGAACCAGCATGTGCGGCGTCACATGGTGCCGCGCCAGGAAATGCTTCAGGTCCGATTGCTCCGCCCGGAACTCGTCTTCGGCCGGATCGCGGCCGGCAAGCGACACCAGGACCACACCGGTCGAATGGCGTAGCAATGGCAGGGACGCGCTCAGCGCGAACGACGCCTCCTTGCCGCCGTCCCAGGCCACCAGCACTTTCTGGCTGTGCCAGGGAAGCGGGTCGCTGCGCGGCACCACGATCACGGGCCGCGCGCAACTCAGGATGAGGTATTCCGGCAGCCGTTCCGCCATGTCCGGCATCGATTCCGACGGATCGTCCTGGCTGACGATGACCAGGTCGGCAAAGCGCGCCATGCGTGCAAGGCCGTCGTCGGCCTGGTCGCACACGAAACGCTTTTCGTGGCGGACTCCCATCTCGCCGGCGATCTGTTCGAACGCCGCCAGCGCCCGTGCGGCATTATCTGCCAGTGGCTTGAAATAGCTGGCGCTGAGCGTGCCTGGCCTGGAGTCATATCCGTGCGGGAAAACACTGCGCGACACGCCGAACATTGCCGCACCGACCAGGTGGGCGCCGATGGCGTGGGCGAGGGCGGCGGCATAGCGTATGCGTGCCGGCGCATGCACCGATTCGTCGACATGAACGAGGATGGTCTTGAGCATGGCGGTACGCTCCATGGCGGTAGCAGCGGGGGCGGATGGACAGGGGGGCCTTTTGCTCGCAGTATCCGCATCCGTCATGGCCGATGTTTGACTCAAGTCAAATTCTCTAATGTGCTTGAGATAGTCCCTTGCTAATATGGCGGGGAGCGTCAAACAGCCGTCGCATATATCATGTTCCCCAAGAATTCCAGTGCTGCCGCGGACATCCAGCGCAGGCTCGATCGCCTGCTCGATCATTTGCCCGCCGGCGTGGTCGTGCACGCTTCCGACGGCCGTATTCTCTCGGTCAACCGCCTGGCGCGCGAATTCCTCGAACGCGGGGAAACGGAACTCGTCGGCAGCCCGGCGGACGCATCGACCTGGAGCTTCGTGGGCGTGGACAAGCAGGCCATGCCACAGTCGGCGTATCCGGTGAACGTGGTCTTGCGGACCCGCGCCAAGGTCCGGAACCTGATCGTCGGGGTGCCCGCCAACCTGCCCGAACCCGTACGCTGGCTGATCTGTAATGCCTATCCGGAATTCGACGAGAAGCAAAACCTGCAGCAAGTCGTCGTCTGCTTCACCGATTGCACGCCGCTGAAGCGTGCCAAGCAGCAGCTGGAAAAGTCGGAAGAGCGGCTCCGGCTGGTACTGCGGGGCTCGACCGACGCATCCTGGGACTGGGACCTTGCGGCGGGCGACATCTATTACTCCGATCGCTGGTGGGAGATGCTGGGCTACGCGCCCGGGGCATTACCGGCCGATCCGGAACTCTGGCTGCGGCTCGTGCACCCTGAGGACGAAGCCAGGCTGCGGGCATTTGTCGGCACGCTGTTTGCCGACCGGCGCGAAGTCTACGGCGTCGAGTTTCGCTTGCGCCACCGGGACGGCCATTATGTGCCGGTGCTGTCGCGAGGCTTCGTCCTGCGCGATCCGGTGGGCAGGCCTCTCCGTATCGCAGGCACCAATACCGACCTGACCGAACGCAAGGAAGCCGAGCGCCGTATCCATGAGCTGAGCAACTTCGACCAGCTGACCAGCCTGCCCAACCGTAGCTACCTGATCGGAGAAATGCGGAAGATCCTTGCACGTTCGAGCCGTTCGGGCCAGGTGGGCGCCATATTTTCCCTCGATCTGGACAACTTCCGGCTGATTAACGACAGTCTGGGAATCGAAGCCGGCGACAGCCTGTTGCGGCAGGTGGCGGACCGGCTGCGTGACATCCTGCCGCCGAGCGCGCAAGTCGCGCGTGCCGGCGCGGACGAATTCGTGATCGTGATGGAGGGGCTGGGGCGAACCGCCAGGCAGGCCGTTGCCGAAGCGAGCCAGGCGGCCAGGAAGTTCCTCGAAGTATTGGAAAAGCCCTATGTCTGGGCCGGCAGCGACGTCCGGAGTACGGCGAGCATCGGCGTGACGGTGTTCGACGCCGCTGCGACCGATATCGACACGGTTCTGAAGCAGGCTGCGCTGGCGATGAAAGAGGCAAAGGCCCATGGCCGCCATGGCCTGCGCTTCTTCGATACCCGCATGCAGGCGGCCGCCGACCTGCAGGCCGCGCTCGAGAAGGCGATACACGGCGACGGTGGGTTGCGCCAGTTCGTGCTGTACTGCCAGCCGCAATTCAGTCGCCGCGGCCGGCTGATAGGGGGCGAGGTCCTGGTACGATGGCGCCGGCCGGACGGCGAGCTGCTCGGACCCGACGAATTCATCGGCCTGGCCGAGTCGTCGGGCCTGATCCTGCCCTTGGGACACCATGTGCTCGAGCAAAGCTGCCGCGTACTCGGGCGCTGGCGCCGCGACAGGTCGCTGCGCAAGCTCAAGCTCGGTGTGAATGTCAGCGTGCACCAGTTACGGGATCCCGGCTTTCCCGACAGCGTCGCCGCCATTCTCGCCGACACCGGCGCGCCAGCCGGAAGGCTTTGCCTGGAGCTGACCGAAAGCGTGTTTGCAGAAGACATGATGACGATGACCGAAAGCATGCAGCGCCTGCGCATGCAGGGTATTCATTTCTCCCTCGACGACTTCGGTACCGGCTATTCCTCTCTCGCATACCTGAAGCGGTTTCCCTTGGCCGGTCTGAAGATCGACCGTTCTTTCGTGCACGATGTGCATGTCGATCCGAATGCGGTTCCCATCATCAAGGCCATCATCGCACTGGCGCGAACGCTCAAACTCGACATCGTCGCCGAAGGCGTCGAGCACGAGGCGCAGCGCAAATTCCTGGCCGCACGCGGCTGTTACGCCCTGCAGGGCTATCTGCTCGGCCGGCCGGTGCCGATCGAGGAGTTCGAGCAGGCGCATCGTGCGGCCGCGCAGGCATGAACCGCTGCCCGGACTTTCTTAATGCGCAAGGATCACCGGCAGCGGCAGGCGGCGCAGCACGGTACGGCTGACGCCCCCGAGCAGGATCTCGCGGTAGCGCGAGTGGCCGTAGCAGCCCATGACCAGCAGCTCGGCCCTGCGGTCCTCGACCAGTACCAGCAAGGCATTGCCGACTTCGCCCTTCGCATGGTGGCGGCGTACGTCGGCGTGGACGCCATGACGGGACAGGAAGCGGGCCAGGTCGACATCGCCTGCCGGCGAACGCGCGCTCGAACTCTCCTCGTCGAAGAGCACCACCTCCACTTCCGCGGCGCCGGCGAGCAGCGGCAGCGCCTGGCGTACCGCGCGTGCGGCCTCGGGACTGCCATTCCAGGCAAGCACCACACGTGTGAAGCCGGGCGTATAAGGGCGGCCGTTCGGCAGAACGAGTACGGGGGCAGGAGAGTTCATGGCGACGTATTCGGGAATGCCGGCACCTGCCCCGTGGCCGGAAGAGGAGGCGGCAGCGTGTCCGACGACGACCAGGTCGGCATACAGGGCCTGGAGTGCAAGGGCCATGGCGGGATCCTCGTCGTCGATGCGGTGCTCGAACGAGGCGACCGACATCCGGCGTGCGACCGTATCGAACTGGCTGGCACATCGCTCGGCGGATTCGCGCATCTCGCCGAACAGGGGCGTGAGATCGCCCAGTTCCACCCCCGGAAGTGCGGCCTCCCGCATGAAGCGCAGGATGCCGGTCTGCGCCATCCCGATCAGGTGCGCGCCATGCAGATTCGCGAGCTGGGCAGCGAAGGCAATACGCTCGGCCGCCTCCTGTGATTCGTCGACATGGACGAGTATGGTCTTGATATCCATCTTGGACTCCCGGGAGATGATGCAGCCGTCAGCGCGCGCTGGACGCCAGGGCATCGACAAGCAGGCTGGACTGCGGATTGCTGGTCTTGCCGCCGATTATCTCGCTCGCGGACAAGGTGCGCCGGTAATAGGCATTGTTGAGATTCTGGCTGTAGCGGACGCCGTTCAGCTCGACGGTGGCGGCATCGCCGAACAGGCCCTTGCTGTCGGCCCAAGCGACGACGTCGCCCGCGCGCGCGGAACCTTCGACCATCCTGTTCCAGTTCATGATCGTCAAGCCGGCGGTGGCGCTCAGGGAGACGCTGGTCTTCTTCAGGAAGGCATCGACGGCCTTCTGGTTGTTCAGCACGAAGGCAAGTGCGCCGCCTTGCACGCCCGCCTGGAGGCCGAGGCTCAGGCTGCCGGTGTTGTAGAAGACAGGCTGCGACCAGCTCCCGCCATCGCGTTTCACCAGCAGCAGACCGGTACCGCCTTCGGCGCCGATGCCGACCGCCGCACGCTTATAGGCGGGCACGATGAAGATACCCTTGGCGGCCCCCAGCAGCGGATGCATGCGGGTATCCAGCTCCAGCTGACGGACGACGTTCACCGCCCGCGTCACGTTACGCTCGGCGGCGGCCAGCGGCCGGTCGGCCGACGCGGTCGTGTCGGCGCTCGCGGGACGCTCGTCCTGTGCGTGCACCAGGCCGGGGCCGGCCAGCAGCACGGCGACAGCAAACTGCAGCGCGCTTTCACTGATGAAATCCATGATGCACTCCTTCCGTCAAATGATTGTGACTGGTCAATGCTAGTCCTTCGAAATGACTGTCTGGTATGACGAAGATCAAAAATCCATTCATCACGAACAATTTGACGTAGGTCATACATGGCCGCCTCGCCCAACTTCTATAGTGCGAAGTATTCAGGAAACGTCGGCCTCGCCAATGGAACTTCGAACTCCCGAGAGCCCGCTGCGAGACATGCCGGGCAACGCTCCCGCAACGACGAACAAGAGGCTCGTCAAGCGCCTCGTCGCGGCTGCGGCCGTGCTTGTGCTGGCCATTGGCGGCGCCCAGGCGTGGAAGCTGTCGCGCCAGCAGGGCCCGGGGCCCGGATTTGTCAGCGGCAACGGCAGGATCGAGGCGGTGGAAGTCGACATCGCCACCAGATTGCCGGGCCGGGTCGTCGACGTCCTGGTCGACGAAGGCGACCCGGTAAAAGCAGGCCAGCTGCTGGCGCGCATGGATGCCGGCTCCCTGCACGCGCAGAAGAGCGAGTCGCTGGCGCGGGAGCAACAGGCCCGCGACGCCGTGGCCGGTGCGCAGGCGCAGCTGGCGATGCGCCGGAGCGACCTGGCGGCAGCGGCTGCGCTGGTGGCGCAGCGCGAGAGCGAACTGGATGCCGCGCGACGGCGACTCGCACGGTCGACCGTTCTGGCCCAGGCCGGCGCCGCATCGCAGCAGGAGCTGGACGACGACCGCGCCCGCGCCGACGCGGTGCGCGCCACGCTGATGGCGGCGCGCGCACAGGTCGATGCGGCGGGCGCGGCCGTGGCGGCTGCCCGGGCCCAGGTGGTGCAGGGCCGCTCCGCGATCGAAGCCGCCGTCGCCACGACCGCGCGGATCGATGCCGACCTGCGCGACGAGGATCTGCTGGCGCCGCGCGCCGGCCGCGTCCAGTATCGCGTGGCCCAGGCCGGCGAAGTGCTGGGCGCGGGAGGCAAGGTGCTGAACCTGATCGACTTGACGGATGTCTACATGACCTTCTTCATTCCAGAGGAGGCCGCCGGCCGTGTCGCGCTCGGTACCGAGGTCCGCCTGGTGCTGGACGCGGCGCCGGACTTCGTGGTCCCGGCCACCGTCAGCTACGTCGCGAGCAGCGCGCAATTCACGCCCAAGTCCGTCGAGACCGCCAGCGAAAGGCAGAAGTTGATGTTCCGGGTAAAAGCCCAGGTCGACCGGCGGCTTCTGGAGCGCCATGCCGACCAGGTCAAGGCCGGCGTGCCCGGCGTCGCCTGGATCCGTCTCGATCCCAAGCGCCCCTGGCCGGCCGCGCTGGCGCTGAGGGGCTCGCCATGAGAGACGCGGCGCCGGCGCCGGCTGCCCGGCTTGCCGGCCTCAGCCTGCGCTATGGCCGCGTGACGGCCCTGGACCGGGTCGATCTCGAACTGCCCGCGGGCGGGATGACAGCCCTGATCGGTCCCGATGGCGTCGGCAAGTCGAGTCTGCTTGCAACGGTTGCCGGGGCGCGCCGCATTGCCGAGGGCAGGGTGGAGGTGCTTGGCGGCGACATGGCCGACGCCCGCTACCGCGCCATCGTCTGTCCAAGGATTGCCTACATGCCCCAGGGCCTCGGCCGCAACCTGTATCCGAGCCTGACGGTGGAGGAAAACCTGCAATTCTTCGCGCGACTGTTCGGCATCGGCGGCAGGGAGCGGCGCGCGCGGATCGACCTGCTGGCAGCAAGCACCGGGCTGTTGCCCTTCCTAGGGCGCCCGGCCGGCCAGCTGTCGGGCGGAATGAAGCAGAAACTGGGTTTGTGCTGTGCGCTCGTGCACGACCCGGACCTGCTGATCCTGGACGAACCCAACACAGGTGTCGATCCGTTGTCGCGCAGCCAGTTCTGGGAGCTGATCGGCGCCATCCGGCAGGCGCGCCCAGGCCTCAGCGTGCTGGTGGCAACCGCCTACATGGAAGAGGCGAGCCGCTGCGACTGGCTGGTAGCGCTGGACGGCGGGCGCGTACTGGCCAGCGGCACACCGGCGGCGCTTCTCGAAAAAGGCGGCGGCGTCAGTCTCGAAGCGGCTTTCGTGGCCTTGCTGCCGGCGGAGCGCCGCGCCGGCTATCGTGCCCAGGGTCCGCAGCCGCGCCAGCCGGTGTCCGGCGGCGCGCTTGTCATCGAAGCCGATCGGCTGTCGCGGCGCTTCGGCGATTTCGACGCCGTGAAGGATGTCAGCTTCCGCATCACGCGCGGCGAGATTTTCGGTTTCATCGGCTCGAACGGCTGCGGCAAGACCACGACGATGAAAATGCTGACAGGACTGTTGTTGCCGACCGCCGGCACGGCGCGGCTGTTCGGCGAGGAGACGGGCACGAACGGCTTGGAGGCGCGCCGGCGGGTCGGCTACATGTCGCAGGGCTTTTCACTGTACCAGGAGCTGACCGTGCGGCAGAACCTGATGCTGCATGCGCGGCTGTTCGACCTCGGCGAAGCGCTGGCGGAGGCGCGCTGCGCTGCGCTCGCCGCCCGTTTCGGCCTCGAAGCCCTGCTCGACATCCTGCCGGCCAAGTTGCCGCTGGGGCTGCGCCAGCGCCTGTCGCTGGCGGTGGCAATGGTGCATGAACCCGAGCTGTTGATCCTGGACGAACCCACCTCCGGCGTCGACCCGATCGCGCGCGACCGGTTCTGGGAGGCGTTGTTTGCATTGTCGCGCAGGGATGGCGTGACGATTTTTATTTCCACCCATTTCATGAACGAGGCCGAGCGCTGCGATCGCGTGGCCCTGATGCATGCCGGTCGGGTACTGGCCACCGGCACGCCGGACGCATTGCGGCGGGAACGCGGCGCCGCCAGCCTGGAGGAGGCGTTTACCGGCTGGCTGCGCGAAGCCGCGCCAAGCGAAGTGCAGGGGCCGCCGAGGCTGCCGGAAGCCGGCCTGGCCGCGCGCGGCGGCTGGCTGCGGCGCGCAAGCGCTTATGCATGGCGCGAAGCGCTCGAACTGCGGCGCGATCCGGTGCGCGCCAGCCTGGCGATGTTCGGTTCGCTGTTGCTCATGGTCGTGATCGGCTACGGCATCAACCTGGACGTGGAAGACCTGCGCTTCGCGGTGCTGGACCGCGACGGGACCAGCCTGAGCCGCGACTATGCGCTGAACCTGGCCGGGTCCCGCTATTTCATCGAACGGCCCGCGCTGGCCGGCTACGAGGACATGGATGCCAGGATGCGCGCCGGCGAACTGGCGCTGGCGATCGAGATTCCGCCGGGCTTTGCACGCGCGGTCGAGCGCGGTCGGCCGGCGCAGATCGGTGCCTGGATCGATGGCGCCATGCCGGTGCGCGCCGAGACCGTGCAGGGCTATCTGCTCGGCATGCACCAGGAATGGCTGCGCAGCCGGGCAGCGGCATCGGGCGCGGAGAGTATGCCGTCCGCTGTCGGCATCGAAACGCGTTTCCGCTACAACCCCGACGTGCGCAGCCTGCCGGCGATGGTGCCCGGCATCATGGCCTTGCTCCTTCTCATGCTGCCGGCGATGCAGGCCGCGCTGGCCGTGGTGCGCGAGAAGGAAATGGGCTCGATCGTCAACCTGTATGTCACGCCGGTGCGGCGCAGCGAATTCCTGCTCGGGAAGCAGGCACCCTATGTGGTGCTGGCGATGGTGAATTTCCTGCTGATGGTCCTGATGGCGGTGACGATCTTCCGGGTGCCCTTGAAAGGCAGCTTCCCGGCCCTGGCTGCGGCAGCGTTCCTGTACTGCATCTGCTCGACCGGCATCGGTCTCCTCGCGTCCAGCTTTACGCGCAGCCAGATCGCAGCACTCTTTTTCACGATGATCGGCACCATGATCCCCGCGATCCAGTATTCTGGACTGATCAATCCAGTGGTCGCGCTGGAAGGCATCGGACGTGCGCTTGGGGAGGCGTATCCGGCATCGCACATGCTGACCATCAGCCGGGGAATATTTGGCAAGGCGCTTGGGATTGCCGGCCTGGCGCCGGATTACCTGGCCCTGGCCATCGCGGTGCCGGTCATCCTTGGCCTTGCGGTGCTGGCCTTGCCGAAGCAGGAGCGCTAGCATGGCCGCCGTCTCGTTCCGCAAGATATGGTGGCTTGGCATCAAGGAATGGTGGAGCCTGGCGCGTGATCCGGTGATGCTGCTGCTGATCCTGTACACCTTTACGGCCGGCGTGTACATCGCCGCCACCGCCCAGCCGGACACCTTGAGCCGCGCCGCCCTCGCGATCGTCGACGAAGACCAGTCCCAATTGTCCGCGCGCCTGCGCGCCGCCTTCGTGCCCCCGCAATTCATGCCCCCCGAGCAGATCACGCTGGAGGAGGCCGATGCGCGGCTCGACCGCGGACGCGCGACCTTCGTGCTGGTGATACCGGCCGGCTTCCAGCGCGACGTGCTTGCCGGCCGGCCGGCGGAACTGCAGCTGAACGTCGACGCCACACGGATGAGCCAGGCTTTTACCGGCAGCAGCTACGTTCAGCAGATCGCCCTCGGCGAAATCGCGGTCTTCCAGCAGCGGGTACGGCTGGAATCCCCGCCTCCCGTCGAGCTGTCGGTGCGTGCCCGCTTCAATCCGGCGCTGGCGCCTTCATGGTTCGGTGGCCTGGCGGAAATGGTCAACAACATCACGATGCTGTCGGTCATCCTGACCGGGGCCGCGCTGATCCGCGAGCGCGAACACGGGACCGTCGAGCACCTGCTGGTGATGCCGGTACGACCGCTCGAAATCATGCTTGCCAAGCTGTGGTCGATGGCGGCGGTGGTGCTGCTGGCCGCGCTGGTCGCCCTGCTGGGTATCGTCAAAGGCCTGCTGCACGTGCAGATCGGCGGCTCGGTGACGCTGTTCCTTGCCGGGGCGGCGCTCCACCTGTTCGCGGTGACTTCGCTGGGCATCCTGTTGGCGACCCTGGCGCGCAGCATGCCGCAGTTCGGCATCCTGGTGGTCCTGGTCCTGCTGCCGCTGCAGATGCTGTCGGGCGCGACCACGCCGCGCGAGAGCATTCCCTATGCGTTGCGCCAGCTGATGCTGCTCGCCCCGACCACCCATTTCGTCGAATTCAGCCAGGCGGTCCTGTTCAGGGGCGCCGGCCTCGACGTCGTATGGCCACGCTTCCTGGCGCTGGCGGCGATCGGCGCCGCTCTGTTCGGGATAGCGCTGGCGAGATTTGGAGCGGCAATCCGTCAATAAGCAGAGGAGAAGGCATATGGAAAGGCTTGCATTGGTCACCGGAGGCACGCGCGGACTCGGCAAGGCGATCGCGCTGGCGTTGCGCGATCGCGGCTGCCGGGTGGTCGCCACCTGCCGCGGCGAAGGGCTGGAGGCGCAGCGGATGGAAGAGGAGTGCGGGATTCCGGTCGAGTACTGGGATGTCGCCGACTTCGAGGCCTGCCGGGCCGGTGTCGCGCGGATCCGCGAACGCCTGGGACCGGTCGAGATCCTGGTCAACAACGCCGGCATCACGGCGGATGCGGCGTTCCACAAGATGAGCGAGGCCCAGTGGTGGGATGTCCTGCGCACCAACCTGGGGTCGATGTACAACGTGACGCGCCAGGTGATCGAGGACATGCGCGAACGGCGCTACGGCCGCATCGTCAACATCAGCTCGATCAACGGGCGCAAGGGGCAGGCCGGGCAGTCGAATTACGCGGCGGCGAAAGCCGGCATCCTGGGCTTCACCCGCTCGCTGGCGCTGGAGAATGCTTCCCGCAACATCACCGTCAACGCGGTGGCGCCCGGATATTGCGATACCGCGATGGTGGCCGCGGTTCGACCGGACGTGCTGCAATCCATCGTGGCCGGCATCCCTGTCGGGCGGCTGGGCGAACCCGGGGACGTGGCGCGCCTGGTGGCCTTCCTGGCGGACGAGGCGGCCGGTTTCGTCACCGGCGCGACCTTCGACGTCAATGGTGGCCAGTACATGGCCTGAGCGGAGTTACCGGCATGGATGCCTCGATGACGGCGATGGTGCTCGACGCTCCCGGCAAGGCGCTCCGGCAGGAACGCCGTCCGGTGCCGATGCCGCATGGCTACGATATCCTGATCCGCGTCGTTGCCTGCGCGGTTTGCCGGACCGACCTGCATGTGGTCGACGGCGAGCTGCCGCCGCACCGCCTTCCGCTGGTTCCCGGTCACGAGATCGCCGGGGTGGTGGCCGCCTGCGGCCCACTGGCCACGCGCTGGCGCCCCGGACAACGGGTAGGCGTACCTTGGCTGGCCGGAGCCTGCGGCGAATGTGCGTATTGCCTCGGCGGGCGGGAGAACCTGTGCGCCAAGGCCCGTTTCACCGGCTACGACCGCGATGGCGGATTTGCCGGCTTCACGCTGGCGGACGAGCGCTTCTGCTTCGGCTTGCCGGATGCCTACGACGACCGGCATGTGGCGCCGCTGCTGTGCGCCGGTCTGATCGGCTACCGCGCCTACGCCATGGCCGGTCCGGGGCGGAGGCTGGGTTTGTATGGCTTTGGCGCCGCGGCGCACCTGGTCGCTCAGCTTGCCATCCAGGACGGCCGCGAAGTCATGGCCTTTACCCGTCCGGGCGATGCGCGCTCCCAGGCGTTCGCGCGTTCGCTCGGCGCCCGATGGGCGGGAGGGGCGAATGACGCGCCTCCCGAAGAACTCGACGCCGCCATCCTGTTCGCGCCGGCGGGGGAGCTCGTGCCGCAGGCGCTGGCGTCAACCGCCAGGGGTGGCACCGTCGTGTGCGCCGGTATCCATATGAGCGATATCCCGGGATTTCCTTACTCCCTGCTATGGGGCGAGCGTTGCGTGCGCTCGGTGGCGAACCTGACCCGCGCGGATGGCGCAGCCTTCCTTTCCCGCGTCAGCGACGGGCAACTGAAGACGAGTGTCGTGGTCTACCCGCTGGCCGCGGCAAACCAGGCCCTGGACGATCTGCGCGGCGGGAGGATAGACGGTGCCGCGGTGCTGGTGCCGTAAGGCGAAACCTCAGGCCGCCTGGTGATGCTGGTGTCCGGCCACGACGACGCGGTTGCGTCCGGCCCCCTTGGCGCCGTACAGGGCGCCGTCGGCCTCGCGCAGCAGCGTTTCCCAGTCACATCGGTCGCGGCAGACGCTGATCCCGATGCTGACGGTGCAGCGCAATTCGGATGGTGCGCCGGGAATCTGCTGGCCGGCGAAGGTCTCGCGGATGCGCTCCGCGCACACGGCCGCTTCTTCCGCCCCGGCCTCGGGCAGGACGCAGACGAATTCTTCTCCGCCGACTCGGCCGACGTAATCGCTGGCACGCAAGGTATTCATGCAGGTGGCGACGAGGGCGCGGATCACGGCGTCTCCTGCGGCATGGCCGTAGGTATCGTTGACGCGCTTGAAATGATCGATATCGAGCATCGCGACGGCGAGGGCATGGCCATGGCGCTGCGCCAGCGACAGGTCGTGCCGGGCCAGTTCGGTCAGGTAAGCGCGTGACAGCGCGCCGCTCAGGTTGTCGTAGCGGCATGCGCTCAGAAGTTTTCGTTCGCGCAGCCACGTTTCGCGGCGGATGCGAAGGGACGCCATGCCGAGCATGATGGCCAGCGCGGGCGCCGCAATGCACGCGATCCAGATGGCGAACGCGGCCGCGGAGGGCAGCATCAAGGCGCCGAGAGCGCCATACAACAGTGCGGGAGGCGCGAGTATCCGCAGGCATTGCCTCGGGCGCGGCTCCAGCAGGCCGGCGGCCACCATCCAGAAGAAGAGGGTCGGCATCGCTTCCAGCACCCCATCTCCCAAGGGATGGACGCTGACGGCAAGCGCCACGGCATGGAGGAAATAGACGAAGGACGCGCGGCCGGTCGGGGAGGGACCGGAACGGGGCATCCGGTAAGTGAAGGACGCGGTGGCGACCAGCGCCAGCCGTATGACCAGGCTGCCAGGCGATTGTCCCGTTCCGAGGAGATAGCTCCACAAGCCGGCGCCCAGCACGGCAATGCCGAACACCGCGCAAAAGCCCGGTAGCAGACGTCTCAGGTAGCGGTCGGAGCGGCGCTCGAACAGGCGCGACAGGTCGAGCGGCGACGGCAGCGTGGCGTGTGATGGCGGCGCCGGCGCCGGCGCCAGCGCCAGCGCTTCGTCTGCCTTGTTCATCGCCGGCGCCGCGGCTGTCGTAGCCGCGCCGGAATGGCGTCCTTGCGTTCGGCGGCGAAACGGCAGCGCAGGCGTAACGGGCGAGGCATGCCGGCACGTGCCAGTACCGCCGACAGGCGATGCAGCGAGAGCACGACCGCGAGAGCTGCGGCGATCTGCCGGCCCGTCTCTGCATCTCCGCGTTCGACCCGCGACGCGACCCGGTGCAGGGAGCACAGGATCATCGCGTTTTCGGCCCGCCGTTCGTGCAAGTGACGGTCTCCCAGCAGTTCGAGCAGCAGCTCCTCGTGGCGCAGCCTGGCTTCGACAGCGGCGACCATCGAAGGAAACCCGCGGACGAAAGCGGCGTCCGGCTGCTTCATGATCTCTCGGATCTGGAAGACGAGTTCCGTGTGCAGGTGCCGCAGGGCGGCGCGAACGGGACGTACCCTGTGGGTGCTGGTGGACAGGATCATGATGGCTTGCCTGAAATGCTCGCTAATGGGAAAGAAACACCGGAAGATGAGCCCAGCGTAATACCGTTGTCGTGATCCCTTCGGTCAAGGCTTCGCGCACGCGTGAGTGCCCGTACGCACCCATGACGATCAGGTCCGCATCGGCATCGACCGCTGCCGCCAGGATCGTCATGCCGGGGTCGTCGGACCGAGTTTTGCGGCAGGTGTCGGCAGTGACACCGTGCCGTTCCAGCCAGGCCGCAAGCGCCGTGCATGCTTCGTGCTCGAGACAGGTCGCGGGGAGCTGGGTGCCGATCCCCAGCACGGTGGCATGACGCGCCTGCCTGAGGAGTGGCAGGGCGGCGGCCACCGCGCGCATCGCGCCGGCGCTGCCGTCCCAGGCAACCACGACCTCGCCATCGAGGCGAGGAGAATATTTCGAGCCGGGCATGACCAGCGCCGGATGTCCTCCTTCCAGCAACACCCGTTCCGGCAGGTCGGTCGGGCTCAGGGGATCGATCACCATGCGGTCGGGTTGTCCGAGCACGGCAAGATTGCAATAACGTGCGGCGAGCGGCAGGCCGCCGTCGGCATCGTCGTCGATCAGCCTTGCTTCGAAAGACGAGACGTCTTCCTGTCGCGCCAGCAGAGAGAAGCGGTCGAGCGCCTGCAGGGCTTCGGCGCGCAAGGTCCGGCAGCGCGCGGCAAGCGGACCGCGGCCGGCAGCCAGTACTTCCGGCGGCAGGAAACGCGAGATACCCGTCGTTGCCGCGCCGATCAGGTGGGCGCCGAACCGACGCGCAAGAAGCGCCGCGCAATGGATGCGCGAGGGCGCGCCGTCGCCAAGGTCGACATGCACGAGGATCGACTTGTAGCTCATGGGCTGCTCCGGTGGGGAAGTGCACAAGGTCGAGCCTAATCCGAGGCATTGTGCATGTCTACGACGAAGGCGGCTTTAGCACAATTAACTAGTCATATTTTGACTTGAGTCAAAAATTTGGCGGTCGATCCCGCTAGGCTTTGCGGAACATGAACGAATCGGAACGAGACGCCAAGATGAGCATACGCAACCTCGAGTATTTCTTTCGTCCGCAATCCATCGCGGTGATAGGCGCTTCGAACCGGCCTGGCAGCGTCGGCGCTACGGTTCTGGCCAACCTCGTCAGTGCAGGCTTTCCCGGCCCGATCTGGCCCGTCAATCCCAGGCACCGGCGGCTCGAGGGTCTGCCGGTGGTTCGTGACGCCGCCGACCTGCCGGGAGCGCCGGAACTGGCGGTCATCTGCACCCCTGCCGCGACGGTGCCGGCAATCGTCGCCAGCCTAGGCCGGCTCGGTTGCCGTGCCGCGGTCGTACTCAGCGCCGGGCTGGATGCCACGGGTGGCGATGGCCGCAGCCTGCGCCAGGCCATGCTGGACGCCGCCCGGCCGCATCTGCTGCGCCTGCTCGGACCGAACTGCGTCGGCCTGCTGGTCCCCGGCAGCGCGCTGAATGCCAGCTTCGCCCCGGTGGCGGCGCTGCCGGGACGGATTGCCTTCGTGGCGCAGTCGGGTGCGCTGGTAACCGCGGTGCTGGATTGGGCGCGAGCCCGCCGGATCGGGTTCTCCTGTTTCGTGTCGCTCGGCGACGGCAGCGACGTCGACTTCGGCGACCTGCTGGATTACCTGGCGGACGACAACGGTACCGATGCCATCCTGCTGTATGCGGAGAGCGTACGCCAGGCCCGCAAGTTCATGTCGGCGGCACGCCGCGCCGCGCGCGCCAAGCCGGTTGTGATCGTGAAAGCAGGCAGGGTCGCCGAGGCGGCGCATGCGGCGTTCAGCCACACCGGCGCGCTTGCCGGTTCCGACCTCGTCTACGACGCCGCGATCCGCCGTGCCGGCATGTTGAGGGTCCATACCACCGAGGAACTCTTCGATGCGGCCGCGATGCTGTCCCAGCCGCGCCGGCCGTCAGGGCCGCGCCTGGCGATCCTGACGAACGGGGGTGGCCCCGGCGTGATGGCGACCGATGCCCTGATCGAGGGGGGAGGGCAGCTTGCCCGGCTGGGGACCGCAACCCTGGAGCGTCTTTCGATGGATCTGCCCCCGACCTGGTCACGGGGCAACCCGGTCGACGTCATCGGTGACGCGCCGGTGGAGCGCTACCGGCTGGCACTGGCAGCCCTGCTCGAAGAGCCCGGCACCGACGCCGTGCTCCTGATTCATGCTCCGACCGCCATCGTGCCGAGCGACGCCATCGCGCGCGCGCTGTTGCCGCTGCTGCGCGCAGCCAGGCGTCCGGTGCTGTGCTGCTGGATGGGCGGCGCCAGCGTCGAGCAGGCGCGCGGCTTGTGTGCGGACGCCGGCCTGCCGGTGTTCGATACGCCGGAAGAAGCCGTGCGCGGCTTCCTGCAGCTGCTTGCCTATCAGCGCAACCAACAACTGCTGATGCAGGTTCCCGCGGCCGGGACCATGGTGCCGCCGGACCGCCGGGCTGCCCGGGGCCGCGTCGAGGCGCTCCTGGCCCAGGGAAGCGCCAGGGTCGGCGAAGCCGACGCCAAGGCGATTCTCGCCGCCTATGGCATCCCGGTGGTGCGGACCGAGGTGGTGTCCGATCCGGTGGAGGCAGTGCGGGCGGCCGGCCGGATCGGCTATCCGGTGGCGCTGAAGATTCTTTCGCCGGACATCGCGCACAAGAGCGATGTCGGCGGTGTGGCGCTCGACCTCGCCGATGGACCAGCCCTCGAAGGTGCCGCCGCGGCCATGCTCGCGCGGGTACGCCATCTCCTGCCGGAAGCGCGCCTGGACGGCTTCACGGTACAGGCGATGGCGAGGCGGCCGCGGGCCCATGAACTCATCGCCGGCGTCAGCACGGATCCCCTGTTCGGGCCGGTCGTCCTGTTCGGCCAGGGCGGCGTTGCGGTCGAGGTGACGGGCGACCAGGCGATCGCGCTGCCGCCCTTGAACCGCATACTGGCCGCGGACCTCGTCGGGCGTACCCGGATCGCGCGCCTGCTGGCGGGCTTTCGCGATTACCCGGCGGCCGACATGGAGGCACTCTACGATGTGCTGGTAAGGATCGGCCAGATGATCGCGGACTTGCCGGAGCTGGCCGAGCTCGACATCAATCCCCTGCTGGCGGGCGCCGACGGCGTGATCGCGCTGGATGCGCGCATGCGGCTCGCGCCCGTGCCGCCAGGGCAGGATCCGCTGGCCAGGCTGGCGATCCTGCCTTATCCGGACCGCCTGGAGCGGCAGGTCGAAACGCCCCTGGGAACGCTGACCCTGCGTCCGATACGACCCGAAGATGCGCCGGCGCACCAGGAATTCTTCCAGGCGCTGAGTCCGGAAGACGTGCATTTCAGGATGTTCGGTGCGATGCGGGCGCTGCCGGCAGCCCAGCTGGCGCGTTTCACCCAGATCGACTATGCGCGTGAAATGGCCTTCATCGCCACCCGGCCGCAAGACGGCCGCGACGAAACGCTGGGCGTGGTGCGGGTCGTGATCGATCCCGACGATGTGGAAGGCGAGTTCGCCATCGCGATACGCTCGGCGCTGAAGGGAAATGGCCTGGGCACGCTACTGATGAATTGCCTGATCGACTATTGCCGCGAGCGCGGCCTTGTCCGGTTGCGCGGGGCCGCGCTGGCCGATAACGTCCGCATGCATCGGCTCGCACGGCGCTGCGGCTTCGACGTACACGCCGCAGACGACGGCACGGTCGTGATGAATCTGCAGCTGGCATCAGGAACGGGAGGCTGAGGTGAGCAAGGCGATTCTCATCATCCAGGGACATCCGGATTGCCGCCGCCAGCACCTGTGCCATGCGCTTGCCGATGCCTATGCCGACGGCGCGATTGCCGCCGGCCATGCCGTCGACCGGATCGAACCGGCACGCCTGTGCCTGCCACTGCTCGACAGCGTAGAGGATTGGCAGCACCAGGCACCCATGCCCGAGGTGGCCGCGGCCCAGGAAGCGATCCGGCACGCGCAGCACCTCGCGCTGTTCTACCCCTTGTGGCTCGGCGACATGCCGGCGATGCTTAAAGGTTTCCTGGAACAGGTGGCACGGCCCGGCTTCGCGATCGATCCGGCCGCGCGCAATCCCCTGCGTGCCGGCCTGCTGCGGGGCCGCAGCGCGCGCGTGGTGGTCAGCATGGGAATGCCGGCCAGCCTGTACCGGTGGTTCTACGGCGCCCATGGCGTACGTCTCATGAGGCGCAACATCTTGCGCTTCGCGGGAATCTCCCCCGTGCATACCACGCTGGTGGGCGGCGCCGGCGCCCTCACACCGGAACAGGTGGCGCTCTGGTGTTCCAGACTGAGGCGCTTGGGCGAGTCGGCATCCTGACCAAGACGGGTTCAAGGCGCCAGCACATAGCTTCCGGGCGCGGCCCCGAGGCTGAGGACGGGAGGCGGCGCCGACCTCATCGGACCTGCCCGGCGCGCCAGCCAGGACTCCCATGCCGGCCACCAGCTGCCGTCCCGGTATTCGTTCAGCGCCTGCCATCTGTCGGGGTCGACATAGGGCGCATCCTGCGCATGGGCTGCCATCTGGTAGCTGCGCCCCGGAGTGCCGGGCGGCGATACGACACCTGCATTGTGCCCGCCCGTGGTCAGCAGGAAGGTGACCTCGGTGTCGCTCAGTGGAACGATCTTGTAGACCGAGTGCCAGGGCGCCACGTGGTCGGTGAGCGTGCCGACCGCGAAGATGGGGATGTGGATGTCGGTGAGGGATACCGGGCGTCCATCGACGATGTAGCGGGCGCTGGCCAGGCGGTTCTTCAGGAACAGCTGGCGCAGATACTGGGAATGCATGCGGTAGGGCATGCGGGTGGCATCCGCATTCCATGCGGCCAGGTCGCTGTTCTGGTCCGGAAGATCGAGGAAATAGTGGCGCAGGCGCCGCGACCAGATCAGGTCGTTCGACCGCAGAAGCTGGAAAGCGCCGGCCATCTGGCGCGTGTCGAGGTAGCCCTGCTGCCACATCGCGGCTTCCAGAAAGGCCACTTCGCTGTCGTCGATGAACAGCGACAGCTCGCCAGGCTCCGTGAAGTCGACCTGGGCAGCCAGCAGGGTCATGCTTGCCAGCCGTTCGTCACCGTCGCGCGCCATTGCTGCGGCCGCGATCGCCAGCAGGGTCCCGCCGAGGCAGTAGCCGCAGGCATTCACTTTCGGTGCGCCGGTCTGCTGGATGATGGTGTCGAGCGCTTCCATCACGCCGAGGCGCCTGTAGTCTTCCATGGATAGATCGCGATCTTCGGGACCGGGATTTTTCCAGGAAATCATATAGACCGTATGGCCCAGCTCGACCAGGTAGCGAACCAGGGAGTTATGCGGCGACAGGTCGAGGATGTAATACTTCATGATCCAGGCCGGCACGACCAGCAGCGGCAGCGCGTGTACCGACGGCGTGGCCGGGTCGTAGCGCAGCAGCTCGATCAGGCGGTTGCGCATGACGACCTTGCCTGGGGTTAGCGCAAGCTCGCGGCCGGGACGCGGGCCGGCCGGCGGCGTGCCGCCGACAAGGGCGCGTCGGGCGTCTGCGGCGGCACGAACGGCGCCGTGGATCAGGTTCCAGCCGCCACTGGCGGCGGTGGCCTGCTGCACGACCGGATTCGTGGCGACGAAGTTGGACGGCGCGACACAGTCCAGCAGCTGGCGCGCAACGAAGGTCACGACATCCGTATGATGCGGCGACACGCCGCGAACCGAACTGGTGGCGCGGTGCCACCATTGCTGGGTTAACAGAAAGGACTGGCTGATCTGGTTATATGGCCATGCCCGCCAGGCAGGATCCGAGAATCGCTTGTCCTGGGCCAGGGGCTGTACAGGACTGGCCGAATCTCCGACCATGGCACCGGTGCTGTACTGCAGCCAGCGCTGCAGGCCGGAAAACCCCTGCAGGAGCAATTCTGCTTGCTTGTCGGGCGACAGCAGCAGGTGGCTTGCCCAGTCCTGCCAGGCGCCGGCCAGGGCCGCGGGGGAGATCCAGGCGGTCATCCGGCCCAGCCAGGCATTCAGCACCAGGTCGGCGGAAGCATGCTCGACGCTCGCCTCCGGGTAGCGCGGCCTGCCGCCACCCTGCCATGCGCTGGCTTCGCGCCTGGCATTCGCCGCCGGTGCCGCAAGGGACTGGGGCGCCATCGTCAGTGCGCGAGCAGCAAAGGAACGGGAGAGCGCTGCAGCAGCTCGCGGGTAACGCCGCCCAGAATCCATTCGCGGTAGCGGCTGTGTCCGTAGGCACCGGCCACCAGCAGGCCGGCACCGCTCGTACGGGCGATCGATATCAGGGCGTCGCCGGTGGTGGAACGGGTGCGTTCCACGAGAACGTCGACCTGCACGGCCTGGCGGGCCAGGTAGAGCGCCATGTCGGCTCCCGGTTCCTCGCCATGCAGTTCGGACAGCTCGTCGGGGTTGATCAGCACCAGTTTCACGCTGTCGGCTCGCTGCAGCAGCGGCATGGCGCCATCGATGGCCCGGATCGCCTGCATGCTGCCGTCCCAGCCGACCACGGCGGTTCCCGGGATGGGCTGGTCGCGCCAGGTTTCGGGGACCACCAGCACCGGGCGCGCTCCGTGCAGGGTCACGTGCTCGGGCAGGCCGCGGATACGCACGGGGAGAACGGGATCCTGGTCGGTATCCTGGCTGAGCACCGTCAGGTCGGCGTAGCGCGACTGCATCAGGAGTGCGAAGCGCGGATCGTCCTCGACCAGGCGTGTTTCGAGCGAGGTAAGGCCCAGGTGGCGGGCCTGTTCCGCGAACGCTTCGAGACGCTGGCTGGCGGCGTCCCGCAATCCCTGGAAGTCGCTGTTCTGCATCATCGGCGCCCCCATCGATCCGGTCAGGAGAGCAAAATCGACCCATGACATCCCCGTCATGGCGCTGCCAATCAGGTGGGCATCGTGGGCAAGCGCCAATTGGGCCGCAGCGTGCAGGCGGCCTTGCTGGTGGGGGCTGCCGTCGACATGCACTATGATGGTCTTGTACATTTCGGCTTCCTTTCAGTGACGTGTTCAATGGTGGGACGGATACCGTCAACGCCACTGTATTACCGGATGTTGCCGGCGTCAGGCTTTGACTTGACGGAGATCAAAAACGGGCTAACTTTTGTCAGTGGCTTCCAAAATCAGCTCAAAGTCTTTGATACTGAGCAAAATATTCTTTATGATGGCCGAGTTCGTGTATTGACATGGCAGCCATGAATTCCGATCACATCGACACGCGTCTCGACTGGCTTCTGACGGCGGCCCGCGATCCCATGCTGGTGTGCGATGCCGCCGGCGTCATCGTGAGGGCGAACCCGCCGCTTGCGGCGCTGTTCGGATGGCCGCTCGAAGATCTGATCGGGGAGCCGGTCGAAATCCTGGTTCCTGCGGAGCTGCGGAGGCGGCATGCGGTCCTGCGCAGCCATGGGAGTCCGGGGCGGGCCATGGGCAACGGACGTTTCACGGCAGTCGACCAGGCCGGCAATGAGTTCCCGGTCGAGGTCAGCCTCTCGCCACTTCACGACGAGGGCATTGCGCTGACACTGGCGACCATCCACGACGTGCGCGCCAGGTCGAGCGCCGAGCAGGGCCTGCGCGACAGTGAGGCACGCATGCGCGCGGTGTTCGAGACCGCGGCGGACGGCATCATCACGATCGACCAGCGCGGCCTGATCGAGCGCGTCAATCCGGCCGCCGAGCGCATGTTCGGCTATGAGGAAGCCGAGCTCGCCGGACGTAATGTCTCGGTCCTGATGCCTTCGCCGGACCGCGAGCGCCACGACGGCTACCTGCGCCATTACATCCGTACCGGCGAACGGCGGATCATCGGCAGCGGCCGCGAGGTCCATGGCTTGCGCAAGGATGGCGCCGTGTTTCCGATGGAGCTCGCGGTGACCGAAATGCGGATCGGCGACGCACGCATGTTCACCGGACTGGTGCGCGACATCACCGCACGCAAGGACAGCGAAAGGCAGGCGGCCGCACTCCTGCAGGAATTGCGTGCCGCCAACGAGGAACTGGGCAATTTCGCCTATGTCGTATCGCACGACCTGAAGGCCCCCCTGCGCGCGATCGGTGCGCTCGCCGACTGGCTGGCCACCGACTATGCCGACCGCTTCGATGACGAAGGCCGCGAGCACATGCGGCTCCTGATCAGCCGGGTCCACCGGATGGGGGGACTGATCGACGGCATCCTCCAGTATTCGCGCCTGGGACGGGAAGGTGGCACCCTGCGCATGGTCGACCTGAACATGGCGGTGGCCGAGGTCGTGGACCTGTTGGCGCCGCCGCCGTCGATCGTGGTCACGGTGGCTGCCGGCATGCCCACGCTCTGGACCGAACCAACCCGTATCCGCCAGGTCTTCCACAACCTGATCTCGAACGCCATCAAGTACATGGACAAGCCCGCAGGGATGATCGCCGTGAGCTGCGTCGAGGAAGACGATTGCTGGCGCTTCGAGGTGGCGGACAATGGCCCCGGCATCGACCGCCGCCATTTCGAGCGCATCTTCCAGTTGTTCCAGACCCTGGCCCCGCGCGACCGGGTCGAAAGCACCGGCGTGGGACTGGCCCTGGTGAAGAAGATCGTCGAGATGCTTGGAGGGCGGGTCTGGGTCGAGTCGATCCTGGGCGAAGGCAGTACCTTCTACTTCACGATCCCGAAAATGCATCGCAAGGCGTCACTGGAGTCACTGGAAAATCGATGAAATCATCCCTCAGGCCGATACTGCTGATCGAGGACGACCAGGTCGACGTTCTCACCACCCGGCGCGCGCTCAAGGAAATCCATGTCACCAATCCGCTCGTGGTGCGCGAGAACGGCGAAGAAGGACTGGCGTGGCTGCGCAACAGCGCCGAACAACCCTGTCTCGTGCTGCTCGACCTGAACATGCCGGTCATGAACGGCATCGAATTCCTGGAAAACGTCAAGCGCGACACGCGCCTGCGCGGTATCCCGACCGTGGTGCTGACGACTTCGGAAGAACAGGAAGACAAGGCGCGCAGCTTCGACCTCGGCATCGCTGGCTACATGACCAAGTCCGTGGACTATCGCCGCTTCGTCGAGGTCATGCGTTCGATCGACCGGTACTGGACCATGAGCGAGTCTCCCTGAGATGAACACGATTCTTGTCTTGCTCGTCGAGGACGACGTGGTCGACCGCATGGCATGCCGGCGGCGGCTGGCCGGAAATCCCGCGGGACGCTTCCGCCTGGTGGAGGCGGAAGGCGGCGAGCAGGGGCTGGCATTGGCGGCGAGCATGCGGCCGGATTGCATCCTGCTCGACTACCGCCTGCCCGACCTGTCCGGATTCGAGTTCCTGGACCGGCTCAGGGCCGACCCCGAGGAGGCCGTGCGCACCATTCCGGTACTGATGCTCACTGGGGCGGACAGCGCCGCCATCGCCATCGAAGCGATGCGCCGCGGTGCCCGCGACTACCTGGTCAAGGACGCCGAGGGAGCTTATCTCGAACTGGTACCGGCGACGATCGAGCGCCTGCAGCGCGAACGGCGCCTGGTGAAGGAGAAGCGCCAGGCGGAGGCCAGGTTCCGTACCCTCGTCGAGCAGATCCAGGCGATCAGCTACATCGTCGCGAAGGACCGTCCCGACCGCCTGCACTACATTAGTCCGCAAATCCGGCTCCTGGGCTATACGCCGGAAGAATGGCTGGCCGACCCCGGACTGTATGCGGCCAGCATGTTTCCTGATGAGCGGGAAGGCTTGCTTGCCGAAATCCTGCGTTGCCGGCGTACCGGCCTGCCGTTGCGGCTGGAGTATCGCCTGCATACGCGTAGCGGCGAGCCGTTGTGGTTCCGCGACCAGGCCGGCATCGTGTACGACGAAGCGGGACAAGCCCTGTTCATGCAGGGTACTTTGATCGACATTACCGCCAACAAGCTGGTGGAGCAGAGGCTGACCGAAGCCCGCGACGAACTCAGGCGGCTGGCGGCGTACCAGGAAAGGATCAGGGAGGGCGAACGCCAGCGGATCGCGCGCGAGGTCCATGACGAGCTCGGTGGTCTGCTCACCGGCATCAAAGCCTACATTTCGGTCATCGGCGAACGCCGGGCGCAAGCGGGACAGGGAGTGGATCCCCTGTTGGGAGAGGCGTCCGCGCTGGCGCAGGATGCCATCGATACGGTCCGGCGCGTGATCACCGAACTGCGCCCCAGCGTACTGGACCAGCTGGGTATCTGGGCGGCGCTGGAGTGGTACTGTGCAAGGATCGCACAGCGCACCGGCCTCGAGTGCCGTTGCGAGATCGAACCCGCCGCGGCGGCGATCGCCATGGATCCCGACGCCAGCATCATGCTGTTCCGGATCGTGCAGGAAGCGATGACGAACATCCAGCGGCATGCCGACGCAAGAAGAATGCGGCTCGCGGTCAGCTGTGCAAACGGCAGGATGACCGTCACGATCGAGGACGACGGGCATGGCATCGCCGCGGCGGATGGATCGCCGGCCGGCACCTCGTGGGGGATCCTCGGCATGCAGGAGCGCTCGCGCAGCCTTGGCGGGGAGCTGACCGTCGCGCCGCGCCCGGGAGGCGGCACGGTCGTGACGCTACAGGTACCGATGGAAGCCCATCATGTCGCTTGATCCCATTACCGTGCTGCTGGTCGACGACCATGCCATTGCCCGTAACGGCGTGCGCCTGATGCTCGGAACGGCCGGCGACATCGAGGTGACCGGCGAGGCCGCCGACGGCCAGAAAGCGCTCGAACTGGTGCGGCACCAGGCTTTCGACGTGGCCCTGCTCGACATTACCATGCCCGGCATGAACGGCCTGGACCTGCTGCGGCAGCTGCGTAGCCTGCGTCCGGGCATGGCGGTGCTGATGCTGAGCACCTATGCGGAAGAGATCTACGCGGTGCGCGCCCTGAAGCAGGGGGCTGCCGGCTATCTGACCAAGGATGCGCCAACGGCCGTGCTGATCGAAGCCGTACGCCGCGCCGCAACCGGCCATAAATATGTCAGCCCATCCCTGGTGGACAAGCTGGCCGCGCTGGTCAGCGGCGACGATCATGCGGGCGGCCATGACACCTTGTCGAACCGCGAACTCGAAGTCTTCAAGCTGATCGCGCAAGGCGAAGCACTGGTCCAGATCGGCGAGCGTTTGCACCTGAGCCCCAATACGGTTACTACCTACCGCGCCCGCATCCTCGACAAGATGGGCATGACGAGCAACGCCGAACTGACCCGCTACGCGCTCGAGCACGGTTTGATCCAGTAGGTGAAACCCTACGTCCGATGTCGGGCGGCCCTGACCGCACCCTGACGGATTGCGCGCTGCCGGCGGCCCCGATCCAGTCCGATACTGCCTGCATGGTTGTCAGAACATGCAAGGAACAGGCGATGACTGAACAGACATACCGGATCGCTCCCGCCGCCAGGCTGGACGGGAACGACATCGATGCCGGCGGCAAGTGCGGGCGCTGCGCATACCGCAGCTTATGCCTTCCATTCGGCTTGAGCGACCATGACCTGGCGCGGCTGGAAGGCGTGATCGGCTGCCGCCGGCGGCTCGGGCGCGGCGATGTGCTGTTCCGTGTCGCCCAACCCTTTGCGAATCTGTTCGCGGTCCGCTTCGGCCACTTCATGACCTGCCGCAGCGACCACCGCGGCGAGCGCTACATCACCGGATTCCAGATGGCCGGCGACCTGCTCGGCATGGACGCGATCGGTAACGGCGAGCATGCGAGTACCGCGATCGCGCTCGAGGACAGCGAGGTGTGCGAGATTTCCTATGCCCGGCTGCGACAGATTATGGCGGAGATCCCGCAGGTGATGGACCACTTCCACCGGACGATGAGCCAGGAAATCCTGCGCGACCAGTCGGCGATCCGCTTTCTCGGCATCCTGCGCGCGGACGAGCGCATGGCCAGCCTGATGCTGAACCTGTCGGCACGCTATGCAATGCGCGGCTTCTCGCCGCGCCGATTCCAACTCCGCATGTCCCGCGACGACATGGCGCGCTACCTGGGACTCAAGCTGGAAACCGTGAGCCGGCTGCTTGCGCGCTTCCGCGAACAGGGGCTGATCCGACTGGAGCGCCGGGAACTCGAGATCCTCGACATGCGGCGACTCGAGGCGCTGGCTGCCGGCACCCACGAGGACAGCATCGCCTGAGGCATCGCGCAGGCGTGCTCCGCCGGTGCCACGCCTGCCGCTTACCCCATCGCATCGGCACCTCTCAAGGGAGAATCCATCATGGCAAATCATCTCACCCCATTCGAACCGTTTGCCGACCTGATGCCATTCGGTTCGGCCCGCGGGTTCGACGAACTGCTCCGCGAATTCGGCCGGCCGGGACTGTTGCAGCAGGAGGTCCCATCGATCCGGCTGGACGTCGAGGAGACCGACCAGGCCTACGCCATCACGGCCGATATCCCGGGCGTCAAGAAGGAAGACATCAAGGTTCAGATCGACGGCAACCAGGTCACCATCTCCGCCGAGCGCAAGCACGAGAGCGAAGAGAAGAAGGGCAACACGGTGCGCAGCGAGCGCCACTGGGGACAGCAGTACCGCGCCTTCACGCTGCAATGCCCGGTCGACGATGGCAAGGCCGAGGCACGCTACGAAAACGGCGTCCTCAAGCTCACCTTGCCGAAGAAGGCACAGGCGGGTACGCATCGGCTCAAAGTCCATTGAGGACAGCCGCCATGCGAGCGCTAGTCTACAAGGGACCGGGCGCCAGGATGCTGGAAGAACGGCCGAAGCCCGCCATCCAGCAGGCGGGCGACGCCATCGTACGCCTGACGCGCACCACCATCTGCGGCACCGACCTGCACATCCTGAAAGGCGATGTGCCGAGCTGCCGGCCCGGTACGATCCTCGGCCACGAAGGCGTCGGGATCATCGAGGCGGTCGGCGGTGCTGTCAGCGGCTTCCAGCCGGGTAACCATGTCCTGATCTCGTGCATCACCTCGTGCGGCCGCTGCGAGTATTGCCGGAAGGGGATGTATTCGCACTGCGTCGATGGCGGCTGGATACTCGGCAACCGGATCGACGGCACCCAGGCCGAATACGTGCGTATCCCGCACGCCGACTTCAGCCTTCACCACATTCCTGCGGGAGCCGATGAAGAAGCGCTGACCATGCTCAGCGACATCCTGCCGACCGGGTTCGAATGCGGTGTCCTCAACGGCAAGGTGCAGCCAGGCTGCAGCGTCGCCATCGTCGGTTCCGGTCCGATCGGCCTGGCGGCATTGATGACGGCCCAGTTCTTTGCTCCCGCCGTCATCGTCATGATCGACCCGGACAAGCATCGCCTCGAGATCGCCCGGCGCTTCGGCGCAAGCCACGTCCTGTCGCCGGACCAGGGCACCGTGGCGCAGGTCCAGTCCCTGACCGAAGGACGGGGCGCCGATGTCGTCATCGAGGCGGTCGGCATCCCGGCCAGTTTCGAGCTCTGCGAGGAGCTGGTGGCGCCCGGCGGCACCATCGCGAACGTGGGCGTGCACGGAACCAAGGTCGATCTTCATCTCGAGCGCCTGTGGTCGCATAACATCACGATCACGACACGCCTCGTGGACACGGTGACCACGCCCCAGCTGCTGAAGGCGGTCACGGCGCACAAGCTGGAACCGGCTTCGCTGGTGACCCACCGCTTCCGCCTCGAGGAGATGGACAAGGCCTATGACACCTTCGGGCGGGCGGCCGAAACCCATGCGATGAAAGTCATCATCGAGGTCTGAGTGCAAAGGGGCGATCATGATTATCGAGAACATATGTGTCGCAACGGACGGTTCGGACGTGGCGGTCCGGGCCGCACAGATGGCGGTGCTGCTGGCGCATGACGGCGGCGGGCGGATCGTGGCGGTCTCGGTGGCGCAGCCGCAATTTTCGCTGGCCCCGGCAGCGGCATCCACGCGCGAGGTGGAGGCCGCTATCGAACTTGCCCTGAAAGCGGCACGCGCGCATGTCGATACGGTGGCGCGCATTGCGAAGGCCGGTGGCGTCGCATGCGAGACCCTGATCAAGCTTGCCTCATCGCCGGGGCCGGAGATCGTAAGGACGGCGGAGGACTATCGGTGCGACCTGATCTTCATGGGTTACCACGGTCCCTCCGCGCTGGACCGGTCTTACGCCGGCAGTGTTGCGCAGCAGGTATTGGCGTGTTCGGCGATTCCGGTGCTGGTATTGCGCGACCCCAGGGAGACCACCAAGCCGGAGTTCAGCGATATTTCCGCATAATGAACGACACGCGTCAGAAACTGAACAGTGCACCGGTTCCGTGTTAAGGTGGACGAAAAAATCCTGCGAGTGAAAATCATGAAAGATAGCGTCGACGGACAAGCATATTCACCGGCGGCGAAAGGCCTGCATTGGACGATCGTCCTGCTTTTGACGGTTCAGTTCACGAGCGCTTTCGTGCTGCCGCACATCGGCCGCAATACCCAGCCAAGCGATGTGATCGACCTGCATTTTTCCGTCGGTGTTCTCATCCTGATCGTCATGGCGGCAAGGTTCGTCCACCGGCTGATCCATCCTGTTCCGCTGGAAGTTCACGACGCCCCGCCATGGGAGCGGCTGGCGGCCAAGGCCACCCACCAGGTGTTCTATTTGATCCTGCTGGTGGGGCCGTTCCTGGGGTGGGCATCCGCGTCCGCGCACCGCCTTCCGGTCAGCCTGTTTGGTCTCGTTCCATTGCCGGCACTCGCGGCACCGGGCGCTGCCTGGGCGAACGAGGCCGGCGATATCCACTCGACCGCGATGTGGGTACTCCTTTGGCTGGTCGGATTGCATGTCGCCGCGGCGCTATATCACCATCTGGTTCGGCACGACGGTACTTTGCTGCGGATGCTGCCCGCGGCGAAAGCTGGTGCGCGAAGACGGGCAACGCGACAAATGGACCGGCAGGCCAGCGACTGACCCCGGCCCGTCATCAGGGATGTGCCGGTCGGTTCATGCGGCGCAGCACAAAGAACGCACCGGCCATGCCGCCGAGGTGGGCGAAATGCGCGACCCCGGCATCCGTTCCCATGACGCCGAGCGCGAGTTCGAGCACTGCATAGAGGCTGATAAACAGCCACGCGGGCATGGGAATGGGCGGGAACAACAAGACCACGATACGCCGCGGGAAATACATGGCATACGCCAGGAGAATGCCGAAGACGCCACCCGAGGCGCCTACCGTCGGATAGTGGGTATCGCTGGCATAGGCCACCACCAGCTGCGTCACGCCTGCACTCAGCAGGCTCACGACATACAGTTTCAACACGGTCGCCCTGCCCAGCAGTGCCTCCACGTCGCGCCCGAACATCCACAAGCCAAACATGTTGACAGCGAGGTGAC
Source organism: Massilia sp. 2TAF26 (assembly GCF_052115005.1). NCBI lineage: Bacteria > Pseudomonadati > Pseudomonadota > Betaproteobacteria > Burkholderiales > Oxalobacteraceae > Massilia > Massilia sp. 2TAF26. The sequence continues at coordinate 57,752 of NZ_JBFRFV010000007.1, forward strand.
CGGCGTTCGCGTGCAGGAAGGCATAACTGACGAGTTGCCATGGCGTGAACCCGCTGCCCAGCGGCCATAGGGCGAGACTAGCCGCCAGTTCAGGGTCCAGGTTCGACTGCAGGATAAAGGCAGTCACATTGGCAAAAATCAGAATGGAAACGATCGACATGGCGCGGTTTGCGAGGACGAGCCTGATGTTGCACTGCTTTTCGAATTCGCTTTAACGTAAATCCAAACCGGTTTTGACTACGGTCAAAAAAAACAAGAAATTACTTTGCTGCTGATTGCCGTGAGCTTCGATTCGGCTAGTTCGAGACATATACTCGAACAGTAAGCCCTCGAGCTCAAGCTTTTGTAAGTCGATATCGGCCATGCTGACGGAGAAAAGCACAATACCGGCGTATTCCGGGACCGGCGCCTCGCGGCCGGCGGGCAGGCGCGCGGTCATGACCGCTGCCATCCTGGTGGCATTGCTCGTCGCGCTGACCCTTGCCTATCGATGGCGCCAGACGGCAGCTGCCGAACCCCACTACACGACGGCCACGGTGGGACGGGGCACCGTGGCCACGGTGGTCGTCTCTAGCGGCACCATCAACCCCATCACGACCGTCCAGGTCGGCACCTATGTGTCGGGCGTGATCCGAACCATCCTGTGCGATTTCAATACCCAGGTCAAGGCGGGCCAGCTATGCGCGAAGATCGATCCGCGCCCTTACCAGACGGCGGTGGAGCAGGAAACCGCCTTGCTCGAAACGGCGCGCGCACAGCTGGTCAAGGATCGAGCCAACCTCGACTATACCCAGGGCGTCGACCAGCGCGATGCAGCATTGCTGCAGCGCGGCTTCCTGTCCCAGGATGCCGCCGACAGCGCGCGCAATGCCTACAGGCAGGCACAGGCACAGCTGGTATTCGACGAAGCGGCAGTCAGGCAGCATGCGGCACAGCTGCAGGCCGCCCGCATCAACCTGGGCTATACCGACATCATTTCGCCGGTCGACGGGACCGTCGTGTCGCGCAACGTCACCCAGGGCCAGACCGTCGCCGCAAGCTTCCAGACGCCGACGCTGTTCCTGATCGCAACCGATCTCACGAAGATGCAGGTCGACACGAATGTCAGCGAGTCCGACATCGGCCGCGTCGCCACCGGCAATGCCGCCACGTTTACCGTTGCCACGTTTCCGGATCGGCAGTTCACGGGTAAGGTGACGCAGGTAAGACAGGCGCCGCAGACCGTCCAGAACGTGGTGACCTACGATGTGATCGTCAGCGCCCCGAACCCCGAGCTGCTGCTCAAGCCGGGCATGACCGCATCGATCAGGATCGTCACCAGTCATGCGGATAATGTGCTTCGCGTCCCGGAACAGGCCCTGCGTTACCGTCCCGCTTCGCTGACGGGCGCGGAAGCCGGCGCTCCTGGCGGACCTGCCGCGCAATTATGGATCCTGGCAGACGGCAAACCGCGCCGGGTTGCCGTCGTGACCGGACTTGTCGACGACAGTCATGCCGAAATCGTGAACGGGCCGCTGCGCGAGGGCGACCAGGTGATCGTGTCCGAGAGCGCTGCGCATGCCCGGGCGGCCCCGGCGAGCCGGCCGGGCCTGGCGCCGCCACGGTAGGTGCCATGAAGCAGGCGTGCATCGAGATCAGGAACGTCACCCGTACCTACCGGGTTGGCGACATCGACGTAAACGCATTGCGTGGCGTCAGCCTGAGGATCGATCGCGGCGAATTCGTCGCCATCATGGGATCTTCCGGATCGGGCAAATCGACTCTGATGGCAATCCTTGGCTGCCTGGATCGGCCGACCAGTGGCGAATACTATTTCAACGGCGTCGATGTCGCCCGGTTGGGGGAGCCCGAACTGGCGCAAATCCGCAGCGAACAGCTCGGCTTCGTGTTCCAGAGTTTCAATCTGCTACCACGCACCAGTGCGCTGGAGAATGTGGCGCTGCCGCTGTTTTATGCGAGCACGGCAAGCCCGCAAGCTGCGCAGCGGAACGAGCGTGCCCATGCGGCGCTCGCCATGCTGGGCCTCGCTGAACGCGAGGGCAACACACCGGCCCAGCTGTCGGGTGGGCAGCAGCAGCGCGTCGCCATCGCGCGCGCGCTGATCAATACGCCGAAGCTGTTGCTCGCGGACGAACCCACCGGCAATCTTGATTCGCGCACCTCGCACGACATCATGGATACCCTGGTGCGCCTGAATGCCGAACAGGGCGTGACCGTCGTCGTCGTCACCCATGAGCCGGATATCGCCGCCTATGCGCAACGCGTGGTCACGATGCGGGACGGCGACGTGATCTCAGACGAACGACGCGCAAGCGGCCCAGCAGGATCCGGGTTGGCGGACGATGTCGCCGGGTTGCGGCAGGCCCGTCCCGACGGGGCCCGCCGCATGCCGTCATGGGCCTTCAGCCGCATGATCCTGGTGACGGCGGCGCAGGCGCTGGCACGCAACAGGACACGGTCGGTGCTGACCATGCTCGGGGTCTTCATCGGCGTGGCCGCATTGATCGCGATGATCGCGGTCGGCCAGGGCGCCAACGAAGCGGTGCGCAAGCAGATAGAGAGCCTGGGCACCAACATGTTCGTCGTGGTGCCGGGCGCGAATACCAGTGGCGGCGTGCGCGCGGGCTTCGGCAGCGCCTCGACCTTGACGGTCGCCGATGCCGAGGCGATTAGGCGCGACAGCGTCCATGTCGGCGCCGTCGCCTACCTGATCCGCCAGAACGGCCAGGTCCAGTATCGCGACCTGAACTGGAGCACGACCATCCAGGGCGTGACCGCAAGCTATCCGCCGATCACCCACTGGCGTGTGGTGGAAGGGCGCATGCTGAGCGACGGCGACGACACCGGGGCCGCGCTCGTCGCGGTCATCGGGGATACCCTCCGTCGCCAGTTGTTTGCGCCGGACGAAAGCCCGGTGGGTGCCGTCATCCTCGTTCGCGGCATCCCACTGCGTGTGGTGGGGCTGTACGCGGCCAAAGGACAGACGGCGTATGGCCAGGATCAGGACGACCTGCTGATGATTCCCTTCGGAACGGCGGAACGCAAGGTGCTGGGGGTGGCGACGCCGACCCAGCAGCCGGCCCTCAACCCGCCCTATCCACAGGCGCCCAATCCTTTCGGACTGCAACCGCGGCTGACAGGCTACGTCAACCAGATCTACGTGCAGGCGGCCAGCGCCGCCGAGGTACCCGCCGCGATCGATGAGGTGAACGCCAAACTGTCTTCGAGGCACCGCATCAAGCCGGGCAACACACCCGATTTCAATGTGCGCAACCTGAGCCAGATCGCCGACACGGCGGCGGGCAGCAGCCGTATCATGGCGATGCTGCTGGCCGTCGTGGCATCGATCTCGCTACTGGTGGGTGGCATCGGCATCATGAATATCCTGCTCGTGTCCGTCACCGAGCGCACGCGGGAAGTCGGCTTGCGCATGGCGATAGGCGCGCATCGCAGCCACGTCCTGCTCCAGTTCCTGGCCGAGGCGGTGTTCATGAGCGTGATCGGCGGCATGGCCGGGATCGTTGCCGGCGTCGCCGCGACCTATACCATCGCACTGGTCGCCAAGTGGCCGACCTTCATCTCGCCGGCGGCCGTCGCGGGGGGCTTCCTGTTCTCCGCCGTGATCGGCATCTTCTTCGGCTACTACCCGGCGCGCAAGGCGGCGCGCCTCAACCCGATCGAGGCATTGCGCTATGAATGAGCCCCGATCTGGGAACGGAGGACCGGCAGTCGAACTGCGCTCGCTGACGCGCCGCTTCGGGAACCTGATGGCCGTGAACAAGGTGACGATGGCGGTCGCATCCGGCTCGATCTTCGGTCTGCTCGGCACGAACGGCGCCGGCAAGACGACCGTCATCAAGCTCCTGACAACCCTGCTGGCGCCCACTGAAGGCACGGCACTCGTGGTTGGCCACGACATCCGGACCGAGCCGGTCGAAGTGCGGCGCTCTCTCGGCTACGTGTCGCAGATGCTGTCGTCGGATGGCGAATTGAGCGGTTACGAGAACCTCCTGATTTCCGCCAAGCTGTATCGGATCCCGCGTGCCGCGAGAAAACCGCGGATCGAGGAGGCGCTGGAATTCATGGAGCTGGCGCCGGTTGCCGATCGTCTCGTCAAGCACTACTCGGGCGGGATGATCCGGCGCCTGGAAATCGCCCAGGCGATGCTGCACCGGCCGGCCGTCCTGTTTCTCGACGAACCGACCGTCGGGCTCGACCCGGTCGCACGCCATGGCGTTTGGCAACGCATTCGCGAGCTGCGCGAGGAATTCGGCACCACGATCATGATGACGACGCACGACATGGATGAAGCCGACCAGCTATGCGAGATGCTCGCGTTCATGCATCGGGGAAATCTTGTTGCGCAGGGCACGCCAATCGAACTGAAGGCGCGGCAAGGCGGCAAGGCGACGCTCGACGATGTGTTCATCGAGTTGACAGGCAGCTCGGTCATCGAACCTGAGGACTACAAGAATGTCGCCGCAATCCGCCGCACCTTCCAGCGCCTCGAATAAGGTCAAGACCATGCGCGATGCCGCCGGCCAGATGCTGGCCGTCGCCGAAGCCGACATACGCAAGCTGCGCCACGATCCAAGCGAACTCATCACGCGGATGGCGCAGCCGGCGTTGTGGCTGCTCATCTTCGGACAGGTGCTGGCGCGTGCCCATGCGATACCGACCGGGCGGATTGGCTATGTGGAATTCGTCGCTCCCGGCATTCTCGCCCAGAGCGTGCTGTTCGTCGCGATCTTCTATGGCGTTTCGCTGATCTGGGAGCGCGACCTGGGCATCGTCCAGAAATATCTGGTGAGCCCGGCGCCGCGTTCGGCCCTGGTGGGCGGGCGCGCCATATCGTCCGGCGTGCGTGGCGTGTCGCAGGCGATTGTCGTCTACCTGCTGGCGGCGCTGCTGGGAGTGCCATTGCGGCTCACTATTCTGGATGGCATTGGCGTCATCGCGACGGTCATGCTCGGCTCAGCCGTGTTCTCGACGTTTTCACTGATCATTGCGTGCCTGGTCAAGACCCGCGAGCGTTTCATGGGAATAGGGCAGATACTGACGATGCCGCTCTTCTTCGCGAGCAACGCTATCTATCCGCTCAATATCATGCCGCCCTGGCTGCGTGGCATCGCCGTCGTCAATCCCTTGACCTACCAGGTCGATGCATTGCGGCGCCTGATGATCGCGAATGCCGATAGCGTGTTCGGACTGGATGTCGACTTTCTGGTCCAACTGGCCATCCTGATGGTATTGATGCTGATAGCGACCTGGCTCTATCCGCGGATCGTGAATTGAGCACGCCGATTGATAGTTCCGCAGTGCGGTTCATATGCCTACCTTGAAGAGGCTGCCGATGGCAATCGTCGAGCCCATCGCAAGCGCGCTCCAGCAGGTGACGCGGATCGCGGCCGGCAGGGCAGGTGCGCCGCCGGTCTTCGCGGCGAGCGCCCCGAGGCAGGCAAGCCCGGCCAGGGTGGCCGCCACCAGCACGGCAACCAGCAGCCTGGCCGGGGTGAAGGCCGTGATCGCCAGCGGCATCGCTGCCCCGACGGCGAAGCTCAGCGCCGACGCGAGTGCCGCCTGCAGCGGACGCGCTTGCGTGGATGCATGGATTCCCAGTTCGTCGCGGGTATGCGCACCGAGCGCGTCGTGCGCCATGAGCTGGGTCGCAACCCGACGAGCCAGATCCTGGTCCAGGCCCCGCTGCATATAGATCGCAGCCAGCTCGCGGTGTTCGGCTTCGCCGTCATGCGCCAGCTCGGCCGTTTCCTGCCTGATGGCAGCCTTTTCCGTATCGGCCTGGGAGGCGACCGAGACATATTCGCCGGTGGCCATCGACATGCTGCCGGCCACCAGACTGGCAAAGCCCGTCAACAGCATGCTGCCGTGCGAAGCCTGGGCCGCGGCAATGCCGACAAGCAGGCTGGCGGTCGAGATCATGCCGTCGTTCGCTCCAAGCACAGCTGCACGCAGCCAGCCGAGGTGTTCCATCCGGTGCGATTCTTTGTGCCTCATTGCAGCCCGCCTTCATGATGATGAGTGTGCATGTTCAGGATACCGGCAGCGTACGGCCTTGCCAATGGCGAAGCAGCGACTTCATCGCTTCGAACCAGAGTGTGCCGAGCAGTGCGCTGCCGGCGGCGATCGACAGCATCCAGAGCGGCGGCAAGGAGAATGAAAAGAGCCGCGCCAGGCCAGGTGTGGCCAGCACCAGGGCCAGGAGCAGCACGGCAAACAAGGCCATCCAGTTGAAGTAGGGATTGGCCGCACGGTCCGACTGCCAGGCAGGCCCGTCCCAGCTGCGATTTACATAGATGAGGCCGATGTTCGACAGCACCAGCGCCGTGAACGTCACCGCACGGGCCATTTCGCCGGATTGCGTTGCATGACTGCTCCACACAAAGACCAGGCACAGCAAGACCAGCAGACCGCCACCCTGCAGCAGGCCCCTCGTCAGGATTGCGGCATCGAACAGCCGGGCATCCGGGCGGCGGGGTTTGCCGCGCATGGTGTCCCGCTCGGCTTCCTCGGCCTCGAACACCAGCGAGCAGCTCGGGTCGATGATCAGCTGCAGGAAGAGGATATGGGCGGGCATCAGCACCAGTGGCCACCCGAGCAGGACCGGCAGGATGGACAGGCCGACGATCGGTACATGGACGGCGACCACGAACACGATGGCCTTGCGCAGATTGGCGAAAATGCGACGGCCATAACGTACCGCCATGACCAGCGAAGAAAAATCGTCTTTCAGCAGCACCAGGCCGGCCGCTTCGCGCGCGACGTCGGTTCCGCGCGCGCCCATCGCCACGCCGATGTGGGCGGCTTTCAGGGCCGGCGCGTCGTTGACGCCGTCGCCTGTCATGGCGACCACTTCGCCGCTGGCCCTGAAGGCCCGCACCAGCCTCAGCTTGTGTTCCGGCTGCACGCGGCAGAAGATGTCGGTATGCGCCAGCCGCGCAACGAGCGTCTCGTCGTCCATCGAGGACAGTTCGGCGCCGGTCATGAGCTTGCCGTTCGCGGGCAGCCCGGACTGGTGGGCGATCGACAGGGCGGTGGCCGGGTGGTCTCCGGTGATCATCACGACGCGGATGCCGGCCGCGTGGCACTCGGCGATGGCGCCGGGCACGTCCGGCCGTACCGGGTCCTCCAGTCCGACCAGGCCGAGGAAGCGGAAATCGAAATCGTGCTGGTCCTCCGGCAGGTCCTGCGCCGAAAAGACCGCGCTTGCCACGCCGATGACGCGCAGGCCGCCGGCCGCCATGCGAGCCACCTGTCCGGCGATCAGCCCGCTTTGCCCCGCATCCAGGTGGCACAAGTCGACGATCGCTTCGGGGGCACCCTTGGCCGCGATCATGCGCCTGGTCGAATCGGGCGATTGCCACACGCGGGACATCGCCAGCATCCGGCGCGACAAGGGGTAGTCGTCGACCAGTTTCCAGTCCCGATGCAGATGCTCGGTATCGGCCAGCAGTGCCTGGCCGGCTTCGAGGATGGCGGTTTCCATCGGATCGAAGGCACGCCGGTGGCTTGCCAGGACGGCGTATTCCAGCAGCCTGTGGAAGGTTTCGGGGAAGGGGCCGACTGACGCCCCACCGGCCGTGTATTCCGCGCCCTGACACCAGAGTTTGCGGACGATCATGTGGTTGGTGGTCAGCGTCCCTGTCTTGTCGACGCAGAGCACGGTCGTGGCGCCGAGCAGCTCGACCGCCGGGACGTTGCGCGCCAATACGTGTTCCCGGGACAGGCGCCAGGCACCGAGTCCGAGAAACAAGGTCAGGACGACCGGCAATTCCTCGGGAATGATGGCCATCGCCAGTGTCAGGCCCGCCAGCAGGGCGTGCAGCCAGTCGCCGCGCAGCATGCCGTAACCGAGCGCGAGGAGGGCCGCCAGGCCCATGCCCGCCAGGGCCACGTACTTGACGATATGCCCGGTTTCGGCCTGGATCGGCGTGCTTTCTCCGCCCAGCAAGGCGAGCGACTTGCCGATCTTTCCCAGGGCGCTAAGTTCGCCAGTGGCGACAACCTCGCCGCGCGCCGTGCCTTGCGTCACCAGCGTTCCCGAGAATACGCTGCCGGATGCCTCTTCGCCTGGCAGCGCGGCGGCGGCTCCTGGTGCCGGCGCCGCATGCTTGGTCACCGGCGCCGATTCCCCGGTCAACATCGACTCGTCGACCATCAGGTTCGACGATTCGAGCAGGCGCATGTCCGCCGGCACGCGGTCGCCTTCGGCCAGCAAGACAGTGTCGCCACGCACTACTTCACGGCCTGGAATCCGGCGCGCCTGGCCGCTTCGCAAGACCAGCGCACGCGGACTGGAGAGGTCGCGCAAGGCATCCAGCGAACGCTCGGTGCGGCGCTCCTGGAAGAAGGTAATGCCTATCACGACAACGACGAAACCGAGCAGCATCAATGCTTCCTGCAGGTCGCCCAGCGTCATGTAGATGACGCCGCAGGCGACAAGCAACAGGAACATCGGCTCGAGGACGACGTCGCGCAACAGCCGCAGCAGGCTGCGCGGCTTCGATGCCGGGAGTTCGTTCGGACCTTCCGCGCGCAAGCGGCTTGCGGCCTCGTCCTCGGCAAGCCCCGATGCCTGGCCAGGCGGCGCGCCCATCCTACTTGCCGTGTTGGCTGTGAATCGCCTCGATTTCCCTGGCGTGGTCGTCCGCCAGCGCGGAACAGCTCAGTACATATGCGCCAACGGCCAGGGTCAATCCATGCGTTGTAGCCATGTCTGCTCCTCCAGGTAAGTAATTCGACAGTAGCACTTTCCGCCGCCGGGCAGCGTACGATCGCGGCGCCGGGCCGCGCCGCGTGGGGCCTTAGCCGCCGTGGGGCAGCCCGAGGTTCTGGTTGGCCGGGACGGCGACGTCGATCAGCCTCGGTTTCGGGAGCTTCAGCTCGCCCATCAGCTTGGCGAACTCTTCCCGGCTGCGGTTTGCGAGGCGGGAATTGTGGCGTTTTTCCCAGCCGATCGTCGATACCGATTGGCCTTTGTAGTCGTGTCCGGGCCACATGCGGGTATCGTCGGGCAAGGCGAACAGCTTGCGCGTCACGCTGTCGTACAGGGCGTCGGCGCTGCCGCTCTGGAAGTCGGTGCGGCCGCAGCCGTCGATGAGCAGTGTGTCTCCGGTAAACACGTTGCCGTGCCAGACGTAGCTCATGCTGCCGGCCGTGTGGCCCGGGGTATGCAGGACCTCGATCGTTTCGGCGCTGCCGAACTGCACGGTATCGCCGTCGTTGAGCTGCGTTTCGGCTGGCGCGATGCCGCAACCGCCCGGCACCGCGGCTTTCGCTCCAGTCAGTTGGCGCAGCTTGCCGGCTGAGGTGATGTGGTCGGCATGGGCATGGGTTTCGAGCACCCAGGCCAGCTTCAGGCCGAGGCGCTCGAGGTGGCGCAGATCGCGCTCCCAGTGGCGGTCGACGGGGTCGATGATGACCGCGTCCGTGCTTTCAGGGACGGCAAGGATGTAAGTGAAGGTCGAGGATTCGGTGTCGAACAGCTGGATCGGATTGAGATGCATGGTGAGCTCCCGGGACAGCGTTGAGGATTACAGGAATGCCTTGGCGATCATGCCGATCGCGACGGCGGCGGATACGGCGGCAAAGGCGCGTTGCAGGTGGGGGCCGGCCAGCCGCGCCGACAGCGTGCGGCCGCCCAGCATGCCGGCCAGCGCGCCGGCCGAAAAGGGCAGGGCGATGCCCCAGGCCAGCGTGCCACCGGCCGCGCTCGTGACCACGCCGGCCGTCGAGATCAGGGCGATCACGGCCAGCGAGGTTGCCACCGCAGGCTGCATTGGCAGGTCGGTGTAGCGCTGCAGCGCAGGCACCATCACGAAGCCGCCGCCGACGCCCAGCAGGCCGGACAACAGTCCGGCGATCGATCCTGAGAGGGCGAGCGCACGGGCACACGGGCGAGTCCAGACGAAGCGCCCGTCAGCGGGGCCGCGTACGCAGACCGGTTGCCGCGTCGGAGCATCCGCCATGGCGTGCCTGGCGGAGTATGACTTTCGGAAGGTGTTATATGCGACGTACAGCAGCACCAGCGCGAACAGCACGCCGAGCCAGCGGTTATCGATCCGGCGCGCCAGCCATAGACCGGCTGGGGACAACAGCATGCCGGTCACGGCGATCAGGAGCGCCGCGCGATAACGCACCGCCCCGGCGCGCAACCCGAGGATGGCGCCCAACGCCGCCGCCATGCCGACCGCCATCAGGCCGATCGGACCGGCTTGCGCCACTTCAATCTGGGTGCCGAATACCAGCATCGGCACGGCGAGAATTCCGCCGCCGGCGCCGGTGAGAGCCAGGATCAGACCCACCGCGAAACCAAGTATCAGCGAGCTCAGCATGGCAGCCTCCGATCACGCGGCGCGCGTTCTGCCGGTGGCGACACGACGCTCCAGGATCTCGAAAACCAGCATCCCGCCCAGCATGGCGCCGGTGAACAGCATGGGCTTGGTGCCACCGGTGGCGAGGGATGCCAGCGCCGGGCCGGGGCAGAAGCCGGCCAGGCCCCAGCCGGCACCGAATGCGAGGCTGCCCAGGACCAGGCGGCGATCGATCGCCGTGGCGGTGGGCAGGCGCATCGCCTCGCCAAGCAGCGAGCGCTCACGCTTGCCGGCCAGGCGGAATGCGACCAGTCCGACCAGAATGGCGCCGCCCATGACGAAAGCCAGCGAAGGATCCCAGTTGCCGGCCAGGTCGAGAAAGCCCTGGACCTTGGCGGGATTCGTCATTCCCGAGACAATCAGGCCGATCCCGAAGACCAGACCGGCGACCAGTGCACTTAAGATGTTCATGGTCTATTCCTCCTCAAGCAATCAGATGCCGCAACACGAACACCGTCACGAAACCGGCGACCATGAATGAAGCCGTCGCAATCAGCGAGCGCACAGACAGGCGCGACAGGCCGCACACGCCGTGACCGCTGGTGCAGCCGGCGCCGTAGCGGGTGCCGAGTCCGACCAGCAGGCCCGCCGCGATCAGCGTTCCGTCGCCGGCCTCGATGCGAGCCTGGGGCAGGGGCGCAAACAGAGCGTAGACAAGCGGTGCCCCGATCAGGCCGGCCAGGAAGGCAAGGCGCCAGGCGACGTCCCCTTGCGCTGGGCGCAGCAGTCCGCCGAGGATGCCGCTGATACCGGCGATCCTGCCGTTGAGAAGCACAAAGGCTGAAGCGGCCAGGCCGATGACCAGTCCGCCGGCCAGCGCCCTCCAGGGAGTGAAGTGAATCCAGTCGATGCTCATGATCGTCAGCTCACGGATTGATACAAAATTGTTGATAAAGGACCTGCAACACGGCGGTCGCCTCCTTGCTGGCAAGGCTGTAGTAGATCTGCTTGCCTTCGCGCCGGGTATCGACCAGCTTTTCTTCTCGCAGCACGCCGAGTTGCTGCGAGAGCGTCGGCTGCTGGATGCCAAGCATGGATTCGAGTTCGCTGACGCAGAATTCACCTTGGGTCAGTTGGCACAACAGCAGCAGGCGGTCGGGGTTGCCGAGAGCTTTCAGCAGCGCGCATGCTCGCGCGGCGGCGGCCTGCATTTCCTGTAAATCGAGCTTGTTTTGATCGCGCGCCATGGGCCGCCTCCTTCAAACGACATTCAACCAAAGGATATTATATGTCCTAACAATATATAAATCAATATATTGTTTGCCGGTCGTGCGCGAGATACGGTGGCTCACGTCCCCCGGCTGGTCGGGCCAAGCGGCGAATGGAAAGACCCAAGCCCAGGCAAGCAATGCCGGAGCGATTCATGTGCCGGCATGAGCAACTCATGCTTCCGAATCCGTGTTCTGTCGCACGATCGTGTGCCGTGCCGCGTCCCTGTCCTAGAGTAGCGCTTCCAACGACCACAGAGGGATGTCCGCCAATCATTATGGGAGACAGAATGACACGCACCAGACTGACCACGTTCCTGATCGCCGCTTGCGCCGCCGGCGCCGCCTTGGCCACGCCGCTCGACACACTGGATGCCAGACTCGTCGCCGCTGCGCCGGGAGCCGGCATCGCGCTTGCCGAAATCATGCCCGGTCCGGCCGGCGCTCCGGTGGCCCTGACCGCCGTTGGTGGCGATCCCGCGCTCAAGCCGAACACATCGTTCCGCCTCGCCAGCAATACCAAGACCTACACCGCCGCGACCATCCTGCGCCTGTGGGAAGACGGCAAGATCAAGCTCGACGAGAGCATCCGCACCTACGTCGACCCGGCCTATATCGCTCTGCTCGAGAAGGATGGCTACGACACCGCGCACATCACCGTGCGCCATCTGCTGTCGCACACCTCGGGCATGGCCGACCACGCGCAAACCAGGGAATTCCTGCGGCAGATCGAGACCCAGCCATCGGCCGCATGGACGCGCCAGAGCCAGCTCGAGTGGTTAGTAAAATGGACCGACCCGGTGGCCGCGCCCGGCGTGAGATTCTTTTATTCGGACAGTGGGTACTGCCTGCTCGGCAACATCATCGAGCGCCTGACCGGGCTGCCGCTGGCCACGGCGGTACGCCGGACGCTGGACTTCGACAAGCTGGGCCTCTCCGCCACCTGGTGGGAAGCCAATGAGCCGCCGGCACCGCAGGCCGGGCCGCGCGCCCACCTGATCCTGGACGGTCATGACACCCACGACTGGAACCCGACGGCGGACACGTATGGCGGCGGCGGCCTGGTCGCCACGCCGCAGGACATGGCAGGTTTCCTGTACGCGCTGTTCGACGGCAAGGTGTTCAAGCGCCCCGGCACGCTGGACGTGATGTTGTCGAAGCAAGGCTTGCCGCCCGACAGTCCCTACCGCCTCGGCATCTTCGAATACGACATCAACGGCCTGAAGGCCTATGGCCACAGCGGCTTCTGGGGGACAGCTGCGGTCTATGTGCCGAGCCGGCATCGCGCGTTTGCGCTCGCGGTCACGCAGCGTGACGCCTTCAAGCCAGCGTTCGACACCTTGAAGAGTGCGCTGGGCGACGACTCGTTGTAAGCCGTCCGAAAATCCGCAGGAGACCACACGATGAAAACACGCCACCTCGCGCTGCTCTCGGCGCTGCTGTTGGCCTACGTCCCCGGCTGGTCCAGCGAAGCGGCGCATGCGAAGATGCAAACCCCAAGCAAGCAACAGCAGGTTGATGCCCTGTTCGCAAAATGGAACAAGCCCGGCATGCCGGGTGCCGCCGTGGAGGTCGTCAAAGACGGCAAGGTCGTCTACCGGCACGCATTCGGCATGGCCGACATCGAACAGGGCCGGCCGATCACTCCCACGACGGATTTCCACATCGCCTCGCTGTCCAAGCAGTTCACCGCATTCGCGGTCCTGCTGCTGGATCAGGACGGCAAGCTGTCGCTCGACGACGACGTGCGCAAATACCTGCCTGAGCTGCCCGACTTTGGTCAGGTCATCAAGATCCGCCACCTGATGAACCACACGAGCGGCTTGCGCGACGAATGGAGCCTGCTGGCGATGGCGGGATGGCGCATGGACGATGTCATCACCGACGCCGATATCATGCGATTGGTGCAGCGCCAGCGCGCCCTGAACTTTGCACCCGGAAGCGAGTTCTCCTACTGCAACACCAGCTTCACGCTGCTCAGCAGAGTTGTTCAACGCGCGTCAGGCAAGTCGCTGGCGGCGTTTGCCAAGGAACGCATCTTCGAGCCGCTCGGCATGAGGCACAGCTTCTTCCACGAGCAGTACGGCACGCTCGTGCCGGGTCGCGCGCAGTCCTACCAGCCGGCCGCGAATGGCGGCTACGAAGGCTTCGCCTTGTCGTATTCGACGGTCGGCCCCACCAGCCTCTTCACGACGGCGGACGACCTGGTCCTGTGGGCCAACAACTTCGACTCGGCGCGGGTGGGCGGCAAGAAGCTTCTGGCCGAGATGCAGCAGTCGGCCGTGCTCGACAATGGCAAGGAGACCGGCTACGGCGATGGCGTCTGGGTGGGCAAGTACCGTGGTCTCAGGAATATCGACCACAACGGCGTGGACGCGGGCTTTCGCACCTACTTCGCACGCTTTCCCGACCAGCACTTGGCAGTCGTCATCCTCGGCAACAGCGCGGACGTCCTCGCCACGCGACTGGGCCAGCGCATCGCCGACATCTGGCTAGACCGTCAGCTCGATCCGCTGCCGGCGCCGGTGCCAGACTATGAAGACAGCGCCGAGGTGCCGAAAGATCCGTCCGAACTGGATGCGCTGGCGGGCACCTACGCGCTGGGTCCGGACTCGACGGTTACCTTCGCCAAGGAAAATGGCCGCCTGATCGGCTGGCTTAACGGCGACGACAAGGCTCTATTCTATCCGGCGAGCGGGAACGCGTTCTTCATGAAGACGGCCAACGCGAGCTTCAGTTTCGATCCGCCCGGGGCCGACGGCATCGTCGCCGGTGGCACCTGGTATCGCAACGTGCATGCCACGCGCGCCACGCGTATTGCACGCGCGAGGCTGACAGACAGCGAGCTGAAGGCGTATGAGGGCGAGTTTTACAGCGACGAGTTGCATGTGCTGTATACCGTCAAGGCACGGGATGGCAGGGTGACGCTGGACTATTCGCGAGGCCCCGTCACGCTTGACCCGATCGGTCCTGACAGCTTCGCCGGCCCCTGGCCATTCGGGGTGGTTCGCTTCCAGTGCACGCCCGCTGCGGGCTGCTCGGGCTTCACCGTCAACGAGGAGAGGGTACGCAAGCTGCAATTCACCAAGGTCGCGGTGGTCGGCACGGGCGTCGGCATGACGGGCGCGACGGGCGTCTTCCTGGCGCCGGCAACGACCGCGGACGACAAAGCGGCCTACGCAAACTGAACCGCGTTAACCGAAGCAGCATCGACCCGGCGCGCTTGACCGGATACGCAAGGACGCAACACATGCAAAGGAGACAATAATGCAGTTCCGGCCGCTTTTTATTCTACTTGCGATCCCTGGAATGGCGATGGCCGCCGAAGGGATGTGGACGCTTGATAATCTTCCAGCCAGCCGCATGGCCAGCGAGATCGGTTTCGCACCGGACTCTGGCTGGGTCCAGCATGTCATGCGCAGTACGGCACTGTATGGAGATGACTGCACCGCAGCGTTCGTTTCCAAAGACGGTCTGATGATGACGAATCACCACTGCGTATCACAGTGCATCGACCAGCTCTCGACGGCGAAGCAGAATTATTTGCAGGACGGCTTTCTCGCACAGCACCGCGAACGGGAAATGCGTTGCCCGGGACTGGAATTGGACCGCCTTGAACAGATCACGGACGTCAGCGACAAAGTGAAGCGGGCGACAACCGGCCTGGAGGGGCAGGCCTTCCAGAAGGCGCAAAACGCGATCAAGGCACAGCTGGTCTCCGCCTGCATTGGAACCGACTCGGCGAAGACACGCTGCGATGTCGTCGACCTGTATCACGGCGGCCGCTACCACCTCTATCGTTATCATCGTTTCACCGACACCCGACTCGTATGGTCACCGGAGAAGGCAATCGCATTTTTCGGCGGTGATCCCGATAACTTCAATTTTCCGCGCTACGACCTGGACATGACACTCGTCAGGGTGTACGAGAACGGCACGCCCGCCGTGGTCCAGGATTATTTTAAGTTCGCGCCAGCCGGAATCAAGGAAGGCGACGCGGTATTCGTGGTCGGACATCCAGGCTCGACCCAGCGGCAGCTCACCGTCGCTCAACTAGAAACGCTGCGCGATGTGATCTTGCCCGATACATTGCTGAGCGTGGCTGAGTCGCGCGGTGTCCTGGAACAGTACAGCAAGGAAAGCGCCGAAGCGAAGCGCACGACGGAAGAGCACTTGTTCTTCGTGGAGAATAGTTACAAGGTCCTGTCAGGACAGATCGCCGCCTTGCGTGACCCTGAACTGATGCGCAATAAGCAGGAAGATGAGGCTGCCTTGCGCCGGTACGTTGCGGCCAAGCCGGAGCTACTGGCAAAGGTGGGGGATCCGTGGAACGCAATCGCCAGCGCGCAAACGACTTATCGTACGATCGCCAAGCCCTATCGGCTGATCGAACGCGGTGACGGCTTCGACAGCATGTATTTCAAGTTCGCCCGCATGCTTGTGCGCGCCGCGCAGGAACGGGAAAAGCCCAGCGCAGCGCGCCTGGCCGAATTCAATGACGCGCGGCTTCCGTCGATGGAGGCGGCATTGTTCTCCGACTCGCCGGTACACCCTGCGTTCGAGCAGGTGAAGCTGTCGCTCTCGTTGACGAAGCTGCGCGAGAAGCTCGGTGTCGACCATCCGCTGCTTAAGCGCGTGTTTGGAAAAATGTCTCCGGACCAGTTGAGCTCAGCCTTGATTGGGCACAGCCGTCTTGGCGACCCGGAGGTGCGCAAATCCTTGTGGTCGGGTGGGCGCGACGCAATTGCACACACGGATGATGCCTTCATCCAGCTGGCGCTCGCGATTGACGACGAGGCGCGCGCCTTGCGCACACGGTACGAGGAGCAGGTGGAGTCGGTCGTACAGAAGAACGCGGAACTGATCGCGCTCGCGCGCTTTGACAAGCAAGGAACGAGCACATATCCGGATGCCACCCTCACCCTGCGTCTTTCTTATGGCCAAGTGAAAGGCTGGGATGAACCTGATCACCATGTTGCTGCGTTCACCACGGTTGGGGGCGCTTTTGAACGCGATACCGGTGCCGAACCCTTCGCGTTGCCGGCATCGTGGCATAGAGCAAAGTCGCGCCTGGAAAAAACACGGCCGATGAATTTCGTCACGACGAATGACATTACCGGAGGTAATTCGGGCAGCCCGATGCTCAATCGGAGCGGTGAGATCATTGGGTTGGTGTTTGACACCAACATCCACGCGTTGGGCGGGGCGTACTGGTACGATTCGCGCGTCAACCGCACTGTGGGAATCGACGCGGGAATGATTCTCGATGCTTTGCAGCACGTTTATCACGCGGATGGTCTGGTCAAGGAAATCAGCGCTCCCTGACCGCAGCTCGAGCCGGGTCGTTCACAGCATCCCACCCCGGACGACGGCGCGGGCGGCGTCAGCACCGCCAGCGAGTTGGCGGTCACCAAGAAGCCGAGCTTGCGCTTGACGATGCTGCGCTCGACTTCGGCCAGGCCGTCCGGGTTCTTCCACAGCTCGATATCGCGCAGCACGCTCATTTAAGCCCTCACGGTTTTATACAATCAAAGGAACGTTTCGCTCCCTCCAGCCATCGTTTCGCCGCAGACCTGTTGTGCGGCGCCCGCCAACTCGGCACAATGCTTCGCATCACCAATTTCGAATCGACAACCATGCAGCTAGCCATCCAGCCGGCCCCAATCGCGGACCCCGTCCACGGCTTCCCGTTCAGGCAGCTCGTCAAGGACATGCGATATGCCACCGTCCTGTGCCTGATGCTCGGCGTGTTCGTCACGATCATCGAAGGCGATGGGCTGGAGTCCCTGTTCGAGTCCCTCTTCGTGCACCTGGTCCTGGCGCTGTGCATCGGGTTGCTCTCGTACCTCGTCGTGGATGCCGTACGCCTGGCCTTGTTGCGCCAGCCGGACTGGGGCGCGAAACAGTGGCTCATTCTCCTTGTCGTCGTCGTGGCAGCCACCCCAATTTCCACCTATGCCGGTGCGGCGCTGGCGTACCGCATCCTCGGATCGGCGATGCCCGGCGCCGACGTTATCATGCGCGACGTGCTGATCACGGGATACACTACCGTCTGCGGCATGTTCCTGTTCTCACGCCAGGAGCGCACCGCCCACATCGAAGCGGCGGCCGCGCGCGAACGGGTGCGCGCCGAGGCCGTCGCCCGCCAGGCGACACAAGCTCAGCTACAAGTGCTGCAGGCCCAGCTCGAGCCGCATATGCTGTTCAATACTCTGGCCAACCTGGAGAGCCTGATCACGCTGGACGCCGAGCGCGCCTGCCACATGCTCGACCAGTTGATCCGCTACCTGCGCGCCACGCTGATTTCGTCGCGCGCCGAGGCGACCACGCTGGCACAGGAATTCGACCTGCTGGACGCCTACCTCGGCCTGATGGCGGTGCGCATGGGGAGGCGGCTGCGCTTTTCGCTGCACCTGCCCGACGCGCTGGCCGGAGCCTGCGTGCCGCCGATGCTACTGCAGCCCCTGGTGGAGAACGCGATCGCCCACGGGCTTGAGCCGAAGATCGGTGGCGGCGAGCTCGTCGTGAGCGCGAACCGGCACGGCGACTCGCTGGAAATCACGGTCCGCGATTCCGGGCTCGGCCTGGACCGCCCTGCTGCCAGGGCCGGCTCCGGTGTCGGCCTTGCCAATACCCGCGAACGGCTGCGCGGCCTGTACGGCGAGCGCGCCACGCTCGCGCTCGAACCCGCGGTCCCGCACGGCGCCGTCGCCCGCATCACCTTGCCACTGGCACTTCCATGAACCCACGCGCACTCATCGCCGAAGACGAAGAACTCCTCGCCGCCAAGCTTGTCCATTGCCTGCGGCGACTGTGGCCGGAACTGGAGATCGCCGCGATCAGCCCGGACGGGGTGGACGCGGTCGAGCAGGCCCTGGCGCTGCGGCCCGACATCCTGTTCCTCGACATCAAGATGCCCGGCCAGAGCGGGCTGGAAGCGGCCGAGGAACTGGCCGAACGCTGGGATGGCACTCGGCCGTTCCCGCAGGTGGTGTTCGTGACGGCCTACGACGACTACGCGGTGAACGCGTTCGAGCAGGCGGCGGCAGACTATGTGCTCAAGCCCGTCAACGAAGTGCGGCTGGGCAAGACCATCGAACGCCTGCGCCAGCGCCTTGCCCTGTCCAGCCCGGCGGACGGCCTGGCGCAGCTGGTGCAGCAAATGCATGCGCTGCCGGCCCCCGCGCCGGCGCCGGTGTCGAAGCCGCTGACCAAGATCCGCGCGGCGTGCGGCAACCAGGTGCTCATGATCCCGGTCGAGCAGGTCGCCTACTTCCAGGCCGTGGACAGGTACGTCAACGTGGTGACGCAGGAGGGCTCATCGTTGATCCGCCAAAGCCTGAAGGACCTGCTGCCCCAGCTCAACCCGGATCAGTTCTGCCAGATCCACCGGGGCACGATCGTGAACATGGATTGCGTCGCGAGCGCGGTCCGTGACGAGTTCGGCAGGTTGATGCTGACTCTGCACACCAGACCTGAACAGTTGCGTGTCAGTATGATGTACGTGCACCTGTTCCGCGCGATGTGATCGCTGCGCCGGGGACTACAGCTCAGCAAGCTGATCGTCGATGAGCCCAAGTCTATGGCTGCTATTGGCCGCGCGAGGCAGTCCAAAAAAGGATACTGACTCGACTACCTCGGCTGCATGCTCGACTCCCGCAGCGTGCGCCGCTCGGCGCGCGAGATCGGCGTGGCCAGTGCGACCAGCTTTCGATGGCGCCACCGTTTCCTGGCCCTGAGCAAGGATGACCGCCCGCAGCGGCTGAGCGGCATTGCGGAAGCCGATGAGATGTATGTGCTCGAATCGCACAAGGGCTCCAGACATCTCGACCGTCCGCCACGAAGACGCGGCGGCAAGGCGACAAAGCGTGGGATCTCGAATGAACAAGTGTGCATCCTGGTGGCGCGCGATCGCAGCGGCCAGACCATCGACGCCGTGACCGGCAAGGGCAGCGTSAGCAAGCGGCAGCTGGTGCAACACCTGGGRCCGCGCCTGGCACCCGACGTGCTGCTGGTGACCGACAGCCATGCGGCCTACCCGGCATTCGCGCGGGAGGTCGGGATTTCRCATGAGGCCATCAACGCGAGCGCCGGCGAACGAAAGCGCGGTGCGCTGCACATCCAGAACGTGAACGCCTATCACAGCCGGATGCGCACCTGGCTGCTGCCTTTCCGCGGCRTYGCCAGCCGTTACCTGGACCACTACTTCGGCTGGCGCTGGGCGCTGGATGGCCAGCGCATTGCCAGTCCAGACGCCTTTTTGAGAGCGGCGCTCGGCAGATTCAACACTTAGCGCGAACAGCGCCAAAAAAAACGCCCCGGTCTCCCGGGGCGTTTCACTTGTGCACATATATATAGTGCGGTACGGCAATCAGCGCTTTGCGTCCGCCGCCGCCTCGTCCGGGCGCAGCTTGCCCGCCAGGCGGTCCAGCACGCCGTTCACGTACTTGTGGCCGTCGATGCCGCCGAAGGACTTGGTCAGCTCGACCGCTTCGTTGATCACGACGCGGTACGGGATCTCGATCTTGTTCTTTAGCTCCCAGGCGCCCAGCAGCAGTACCGCATGTTCGATCGGCGACAGTTCGGCGATCGGACGGTCCAAGGTCGGGGCCAGGGTCTCGCGCAGTTCGACCGACTGGGCGATCGTGCCGTTCAGCAGCTCGGTGAAGTACTCGGCGTCGGCCTTGTCGAAGCCGTGGGCGGCGCGGATGTGGTTGACGACCGTCGAGGCCGGCTCATTGTTCAGCAGCCATTGGTAGAGGCCCTGCAACGCGAACTCGCGCGCGCGGTGACGCGGCGTGCGGTTCTTGTTCGGGTTGGCGTGAATGCTCTTGTCAATCATGTTCTTACCTTGCTACCGGTTATTCTTCTTCGGCCTGCAGCTCGTCGAGGCCGAGCAGCAGGTTGGCCATCTCGACGGCGACGCGGGCGGCGTCCGTGCCCTTCTCGGCCATGCGCGCTTCGGCCTGCTCGTCGTTCTCGGTGGTCAGCACGGCGTTGGCGATCGGCATGCCGTAGTCCAGACCGATGCGGGTGATGCCGGCGCCCGACTCGTTCGAGACCAGCTCGAAGTGGTAGGTCTCGCCGCGGATCACGGCGCCCAGTGCGATCAGGGCGTCGAACTGCTGGGTTTCGGCCATCTTCTGCAGGGCCAGCGGGATTTCCAGGGCGCCCGGCACGGTCACGTGCAGGATGTCCTCGTCCGCCACGCCCAGGTGCTTCAGCTCCGCCAGGCAGGCCGACAGCAGGCCATGGCCGACGTCGGCATTGAATCGTGCCTGCACGATCCCGATGCGCAGGCCTTCACCCTGCATATTGCTTTCAAAAGTTCCTACCGTCATGGCTGCCTCTTTTTCTGTTTACTGTAAATGTTTGAATGGTAGCGCGTCAGGCGCATCGCTCGCGCCTGATACGCTCGATGTTTACGCTTCCGGCTTGGCCAGGTAACCCGTGACTTCCAGGTCGAAGCCGACCATCGACGGCATCTTGCGCGGATTCGCCAGCAGCTTCATCTTGCACACGCCCACCTGCTTGAGGATCTGGGCGCCGATACCGTAGGTGCGCAGGTCGAGATTCGCCGCGCGGCCGCCTTGTCGCGGCGCCGACTTGTCGGCGAACTGGGCGAACAGCTCGTCGGCCGTCTCGCCGCAGTTCAGCAGCACGATGACGCCGGCTTCCGCCGCCTTGATCGCCTGCATCGCCGTCGACAGGTTCCACGAGTGCGAGGTGGCGCGGTTGTCCAGCAGGTCGACGATCGAGACCGGCTGGTGCACGCGCACCAGGGTTTCCTTGTCGGCTTCCGGCGTGCCGTGCACCAGCGCCAGGTGGGCGCTTGCGCTCGGCTTGTCGCGGAAGGCGACCAGCTTGAACTCGCCGTGCACGGTCGACAGCTGGCGCTCGGCCACGCGCTCGACCAGCGATTCGGTCTGGCTGCGGTAGTGGATCAGGTCGGCGATGGTGCCGATCTTCAGCTTGTGCTCCTCGGCGAACTCGAGCAGGTCCGGCAGGCGCGCCATGGTGCCGTCTTCCTTGATGATCTCGCAGATCACGGAAGCCGGCGTCAGGCCCGCCATCTCGGTCAGGTCGCAGCCCGCCTCGGTATGGCCGGCGCGCATCAGCACCCCGCCCTTCACTGCGCGCAGCGGGAAGATGTGGCCCGGCTGCACCAGGTCTTCCGGCTTCGCGTTCTTCGCCACCGCCACCTGGATGGTGCGGGCGCGGTCGGCCGCCGAGATGCCGGTGGTGACGCCTTCGGCCGCTTCGATCGAGACCGTGAAATTGGTGCCGAAGGAGGTACCGTTCCGGGTCGTCATCATCGGCAGTTCGAGGCGGTCGCAGATCTCTTCCGACAGGGTCAGGCAGACCAGGCCGCGCGCGTGGCGGATCATGAAGTTGATCGCTTCGGGCGTGACGTGTTCGGCGGCGAGCACCAGGTCGCCCTCGTTCTCACGGTCTTCCTCGTCGACCAGAATGACCATGCGCCCTGCGCGCAGTTCGTCGACGATTTCCTGGGTGGTGGACATGGGCATGCGGGTTCCTCGGGGGCAGTGCGGAAACCCGCTATTTTAATGGATTTGCCAGCCTTGCACCGGGCCGGATGGCGGCAATCGCAGCCCGGGGCGCAGCCGGCCACCGCCGGGCTCGGAAGCTTGTTGCATATTGACAACGATCACTGCACTCTTTCGGTGCAACTATGGTGTTCGACAACCACTGTGCTGCGGGCCGCGCAGGGTAGAATGATTTTTTATTGCTCAACCGGAGCATCTCGCATGTTCGTCCGCCTTGCCCGCACCACCCTGCTCACCGCCATCCTGCTCACCTCGCCGCTGGTTGTCGCTGCGAGCCTCGACCTGAATGCCCCACTGCCGGTCGCGCCCCAGCTCAAGGTCGGCAAGCTGCCGAACGGCCTCACCTACTACATCCAGAAGAACCGCAAGCCCGAGCACAAGCTGGAGCTGCGCCTGGTGGTGAAGGCCGGCTCCATCCTCGAGGACGAAGACCAGCAGGGCCTGGCCCACTTCACGGAGCACATGGCCTTCAACGGTTCGACCCATTTCAAGAAGCACGAGCTGGTGTCCTACCTGCAGTCGATCGGGGTGAAATTCGGCGCCGACCTGAACGCCTACACCTCCTTCGACGAAACCGTCTACGTGCTGCCGGTGCCGGCCGAGGGCAAGCAGGATCTCGACAAAGCCTTCCAGGTGCTGCAGGACTGGGCCCAGGGCCTGACCCTGAACGATGCCGACATCGACAAGGAGCGCGACATCGTGCTCGAAGAGCTACGCCTCGGCAAAGGCGCGGGCGACCGCATGCAGAAGGTCCTGATGCCGAAGATGTACAACGGCTCGCGCTATGCCGAGCGCCTCCCGATCGGCAAGGAAGACACCCTGCGCAGCTTCAAGCCCGAAGCCCTGCGCCGCTTCTACCGCGACTGGTACCGTCCCGACCTGATGGCCGTGGTGGCGGTCGGCGACATCGACCCGGTCCAGGCCGAGCAGCTGATCAAGCGCCACTTCGGCGGCCTGAAGAACCCGGCCTCGCCGCGCCCGCGCGCCTATGCCCAGATCCCGCCCCGTCTCGAAACCGAGGCGCTGGTCGTGACCGACAAGGAAGCCGGCCCGGCCTCGGTCCTGATCCGCTATCCGGTGATGCCCTTCAGCGAGCGCGCCACCATCGGCGGCTACCGCGAGCAGCTGGTCGAAGGCCTGTTCGCCGGCATGCTGAACCAGCGCCTGTCCGAACTGGCCCAGCTGCCCTCGCCGCCCTTCATGGGCGCCAGCAGCGCGCTGGGCCGCCTGACGCCGCGCTACCGCTCCTACAACGCAATGGCGGCGCTGGGCGAAGGCGGCGCCAACCCGGCGATCGACGCCCTGGTGCAGGAGAACGAACGCGCGCGCCGCTTCGGCTTCAGCGAGGCCGAACTCGATCGCATGAAGAAAGGCGTGATGCGCACCTACGAGCGCGCCTGGAACGAACGCGACAAGACCGACTCGGGCGGCCTGGCCGCCGAATACATCCGCAACTTCCTCGAAGGCGAATCAATCCCCGGCATCGAGAACGAATACCGCTACGTGAGCGAACTCCTGCCCGGCATCACGGCCGCGGAGATCAACGCCTACGCGCGCCGCACCATCCCCGCCGATTCGGGCAAGCTGGTGATCTATACCGGCCCGGCCAAGGAAGCCGCAGCGATACCGACCGGCGAGCAGCTGCTGGCCGCGGTCGCCGCCGCCGAGCGCCGCGACGTCAAGGCCCACGACGAGAAGGCGGTGGCGGCGCAGCTGATGGACAAGCCGCCCGCTCCCGGCAGCATCGTCGCCGAGAGCCGCGACGAGCGCCTCGGCACCACCAGCCTGGTGCTGTCGAACGGCGTGAAGGTGATCCTCAAGCCGACCAGCTTCCGCAACGACCAGGTGCTGATGAGCGCCGCCCGCTTCGGCGGCCAGAGCCTGTTCGACACCAAGGACATGTTCAACGCGCGCTACGCCGACACCATCGTCGCCGCGATGGGCCTGAAGGATTTCTCGCCCCTCGACATGCGCAAGATCCTGGCCGGCAAGGCGGCCGCCGTCAGCGCCGGCCTGGGCAACAACACCGACGTGGTCGCCGGCACCGCGGGCGCCACCGACATCGAGACCATGCTGCAGATGGTGTGGCTGAAGTTCGCCGGCGTGCGCCGCGACGAAAACCTGTACAAATCCTTCATCGGCAAGCAGATCGAACTGGCGCGCAACCGCGCCTCGCAGCCGGGCGCGCTGTTCGGCGACGTGCTGGTCAAGACCCTGTACGGCGACAATCCGCGCGCCCCGCGCGCCCTGAAGCCCGAGGACTTCGCCAGCATCGACCTCGACCGCGCGATCGCCATCTACCGCCAGCGCTTCTCGAGCGCCAAGGACCTGACCTTCATCTTCGTCGGCAGCTTCGATGTCAACGCCATCAAGCCCCTGCTGTCCACCTACCTGGCCAGCCTGCCGACCCCTAGCATTCCGGTCGCTTTCCGCGACCTCGGCATCCGCCCCGTGAAAGGCGTGGTCAAGAAGGAAGTCAACAGCGGTTCGGAAGACAAGAGCACGGTCTCGCTGACCTTCACCGGCGCCGCCGAGGTCAACGAGCTCGAAGAGCTGCGCCTGTCGGCCCTGACCGAGGTGATGAACATCCGCATCATCGACGTGCTGCGCGAGAAGCTGGGCCTGATCTACGGCGGCGGCATGGAAGCCTCGATGACGCGCATCCCCTACAGCCACTACACGGTGGGCGTAACCCTGCCGACCGGTCCGGAAAACGTCGACAAGGTGCTCAGCGCAACCTTCGCCGAAATCGAGCGCATGCGCACCCAGGGCCCGGACCAGGCCGACCTCGACAAGGTCAAGACCAACTGGCTGCAGACCTACCGCAAGTCGCTCAAGGAAAACGGCTACTGGCTGGCCGCGCTGCAGACCTCGCTGACCGAGGGCACCGACCCGGCCACCATCCTCACCTTCGACAAGGAAGTGCAGAAGCTGAGCGTGGCGGACCTGAAGGCGGCGGCGCAGCGCTACCTGAAGCCGGACAACTACGTGCAGGTGGTGTTGAATCCGGAGAAGGCGGCGGCGCAGGTAGCCGTTGCAGCGGGAACGCAGAAGGCCCCGCAGTGAATTCGCTGGGTGGGTATGGAGTGCCCACCCAGCTTCCTTAGATCTTCAGTTCGAGCCGCACAGCCAGCGTCGTGTAAGTGCGCACCGACGTATCCAGCGCCTGCACCAGTTCACCGAGATCATCCACCCGCGCAGTCTCATACCTGCGCGGCAGCAGGTTGTTCCCCGAAATCCGCAACTGCGTATTGGCGCTGAACTTCCACAATCCATACAGGTCGAGCTGGCGCTTCATGCCGGTCGTGTACAGCTCGGCCACGCTGCTCTGGACCACGGTCGGTGGCGTCCAGTTGAGGTTGCCGCCAACCGTCAGCGGCGCGTTCTTCACGCGGTAATCGAGACCGAAGTTGGCGGTCTGCCTGGCCTGCCGCTCGAGCCGGTTATTGGGTCCGGGGATGTCGTCGACGCTCGACCAGTAGCGGCTGTAATTGGCGCGCAGGTCCAGGTCCGGCGCCCCGGCGAGCACTTCGGCCAGCTGGAACTTGGCTTCCAGCTCGACGCCGCGGGTAACAGCATGGCCGATGTTCGCCGGCGTCGACACCCAGCGCGGACCGATGCTGGTCGATTGCAGCGCCGTCTGGCGACGCATCAGGTCGTCGATGTCGCGCAGGAAGGCGCTGGCCGACAGGATCCCGCTGCGGCTCAGGTAGTGCTCATAGGCCAGGTCGATGCCCGTTGCCAGTTCCGGCTTCAGATTCGGATTGCCGGTGCGGTCCGGACGGGTCGGGTGGTTATCGCTGGTGAACGAAGGCGCCGCGATCAGGTCGTCCAGAACGGGCGCCTTGTAGCTCCGGGTCAGGCTGGCGCGCACCTGGTCGCGTTTGGAACCGGGAATGCGGTACACGGTGTGCAGCACCGGGCTCCATACGCTGCTGGTGTTCTTCACCGCGTAGCCGGGGCTGTCGCTGGTGCTGCGGATGCCTTCCCAGCGCAGGCCCAGGTAGCCGGACCACTGGCTGGTGATGTCCCACTCGTCCTGTGCGAACAGGGCCAGGCGGCGGGTGTCGGCGGACAGGTTCGCGCCCGAGGCCTCGTACAGGGGATTGTTGTCGCCTTCGGCCCGGTGGACCAGCGCCAGGTGCCCGGCCTCGCCGTCCCAGCCCGCCGCGAAGTGATGGCCTTCGCCCAGCGGGCGGCTGTACTTGCCGCTATTCGAGAAACTGCGCTGGCGCTCGCGATCGACGTCGCTCAGGACCCGATTCAGCGTGCCGCCTTCGCCGTAGTTGTTGCGCAGGCTGTCGCTGTCGCTGCGATTGATGCCGGCGCTGAACTTGAGTTCTAGCTTCGCGCTGCTGTCCATCTTGTGGGTCCAGTCGCCAAGGCCGCGCGCCATCGTCCCGGTCGTCCGCGAGTCCGCGTGCTGGAGCACGAACTCCGGCGGAACGACGCCGACGACCTGGTCGACCGGCGCGTCGTTCACGCTGTGGTTGCGATTGGCGGACACGAAGGGCTGGAAGTTCAGCGTATCGCCGTTGTCGAATTTCCAGGACAGGCGCGGCGCCAGGTTCAGCGCGCGCGACCTGCCCTCGCCATAGCTGCGGATCAGCTGCAAGCGTTGAAAGCTGCCGTCGGCCAGCAGGTCGGCGTCGCGGGCGGTGACATCGGTGTGCGGCCGGCTTTCCGACACGGTGGCGTTCAGCGTCCACGTGAGCTGGCCGCGCTTGCCCGGCACGGTCACGGACACATTCGCGCCATGGCGGCCCTGCTGGATATTGTCGGCGATGCGCAGCTGCGTGTCCTTCTGCCGGTAGCCCTGGCGCAGGATGACGTTGACAGTGCCGGCGATCGCCTGGGTGCTCTGGTCGGCAACCGCACCGCGCATGATCTCGATGCGCTCCACCTGGTCGGGCGGAATCGATTCGACCGAAAAACCTGGCGGCGGACGCTCGCCATTCACCAGCACCTGGGTGTAGCCGTTGCCGAGGCCACGCATCTGGACGCTGCCGCCGGTCCCCGGCGCGCCGGACATCGTGATGCCGGGCAGGCGCTTGAGCACTTCGCCGAGGCTGGTGTCGCCGTTGCGTTCGAGCTCCTCGCGCCCCACCACCAGCTTCGACGCTGTGGACAGGCGGCGGGTTTCGGTATCGTCGGCGCGGGTACCGCTGACGAGTACCTGCTGCGGCTGGCCTTCGGCCTTGACGGGCTCCTGTTTGACGCTGTCTTGCGCGAAGGCGCCGCCGGCCCCGCACATGGCAAGGCAGGCGGCAGGTAAAAGCTTCTTCATCTCGTGCTTACTTCAGATATTTGTTGAACCAACCGATTTCGCGCGCGCGCAGGTCCTTCTGATGCTCCGGCTTGCGCAAAGCATGCCCCTCCCCCTCATAGATCACCAAGGTGGTCGGCACACCCATCGCTTTCAGTCCATGCCAGAACTCCAGCGACTGCGCCGGCGGGCACTCGACGTCGCGTTCGCCCACGTAGATCAGGGTCGGCGTCTTCGCGGCCTTGATCGACTCGATCGGCGAGGCCGCGCGGTACACGGCCGGGTCGTCGTACATGGTGGCACCGAAGAAGGGCACCATCCACTGGTCGATGCCGTTCTGGCCGTAGTAGCTGATCCAGTTGGCGATGCCGGCGCCGGCCACCGCGGCCTTGAAGCGCTGGCTGTGGGTCACGCCCCACATCGTCATGAAGCCGCCGTAGGAGTGGCCCATCAGGCCCAGGCGCTTGCCGTCCACCGGCGCCTGCCTGATGGCGGCGTCGACGCCGGCCAGGATGTCGCGCCAGTCGCCGCCGCCGAAATCCTTCCGGTTGGCGC
Source organism: Massilia sp. 2TAF26 (assembly GCF_052115005.1). NCBI lineage: Bacteria > Pseudomonadati > Pseudomonadota > Betaproteobacteria > Burkholderiales > Oxalobacteraceae > Massilia > Massilia sp. 2TAF26. The sequence continues at coordinate 85,740 of NZ_JBFRFV010000007.1, forward strand.
TGGTGAAGCTCGATCCCTGGCCGTAGCTGCCGCGCGGGTTCGGCATGAACACGAAATAGCCTTCCTTGACCAGTTCGCGCACCAGCGCGTTGCCGCCCTCGCCACCGGAGATGTAGCGCGGGGTAGCTGCCGCAGCGGGACCGCCGTGCACCTGCACGATCATCGGGTAGGTCTTGCCGGCGTCGAGCTGGCGCGGACCGACCAGCCAACCCTGCACCTTCAAGCCCTCGTTGGTCCAGGCGACGCTTTGCGCGGACACCACCGGCCCGAAGGCATCATTGTCGTGGGTGATCGGGCTCATCTCCGGCAGGCGGCCGGCGACGATGCGCGGCGCGTGCTCGTAGTCCTCATGCACCGAAGCCGCGACCTTGCCGTCGGCGCTGAACACGAAGCGGCCGTCGCGCGAGGCGGAGGCCGTGACCGGGCCCTTCCACAGCACCCGGCTGCTCCTGGCGGCCGGGTCGACCGCGACCACGGCGGCGTCGGCGCCGGCCAGCACGGAGGCCATCACCTGCGTGCCGCGCCAGGCGATGCCGTTGAAGGTGCCGGCAAAGCCCGGGGTCACGTCGACCGGCTCGCCGCCATCGATCGAGACCGTGTAGACGTCGCCGCCGACCGAGCCGAAATCGCTCATCAGGCCGCCGATGAAGGCGACCGTCTTCCCGTCCGGCGACACGTGCGGCATGTTCATCTGCATCTTCGGCGCCGCCAGCACGCGCAGGCTGCCTGTAGCAAGCTCGACATGGCCGAGGGTCGCGATCCACCAGTTGTTGTCGCCATTGCCCTTGGCGCTGGTGACGACGAAGCCCTTGCCGTCCGGGGTCCAGTCGTATTCGTAGATGAAGGTATCGCTTGGCGACACCAGCTTGAAGTCGCCGCCGCCGCTCGACACCACGGCGATGCGCTGTTCGTCTTCCTGTTCGGCCATGCCGATCTCGCCGATCTGGCGCGCACCCGCCTCCACCGCACCGGTCAGCTTTTTGGCGCCGACGGTGGCGAGGAAGGCGAGCTGGCGGCCATCCGGCGACCAACGCACGGTGTTCGCCACGCCCTTGACGACGGCCACCGGCGTCAGCTTGCCGTCGCGCAGCACGTTGACGGTGGCGGTGCCGGCTTTCGCATCGGTGCTGATCAAGGCCATCGCCTTCTGGTCCGGCGACCACACCGGCGCCTCGATGCGGCACTGGATGCAATCGGACTGTACGAAGGTCGAGACGATCTTGCCGGTCGCGGTGTCGCGCACCACGATGCGCGGGCCGGTCTTCGCTTCGCCTTCGCTGGCCTCGATCGCGGCCAGGCGTTCGCCGTTGCCGGAAATCGCCAGCGAGCGGTAACTGCGCATGCCTTCCGCCGAGCTGAGCCCGGCCGCGGTCAGCAGGGCGACCAGCGCCGCGCCCTTGAGTACCGTCTTCAATTCGATGGATTCCGTATGCTTCATCCTGGGGTCCCCTGTGTCTGTTTTATTCTGCGGTAAATACAGGCGAGCGAATGCCCTGCCTACTGGACTTATTGCCAGCAGGCAGTCTACGCCATTTGAGGGGTATTCGGAGAAAATCCGCCCGGCAGGCGCCGGGCGCGGATCAGGCCTTGGCGGCCGACAGCATGCGCTCGACGTAGCGCGCGATCAGGTCGATCTCGAGGTTCACCTTGGCGCCGGCATGCAGGTGCTTGAGGGTGGTGACGGCGATCGTGTGCGGGATCAGGTTGATCGAGAAGCGGCAGACTTTTTCGCCATTCGCTTCGAGGTCTTCGACGCTGTTGACGGTCAGCGAAACGCCGTTCACGACGATCGAACCTTTGTACGCCAGGTACTTGCCCAGCTCCACGGGCGCGTCGATGACGAGCTTGAAGGATTCGCCGATCGGCTCGAAGCTGTGCACCGTGCCGAGGCCGTCGACGTGGCCCGAGACGAGGTGGCCGCCGAGGCGCTCGGCCAGGGTCAGCGCCTTTTCCAGGTTCACTTCGCCCGGCTGGTCCAGGCCGGCGGTGCGGTTCAGGCTTTCGCGCGAGACGTCCACGGCGAAGTTATTGCCAGCTTTCTCGACCACGGTCATGCAGGCGCCGTTGATGGCGATCGAGTCGCCCAGCGCGACGTCGTCCAGTCCCAGGCCGGCGGCCTCGATCTGCAGGCGCACGCCGGCGAACGAACCGCCTTCGAGCGGCTTGACCGATTGGATGCTGCCCACCGCAGCGACGATTCCAGTAAACATCCTTATTCCTTCTCTTGATGATTGAAGCGCGCCAGGATGCGCAGGTCGGGGCCGACCTGTTGCACGCCCTGGAAGCGCAATGCGAATTTGTCCTGCAGCTGCGCCAGCGGCGGCAGGGCGAACATGCCCTGCCCCGGCCCGATCAGGCTCGGCGCCAGGTAGACCAGCAGTTCGTCGACGCAGCCTTCGCGCACCAGCGAGGCGTTCAGCTTGCTGCCCGCCTCGACGTGCACCTCGTTGATCTCACGCCGGCCCAGTTCCAGCATCACGGCCGGCAGATCGACCTTGCCGGCACTATTGGGCAGCATGATGACTTCGTGACCGGCGGCACGCAGAAGGGCTGCCTTCCCGGCGCTTTTCCCCGCCCCGGCCTGCGCGGCGACGATCCAGCACGGCTCGCCCTGCAGGATGCGCGCATCCGGATCGATGTCCAGCCGGCTGTCGACGATCACGCGGCGCGGCTGCATCGGCGTATCGATGCCACGCACGGTCAGCTGCGGATCGTCGGCCTTGACGGTGCCGATGCCGGTCAGGATGACCTGGGCGCGGGCGCGCCAGGCGTGGCCGTCGGCGCGTGCCTCCGGGCTGGTGATCCACTGGCTTTCGCCGGACGCCAGCGCCGTCGCCCCATCCAGGCTGGCTGCCGTCTTCAGGCGCACCCAGGGTTTCTTGAACCGCATGCGGTTGAAGAAACCGATGTTCAGTTCGTAGGCCTGGTCGGCCATGATGCCCGAGCTGACCGCGATGCCGGCCGCTTCCAGCTGCGCCAGGCCGCGGCCGGCCACCAGCGGATTCGGATCGACCATAGCCGCCACAACGCGCCCGAGACCGGCCTGGATCAGCGCGCTCGAACACGGCGGCGTGCGGCCGTGGTGGCTGCAGGGTTCCAGCGTGACGTAGGCGGTGGCGCCGGCTACGTCCTTGCCGCGCGCCTGGGCGTCGCGCAGGGCCTGGATTTCGGCGTGCGCCTGCCCGGCCGGCTGGGTGTGGCCGGCGCCGATCACTTCGCCGTCGCGCACGATCACGCAGCCGATGCGCGGGTTCGGCGCGGTGATGTACATGCCCCTGGCCGCCCATTCCAGCGCCAGGGCCATGCCTTCGGTATCGCTCAGTATCAACACGTTGGTTTCATTCGGTTCGTTATGGCGGCGCGGCGGGTCCCTCGCAGGACTTGTCGCGCGCCGGATCGCAGCTGCGGGCCCGGCCCAGCATATTGATTTTAATACGCCGGATGCTGCCGCCGTGGAACAGCGACAGCGTGCCATAGCGCGCCACCGCCGGGTTGCTGTCGCGGCAGCTGCGCCCGGCGCCATTGTAGGCGATATAGAAAGGCGGCGCCGAGGTGGTGAAGGAAAAGCCGACCGCCAGGCCCTGCGCCAGCGGACCGTGCTCGGCCAGGATCGTGTCGCCGGGCCCGGGCTGGCGGTCGCCGTCGCGGTCGACGAAAACGGTCCAGCCGCGGCGCCAGTCGGCGCCGTCCTGCCCCTTCGGCAACACGGTGACGACCTCGCCGCGCGCCAGCGCCTGGGCGCGCGCCATGCCGATGGCGGCGAACAGGTCGCCGGTGGCGGTCTTGAGCTGCTGGGTGCGGATCAGCTCGCGCAGATTCGGCGCGCCCACACCCAGCAGGATGGCGGCGATCGCCAGCACGGCCAGCAGCTCGATCAGCGAAAAGCCGCCGTGCCGCCGGCGCCACGCCTTCATTCCCAGCAACGGCCGCTGCCCTGCGCCGCCTGCACGCCGAGGCTGTCGATGGTCAGGGCGCCGCACTGCGGATCGCGGAAGCGGCTATCGACCTTCTCGGTGCCCGGACGGGCGCGCAGCTGGACGCAGTCGGCGATATCGCGGTCCGGGCAGGCGCGTGCATCCAGCTCGTAGAAGCTTGCCGCTGCGCTCACGCCGGACCACCAGCGGAATCCCTGGGCCTGGGCGTCCTCGCTGCTGGAAGAGAATGCGATATAGCTGTTGTGCTGCATGTGGTAGCGCTCCTGTTGCTGCATCGCTTCGATCAGGGCGATCTGTCCTTCGGTACGCTTGGTCCGCACGATGTGACTTGCATAACTCGGGTAAGCCACCGCCGCCAGGATGGACAGAATGGCCATCACGATCAGCATCTCGATCAGGGTAAAGCCGGGCTGCACCTTCATGGTTCTCGTTTCCTCATGGTTGGCTGGGTTCTTCATTCGATGGCCTCGGCATGCAGCCGCGGCCAGTTGGCGATTTCGCGCCAGGCGATGCGTCCGGCAGGCAGCTGGACGGCGGGCGGCGTGGGTGGGCCAGGATTCGGCCGCCCCGCCCCGTTCGGCGGGCCGGCATCGTCCGGCGGACCGGCCCCGCCCGGCTCGGGCTCGCTGGCATCCGGCTCGCCGGCGTCACGGCCAGGCGATGCGCCACCCGGCGGCGCCGGATTCGGCTTGCGGTACACCGACTGCAGCACGACCCGCGCCGATGCCTGGCTGCCGAAACCGATCGCGGTGATCCGGTAGAAACTGCCGAGGGATGCGCCGGCGCCCGGCGGTGCGATCCGCTCGATCAGGTAGGCCGGCGGCTGGGCCGGCAGCAAGCCCTTGCCGGTCGCCATGTTCGCGCCGGTGTAATGTCCGTAAGGCACCATGGCCGGATTGCCGGGATCCGCCAGGTCCTGGGCCTGCCAGGCCGGCGGCAAGCTTGCCGGGCAGAGTCCACGCGAGCTGCCGGCACGGCCGCATCCCTCGGCGAATCCGCCGGCGCCGGCAGGCGTGAACTGCGCTGCGCGGGCCGGATCGGCGCCGGCAGATGCCGCAGCAATATCGCGCTCGGCATCCAGCAAGGCGGCTTCGGCGGCTTCGTAGGCAAGGCCGCGCTCGCGCTCGGCGCGGGCTGCGGCGATGGACGCGAACGCGGTACGCGACACCGAAATGCCCACCAGCATGGCCGCCAGCATCAGCACCAGTGCGCACACCAGCGCGGCGCCGCGCCGGCGCTCAGGATGCAGTGACAACGGCAAGCTCATGGGGCCTCCGCCGGCAGCGCCACCGTCGTGGAAAACAGCCTGCGCTCGCGCCGCCGCAGCTTGTCCGGCAGCGCATCCTCGCGCAGTACCGTGCCCACATCGCTCTTCGCCGCGCCGGCCGCGTGGAGCGGCCCGAACAGCTGATATTCGCGGCTCTCGTGGTCCTGCCGGGTCGGCCTTGCGCCGTGCAGCAGCAGGCCGACGCGCACGCTGACCACGCGTTTCCAGTGCGTCCGGCGATTGAATTCCTGGGGCGGCAGGCCGGCCGGCAGTGCCGCGTCCAGCGCGCGGATCGCATCCGCATTCACATAGCGGTTGGCGGCGCCGTCGCGCGGGGTATCGGTGTCCAGGCCGTAGAGCACCTGGAAACTGTCGACGCCGCTAACCACAGCGTCCGCGCTCCAGTTGCCGGCGCCGCGGTATTTGCAGCGCAGTTCGGGCTCGCCGTCGCCGTTCTTCGCCACATAGAAGATGCTCCAGCCTTCTTCGCCGGCGGCGACCGTGAAGCCTGCGCAATCGACCACGCTGCCGTCGCCGCTGGCCGTCCCTGCACCGGGAAAGCGCACGGCCAGCACGTCGCTGCCGTTCGCCACCGCCGCCAGGGGCACGGCGATGCCGGCCGTCGTGCCGCCGAGCGAGCGCGCATCGAGCCCCGCCAGGCGGGCCGGCAAACCGTCGACGGGTGCGGACAGGTCGAGCTGCATCGGATCGGCGTACGCGGCCAGGCGCACCGCGCGGCCGACCAGTTCGAGGGCATTGCGGCCGGCGTCGTCGAGGGCCGCGCTTTCCATCTGGGCGGCGTAGGCGCCGTTGGCCAGGCCCAGCAGGCGGGCCGCGGACAGCACGACCGCCAGGCCGATTGCGAGGGCCACCATCATCTCGACCAGGGTCAGGCCGGCCTGCGGCGGACGGAAACGCCGCCTCATGGCGCACCCGTCCCAAGCGTCAGGAACAGGGCCGGCGCGGCCGGCTCGCCGGGTTTGCCGCGCCAGCCCAGCTTGATGGCGACCGGCGCGCCCGGCTCTCCGGTGCAGGTCCAGGCCGGCAAGCCGTCCGCATCCGCCGGCTGGCCGTCGCGGCACACGCGCATGCGCGCGCCGGGAAAGCGGCTGGCCAGCAGGGCCGCGGTTTCGCCGAGGTCGAAGCCGGCCATCTGCATGGGATCGCAATCGGCGTCGCCATGGCAGGAGACCGGGGCCGGCATGGCCGCGCCGGCCTCGGCATCGAACTGGAGATAGGGATTGGCGGCATCGGGCAGCGCCATCGCGACCGGATTCGCGCGCATGCGCTGGGCCAGCGAGGCGGCCAGGCGCAGGCCGTCGGACAGGCGCGCGGCCTCGTCCGCCAGGCGCACGGCGCCGGTCTGCACGGCCGCCGCCCCGGCGACGCCGAGGGCGACGACGAACAGGGCCACCAGCACTTCCACCAGCGTAAAGCCGGCGCTGGTGCCGAGGGCACGACGGCCGCGCATACGATACCTCCAGGTCTCGATCAGGGAGACCAGAAGTTATCAGGCGGGCTCAAGTCAGCCGTGGGGACGGCTCAAACGAACGAACGGAACTTTAACTGGAGGGCGTTTTCGCACCCGGACCGACTTCGGCGATGGCTTCCTGGAACTCGGCCAGGTCTTCGAAGTTCTTGTAGACGGACGCGAAACGGATGTAGGCGATCTTGTCGAGACGCTTGAGTTCCTGCATCACGAGTTCGCCGACGTGGACGCTGTCGACCTCGCGGCGGCCGCTGGTCAGCAGTTTTTCCTCGATCGAGGCGATGGCGGCGTCGATGGCGCCGGCGGCCACGGGACGCTTGCGCAGGGCCAGCATCAGGCTGCCGCGCAGTTTGGAGGATTCGAATTCGGTACGGCTGCCGTTCTTCTTGACGATGATCGGCATCGACAGTTCGACGCGCTCGTAGGTGGTGAAGCGCTTGTCGCACTGGGCGCAGCGGCGCCGGCGGCGGATGGAGTCCCCTTCCTCGGATACGCGGGTATCGAGGACCTGGGTGTCTTCATGCTGACAGAACGGACATTTCATGGTCGCCGGGGCTGCTGCGCTGTTGACGCGTTATGCTGCGTAGACCGGGTACTTGTCGGTCAGTTTCTTGACTTCGGCCTTGACGCGCTCGATGGTCGCGGCGTCGTGCGGGTTGTCCAGCACGTCGGCGATCAGGTTGCCCACCTTGGTAGCGTCCTCTTCCTTGAAGCCGCGGGTGGTGAAGGCCGGGCTGCCGAGGCGGATGCCGGAGGTCACGAAAGGCTTCTGCGGGTCGTTCGGGATGCCGTTCTTGTTGCAGGTCATGTGTGCCTGGCCCAGGATGGCTTCCGCCTCCTTGCCGGTGAGGCCCTTCGAACGCAGGTCGACCAGCATCACGTGCGACTCGGTACGGCCGGACACGATGCGCAGGCCGCGCGAAATCAGGGCGTCGGCCAGGGCCTTGGCGTTCTTGACCACCTGCTGCTGGTATTCCTTGAATTCCGGCGACAGCGCTTCCTTGAAGGCGACGGCCTTGCCGGCGATCACGTGCATCAGCGGACCACCCTGGATGCCCGGGAAGATCGCCGAGTTGATGGCCTTCTCGTGCTCGGCCTTCATCAGGATGATGCCGCCGCGCGGGCCGCGCAGGGATTTGTGGGTGGTCGAGGTGACGAAGTCGGCGTAAGGCACCGGGTTCGGGTATTCGCCCGCGGCGATCAGGCCGGCGTAGTGGGCCATGTCGACCATGAACCAGGCGCCGATTTCCTTGGCGACCTTGGCGAAGCGCTCGAAGTCGATGCGCAGCGAGAAGGCGGAGGCGCCGGCGATGATCAGCTTCGGCTTGTGCTCGCGCGCCAAGGCTTCCATCTGCTCGTAGTCGATGTCTTCCTGTTCGGTCAGGCCGTAGGAAATGACGTTGAACCATTTGCCCGACATATTCAGCGCCATGCCGTGAGTCAGGTGACCGCCTTCCGCCAGCGACATGCCCATGATGGTGTCGCCCGGCTTCAGCATGGCGAAGAACACGCCCTGGTTGGCCTGCGAGCCCGAGTTCGGCTGCACGTTGGCGGCCTCGGCGCCGAACAGTTGCTTGACGCGGTCGATCGCCAGCTGCTCGGCGATGTCGACGTATTCGCAGCCGCCGTAGTAACGCTTGCCCGGATAACCTTCGGCGTATTTATTGGTCAGCTGGGAGCCCTGGGCCTGCATCACTGCCGGCGAGGTGTAGTTCTCGGATGCGATCAGCTCGATGTGGTCTTGCTGGCGGGTGTTTTCCTTCTGGATCGCATCCCACAGTTCCGGGTCGACGTTGGCGAGCGTGTGATCTTTTGCAAACATGAAAAAACTCCAATCGATAAGAGTACCAGGCAACAGGCAGCGCTGAACCAAGGCGGGAGCGAGAAACAAGGCAGCCGCGATACGAAGCGTACCAGTCGAAGGCTGCCCAGGCGAACGGCAAACGACATCTCACGCTCCACGGTGGATCTCCACCTTCGCCGCCCTTGGGCGGTTTTCGCCAGTTACGTGAGACGTAAATGGAACTCCCGATTGTAAGGGAAGTCACGCTCGGCGTGCAAGGAACCCGGTGACTGGCCGGCAAGTATGGCGAGCCGGCGCCCCGTCTCTCCGCGGATGGTCATTTCGGCTACAATCTCGCAGTTCAACTCACACCAACCGGGATCCATCATGATCGTATTCATTACCGGCGCATCGGCCGGCTTCGGTGCCGCGATGGCGCGCACCTTCGTCAAGAACGGCCACCAGGTGGTGCTGGCGGCGCGGCGCAAGGAGCGCCTGGAGGTGCTGGCCCGCGAGCTGGGCGAATCGGCGCTGCCGGTCGCGATGGATGTCACCGACAAGGCCTCGATCGAGGAAGCGCTGTCGATGCTGCCGCAATCCTGGCGCCAGATCGACGTCCTGATCAACAACGCGGGCCTGGCGCTGAACACCAAGCCGGCCCACGAGGTCCCGCTGGAAGACTGGAACACCATGATCGACACCAACGTCCGCGGCCTGGTGACGATGACCCACGCGCTGCTGCCGTCGATGGTGGAGCGCGGCAGCGGCACGATCATCAACCTCGGCTCGGTCGCCGGCCATTATCCTTACCCGGGCGGCAATGTGTACGGCGCCACCAAGGCCTTCGTCGAGCAGTTCACGCTGAACCTGCGCGCCGACCTGGTCGGTACCGGCGTGCGCGCCACCAACCTGGCGCCCGGCCTGTGCGGCGGCACCGAATTCTCGAACGTGCGCCTGAAGGGCGACGACCAGGCCGCCGCCAAGGTCTACGAAGGCACCCAGCCGCTCACCGCCGAAGACATCGCCGAAACCGCCTACTGGATCGCCACCCTGCCCCCGCACATCAACATCAACCTGATCGAGATGATGCCGACCTGCCAGGGCTTCTCGCCTTTCAACATCAAACGCACCCAGGCTTGATTGGACCGCGGTTTGCGCTGGGTCAGCCATGTAACCGGAGCGACACTATTTGTGAGAAAGTGTTACAGTTGTTGGCTGAGTATGCATGGCTCACGTCTACTAATGCCCGATTGATAACGGCCTAGCCATTGGGCCGCAACGGGTTCCAGCGGCCTATGTTCGCCAGCGTACATAGGCCTGCTGAAAATCGCGTAAAATGTTTCCCATTTTCATTTATGGCAGCTGAAATGCCTTCAGTTTTCACCTGGACAGTACGGGTCTATTACGAAGACACCGACGCCGGCGGCATCGTGTACTACGCCAATTACCTGAAGTTCTTCGAACGGGCGCGCACTGAATGGCTGCGTTCGCTCGGCATTCACCAGCAAACCCTGCTCGACGAGGAAAGCGCTGCGTTCGTGGTTCGCAGCGCAAGCGTCGACTACCTGTCGTCTGCCCGTCTGGACGACGAACTGACGCTCCGTCTTACCGTGGAAAAGCTCGGCCGCGCATCGGTCCAGTTCGCGCAGCAGGCCTGGTGCGGCGACACCCTGCTCTCGACCGCCAACGTGAAAGTCGGTTGCGTCGATGCAAAAACAATGCGCCCCCGCCCCCTTCCCGACTCCGCCGCTGCTAAAATGCTGCCCAACTGAAATACATTTGACCAAAACTACTGATGAACGCAGTCCAAGACCTCTCTTTCATTGAACTGATCGCCCACGCGCACTTCCTGGTCAAGTTGATCATGCTCCTGCTGTTCGCGATCTCCGTGATCAGCTGGACCTATATTTTCCGCAAGCTGTTCGCGATCCGCGCCGCGCGCCGCCTGACCGAACAGTTCGAACGCAACTTCTGGGCCGGCGGCAACCTGCATACCCTGCACCAGAGCGCCAGCACCCAGCGCGACCAGAGCGGTCCGCTGGCCCGCATCTTCGAAGCCGGCATGGGCGAGTTCATCAAGGGCAAGCAGGCTGCCCGCGACGCCCTCGACCTCGGCGCCGTGCTGGACGGCGCCCGCCGCGCAATGCGCGCCGCCTTCCACCGCGAACTCGATCACCTGGACACCCACCTGAACTTCCTGGCCTCGGTCGGCTCGGTGTCGCCGTACATCGGCCTGCTGGGAACCGTGTGGGGCATCATGAACGCCTTCCGCGGCCTGGCCAACGTGCAGCAGGCAACCCTGGCCACCGTCGCCCCCGGCATCGCCGAAGCGCTGATCGCCACCGCGATCGGCCTGTTCGCGGCAATCCCGGCCGTGGTCGCCTACAACCGCTTCACCCACGATATCGACCGCCTAGCGATCCGCTTCGAAAGCTTCGTCGAGGAATTCTCGAACATCCTGCAGCGCCAGTCGCGCTGATCGATGGGATTAAGGTAAGAACATGGCATTCAACAGCAACCTGCGCAGCGGACGCCGCAAGCTGAAGTCCGAAATCAACGTCGTGCCGTATATCGACGTGATGCTGGTGCTGCTCATCATTTTCATGGCGGTGCCGCCGACGCAGAACCCCAGCGAAATCAAGCTGCCCAGCGCCGAGCGCTCGACCCAGCCGCCGGACGACTACATCAATATCGCGGTGAAGAGCGATTCGCGGCTGCAGATCGGCATCAACGGCAAACAGGCGCAGGCGCTCGAGGAAGTGTCGAGCCGCGAAGCCCTGGTCGAGCGCCTGCGCGCGATCCACGCCGAGCATCCGGACTATCCCGTCATGATTTCCGGCGACCGCGAAAGCAAGTATGACAATGTGATCCAGCTGATCTCGGAAGCCAAGAAGATGGGCATCAACCGGGTTGGACTGGCCACTCAGTAACGAAAAAGAAAAGTTGATGTCGGCAACGAAGCAGAACAGCAATGCCATCGGCGGATCGCCCTACCAGGTGCCGCCGGAACCGAACCGCTGGCCCTCGATCGGCCTGGCGGTGGGTGTGCACGCCCTGCTGCTCGCCTTCCTGGTGGTCGGCATTAACTGGACCAATAACCAGCCGGTAGCGGTCGAGGCCGAGGTCTGGGATACGAGCGTGCAGCAGGCCGCCCCGCCGGCGCCGCCGCAGCCCGAACCGGAACCCCAGCCGGAGCCGCAGCCGGAAACCCCGCCGCCGACGCCGCGCGTGGCCGAGCCGCCGCCAGTGGCCGAACCGGCGCCGCCAAAGCAGCCGGACATCGCGCTCGATCGCGAGAAGAAACGCAAGGAAGAACTGAAGCGTAAAGAAGAAGAAAAGGCCGAGCGCGAACGCGAACTCGCCCAGCAGAAGCGCGAAGAAGAGAAGAAAGAAAAGGCGCTGGCCGAGAAAAAGGCGCGCGAAGAAGAAAAGAAAAAAGCCGAGGAACTGGCGAGAAAAGAAGAAGAGGCCGAGAAGAAGAAACTGGCCGAGAAGGAAAAGCTGGCCAAGGAAAAGGCCGATAAAGCCGCCAAGGCAAAGGCCGAAAAAGCCGAAGCGGCCAAGCTGGACAAACTGCGTAACGAGGAAATGAAACGCCTGATGTCGGGCGCGGGTAACCCGGGCAGCACCGGCAGTGCCGAGAAATCGACCGCGCCGCGCATCGACAAGGGTTATATCGCCAGCATCGCGGCGAAGATCAAGGGTAATACGAGCTACCCGGGCAGCACGGATGTGCCGGGCAATCCGGAAGTCGTTTTCCAGGTGGAGCAATTGCCGACCGGTGAAATCCTGTCGGTTCGCAAGACCAAGAGCAGCGGCATCCCCGCTTTCGACGAAGCCGTGGAGCGCGGTATTAACAAATCGTCACCGCTACCGAAGAAGAAAGATGGTACGGTAGAGCGTTCTGTTCAGGTCGGTTTCAAACTGAAAGAAATGAACTGACCCGCTCGACTCAAACCTTAGCTGAGACATTTATGAAGAAATTACATTCCCTGCTGTTTTCGGCCACCCTGCTGATGGGCGTGGCCGCGCATGCCCAGGTGCGCGTCGAAATCGCCGGTGTGAGCGGTACCCAGATCCCGGTCGCGGTCGCGGCTTTCGCCGACGAATCGGTCGCGCCGGAACAGGTATCCGCCATCATCCGCGCCGACCTCGAACGCAGCGGCGTGTTCAAGGTGATCGATGCGCGCCAGGCCATCTCCGACACCGCCAGCATCGACCTCGGCGCCTTCAAGGCCAGCGGCGCCGATGCGCTGGTGGTCGGCTCGGTCAGCCGCCTGGCGGACGGTCGCCTGCAGGTCCGCTACAAGCTGCTCGACACCGTCAAGCAAACCCAGTTGTCGCAACTGTCGGATGCGGTCGGTCCGCGCAACACCCGCCTCGAAGCCCACCGCATCGCCGACGACGTCTATGAAAAACTGACCGGCGTGCGCGGCATCTTCTCGACCCGTATCTCCTATGTGAAGGTGAACCACGGCAACGGCAACCACAGCTACGAGCTGGTGGTGGCGGATGCCGACGGCGAAAACGAACAGGTAGCCGCCTTCGGCCGCGAAGCGATCATCTCGCCGGCGTGGTCGCCGGACGGCACCAAGGTCGCTTATGTTTCTTTCGAAAAGCAGAAGCCGATCATCTACGTCCAGAACCTGGTGACCGGCCAGCGCGCCATCATCGCCAACGAAAAGGGCAGCAACTCGGCGCCGTCCTGGTCGCCTGACGGCACCAAACTCGCCCTCGCCCTGTCGAAGACCGGCAATACCCAGGTGTTCATCGTGAACGCCGACGGCAGCGGCATGCATCGCCTGACCACCAGCAATGGCATTGACACCGAGCCGCAGTTCTCGGCCGACGGCCAGAGCGTGTATTTCGTCAGCGACCGCAGCGGCGGTCCGCAGATTTACAAAATGAGCGTGAACGGTGGCCAGGCTAGCCGCGTCACGTTCAATGGAAGCTATAACATCAGCCCACGTGTATCCCCGGACGGCAAGACGCTGGCGTGGATTTCCCAACGCGATGGGGTTTTCTCCTTGTATGCGATGGACCTGGCAAGCGGCCAGGAACAGCGCTTGGCCGATGGGGCCACTGAACCGAGTTTTTCGCCAAACGGCAAGTACATCATGTATGCCAACAAGGGCGGCGGGCGAGCCTCGCTGGCCGTGGTGTCCGTCGACGGACGTGTAAAGCAGCGACTGTCGACTCAGGCGGGAAACATCAAGGAGCCCAGCTGGGGCCCCTTCATGAAGTAAATATTTTTTGACCAGGAGAAAACCCATGCGCAACGTAAAAACTGTAGCCTTCATCGTTTCGGCCGCCGCCCTGCTGTCGGCCTGCTCGTCGACCAAACTGCAAGAAACCCCGGTGGTCGAAAAGACCCCGGTCGCCCAGGCAGCGCCGCCGGCCGACACCAGCCGTGAGGTCCGCCCGGTCGAGACCGGCAACGTGGATCCGCTGAACGACCCGAAAGGCGTTCTGGCCAACCGTAGCGTCTACTTCGACTTCGACAGCTACGCCGTGCGCGACGACGGCAAGCCGGTCGTCGAGAACCACTCGGCTTACCTGACCAAGAACAAGCAGCGTAAAGTGCTGATCCAGGGTAACACCGACGAGCGCGGCGGCACCGAGTACAACCTGGCCCTGGGCCAGAAGCGCGCCGAAGCCGTGCGCAAGGCAATGGGCGCCCTGGGCGTGTCCGAGAACCAGATGGAAGCCGTCTCGCTGGGCAAGGAAAAGCCGAAAGCAACCGGCAGCAACGAAGCGGCTTGGGCTGAAAACCGCCGTGCCGACATCGTCTATCAATAATCCGGACATACTCGGCTGATTGACAGCGGGGCGGGATGCGGTGCAGACTGCATCCCGCCCCGTAATGCTTAGGAAGAGTCAGATAAATGATCAAACCGTCCCAGTCCCGCCTTGCGGCCATCGCCCTCGCCTTTGCCGCCTGGCTGCCCCTGCACGCGAGCGCCGGCCTGCTCGACGACGATGAAGCACGCCGCGCCATCCTCGACCTGCGCGCCAAGGTCGACGCCCTGTCCCGCGACTTCAATGCGCGCATCGACACCAAATCGGACAAGACCTCGACCCTCGAGATGCTGAACCATCAAGAGGAAACGATGCAGGAAATCGCCCGCCTGCGCGGCCAGCTTGAAGTGCTGGCGAACCAGATCGCCACCTCGCAGAAGAACCAGAGGGACCTGTACGCCGACCTCGACGCCCGCATCAAGAAGCTCGAACCGCGCCAGGAAACCATCGACGGCCAGACCGCCGAAGTGCTGCCGACCGAGAAGAAGTCCTACGACACCGCGATGGAGCTGTTCAAGTCCGGCGACTACAAGTCCGCCGCTGGCGCACTGCAGGATTTCGTGCGCCGCTTCCCGGACTCGGCCTACGCCGCCAACGCCCAGTACTGGCTCGGCAACGCCTACTACGCCCAGCGCGACTACAAGAACGCGATCGCAGCCCAGGAAGCGGTCGTCTCGAACTACGGCACCAGCCCGAAGGCGCCTGACGCGATGCTGAACATCGCCAGCAACTACATCGAGCTGAAGGACAAGAAGAACGCCAAGAAGGTGTTGCAGCAGCTGGTCTCGAAGTTTCCGGACACGGCCGCCGCGGCAACCGCCAAGGACCGCCTGGCTGCGCTGAAGTAAGTCGCTCATGAGCGTTTGACAGCCCGGCTGATTGAACCTATAATCTTGCTTCTTTCGGGTCGTTAGCTCAGTTGGTAGAGCAGCGGACTTTTAATCCGTTGGTCGCTGGTTCGAGCCCAGCACGGCCTACCAGAATTCAGTAGCAAGCAATAAAGGCGTTACGAGTGATCGTGGCGCCTTTTTTGTTTTATATCATTGATCCTTCAAATAATAGCCCGATATTAAGGGCCAATTCTTCAAGAAAGCAGTTCCGAATCCCAGCCGCCATAGATTTTACGGAACCGCAAATAACCGGCTTTGCCCGACAATCCCCAACTGGCCCAGGAAGAATCGAACGGCTCCCGACCGTGCGTAGTCATGCGTGGTATCTTGCCCGTCTTCTCGTACTCGGCCACTGCCCGCAGCTCGTCCTCGCTTAGGCCGTCAGTCGCTTTCATCTGGTATGCAGAGTTTCCCCGGCCGTGCATTTTCGGTCGCATCTCGTTGTGCATTCGCACCGCCTTCTGCCTCTGGATCCATGATGCCAGCAAAGCATGCGCGTCTTTCTCATTATCCGGATTTTTCGGAATCAACTTGAACCACGCGCGAGAATCATGGACGTAATTATCGAAGAGATCCAATACGGCAGCGCATGGCAACGGCCCCTTTTCCCACCAAGTCGCTATTTCCTCCCACTCGGCGTAATGCTCGTTATGGAAGCCCGCTGGCTGGCTGGCTGGCCGGAATTGGCCCCCCTTCCCCTTTAGCCAAGCAACAAATTCCGATATTTCATCTTCGAATTCCTTGGTCGCGCTGTACAGGTCATTTTGATCGAAGATCGATGCTCGCAAAAAGCTATCGGTCGCCTGTATCGGATTCTTGCCGTGAATTCGCCTGAACGCACGCCATTCGATGTATTTCCTCGCTTGCTCGCGCATGATGCGATGCAAAGGGCCGCTTTTTGCTCTACATGTCGCGATGTAGGTATTGAATGCTTTGATTGCCTCAGCCTTAAGAGCAAATCGTGCTTGCGCTGGTGGGTTAGCCAGTTCAAGCTTTAATGGCACGCCGCTCAGCCTGGCAGCTTTATACATGATGAGCAAAGGAATCCGCGCAAGCATATCTGCTCCCTCCCCGTCACGGCCGCGGCCCTGTTCACCCGGACAATAACCACAACCGACATCAGAATGCGCACCCGGTACGACGATTTCCTCACAGGTACTGGGCAGCATCCCCTTCACCGAAATCGAGTCCACTGGAAAGCTCCGACGAATTTCATGTGCTGCCACAAGGTGGAGGCATTTGACACCGGCCGGCACCCGAAGACTATCCTCGGCGTCAGCCCATGCGCCGTGACCATCGAGCAGACGTCCCGTAAAGTTGTTACCGAGCGTATTACCCAGGCCAACCGACGCCACAGTGTCGAACAGGCCGAGGAAATCGAACTGCACTTCAAAACCGCCGAGCGACATGGAACCCGTCTTGCCTCGCAATCGTGCGTCCAGTCTGCACAAGGAGTGCAGCCAATTGGTAAAGGCACGGGCCTGAGTTGCACCACGCGAAAATCCGAAGATCGACACATGAATTTTCTTGACGACGGCGGGATCGATCTTTGCCGGCTTGCCTGTTTTCGGGTTCGGCCAATGCCCGGACATCGCCAGATGTAATTTCGAGAGGAGCTTTTCGAACTCGCACCGCGCCATGCCATTGATTTCCTTGTTGGGGACGGGGACCTTTTGCCAATCTCTCTCCTCCATTAAACGACGGGACAGTTTGTTCAGGACGATCTTGGAGAGCAGGCTATCGATCTCGTCAGGCAGGACGAGGGGCGCCTTTAGGAAATAGCGATGGACGTTGTTAATCGCTTGGAGAAGCGTCCAGACAATACGTTCTCCGCCGAGATAGCCAGTCGCCGCGCCGGCCTTCAACTCCCAGCCTTCACCACTGTCGTTCACTTGTGGAAAAGGGGAAGCGACACCTGGCACGTAAATCTTGAAGAAATGGGTGTACCTGGAGGGGTTATGTTGCCAATCCGTTGATGAGGGCAAAACACCTTGAACGCTAAGTCCGGGATAGCAATCGTAGAGGCGGGCGACATTCGAATGGCTTTTGCTGGCTTCGGCCAACCGGTAGTTGTTCTTTGTACCGTCGAAGAAAAAGCCGAAGAACAGGTTGGTATCGCAGGATTCGCCTGGAACGCCGATGGGTGGTTGTTCGCGCTGTTCTTCCCTCTCTCGGATTGTTTTCCCTAGATCCCGTCCCCAGAAAATATCAAAATCATTCGCAGATCCATATTTGTCTTCAATTTGAGACGCCAGTTTAGCAGTCATGGGCGTGCCTCCATGATTTGCTTCAGGCGCAGTCGACTATGTTCGAAACCGTCTTTATACTCCTGCTTTAACTTAGCTCGATACTTAGGGTCGTGCGGCCCCGAGAAATTCTTGATTGTGTCTGGCTCGTATTGTGTGGCGTGCTCCCAAGCGTCTTTAGCGCGAGCGTCAGGAGATTTCTCAAGCTCGTTCAATAATTCTTGAAAAAGACGGACGCCTCCTGCCTCGTGCTTTCTATACACTTCCCATCGCTCACGTTGATACTCCAGTGAAGGAACTGGCCATCCTTTAATCTTCCCCGGCCACTTCACGTGATCTGGCTGAAAATCACTCGAGATAACGCTCACGTTTCCGCTTACCTCGCGTAGCACCCAAAGTTCCCCCGGCCTGTCGTCGATATAGCGAGGCACATCGACGAGATAGACCTGCTTGATTTCCGGGAGACTGCCATCAGGGGGCTTTTTCAACCAATGCGTCGTACGAACCTGTAATTTAATACCTGGATGCCATTTCTTAGGCAAAGTGACGCAGCAGGTTGTGCCACCCGCACCGAAGGGGTCGATCAGTTCACCACCGGCCGCCTGGTTTGGCGCGGCAGGATCGGCCACGTCGTAGCTGAACGTCTCGCCGGAATAGTTGACCCCATGTAGATTCACGTTGACCGTTGGCTTTTCGCACCCCCCTAGAAATAAGGAACCGACAAAGCAGGTCAGCAACGCTAATAGTCTTGGTAAAGAAAACATTCTCAGTCTCCACGCAAATATTCATCGAACCACGCCTGAAATACCGAGCGCATATCCGAAACATCGTGAAGGCGGCGCTGACGCCAAAGCCACTCGCACCAATCAAGGAGCGCACTATCCAGCAACTGCGTGGTATGGACGGCGTGTAGTGCACTGGTGACAAGTGCATGGCTTCGGGAGGGATGCTCAAATACTTTGTGTCCGCGGTTCGCCAACATCACTAATATTTCATCCGCCGCGCTGTCCATGACGAGAAAGGCAAATTGATGCTGATCCAGTTCTGCCTGTACAGCTATATCTGTGTCACAACCAGGAAGGACTAGGTCGCACCAGCAACCAGTCCTATCGATATACGACCAACACACCGCAGGACCGGTTATCTGTGCACATTGCACAGGGCTAAGCGCTTTGAGAATGGCCGACAGCCTCCGTGTATCCGGAAAGCGAAAATTGAAGCGTTGGCCGTCTGACTCCACTAAGCACCAACCGCCCAATCGATCTGCCAACTGTTCCAGCGTCTCCGATGTCTCGATGGCACTCACCATGGGCCAACGATTACAGCGCCCGAGGAACCGCTTCAAGAATCTGTCATCAGGCACGAACGCAGTCAGGAACGGGGATACGTCTTCGGCCTCTTCGGAACATCCCGGAAGCGCGTCAAACAAGAGCGCCTTGCTCTCCTTTGGAAGCCGCCTGTGCAGCCCAGGAACGAATGCGCCATCAAGCAGCAAATACATTTTTCGCGAAGCCGGTAACTGACTCGCACGCCGAATCAGGATATCGATCCAATCTTCGGTAAATGCGTCAATGAGCATGTCATTCCACCATGGTAAAAGTTGACCCCGCCATGAGAGCTTTTTTCAGGCAGGCGATACACACGCTGCTCGGCAACGCTGGCATATCGAAAGTGCGCTTTTCTGGATCTGCAAAGCTCTTCTTCCCCGCATGCACAGCAATCTTCCCCGGACACTGCACCAAAATATTCCCACCCTCGATCGTGATATTTGCCCCGCCCGCCGTCGACAAATTGATCCGCTTGGCCGCCGCCCAGTCGATATGCGCATTGGCACTGATCACATTGACCTCATCCCGCGCCTGCACGCGAAGTCCATCACCCTGCGCCTGAATGTCGATTGCCTCTTTCGCCGCAAGCAGTTGCAGACCAAGCCCGCCCTCCCCAGCCTTGACCGCGCCGCCCAGCACACCGATCGCCTGGCCGCTATGCACCCGCATCTGTCCGCCAGTGACGAACTGTGTATCCAGCCCACTCATCACTGTTACGGTCTCGCCGTTGGCCAGTTGCAGACTCTGCCCGGCATTCGCTCCGAAGCCATCCCTCGCGGATACGGCAATGATCGGATCGGCCATATGCGCCAGCTTTTCGCCGGAGCCGGCAAGCTCGGCCATCGCCGACACCGATGCATGCATGGCCTTCAATGGCGGCGCCTTGTCATCGAGCGCACTCGCGTTGGCCCTGGCGGCGCCAAGATGCGCCGCCAGGCCGACGGTCAGATGCGTCGAAGCAGCCGTACTGAACGATTCAGCTAGTGAAACGGCCTGTTGGAGCAGGCCGGCGCCTGCCGCGTTTTCGCCGGCCGGATCGCGGGCGGCAGCAGCATGCCCGATCCCGTAGCTGGAGACCAGCAAGCCACCGCCCGCGCGCACCGCGCCGTAATGGTCGGTACGCAGCTCGGCGCCCAGACCCCGGAAGCTGCCCCGGTAGTTGTCGGCAGCATGAATCAGATGCCCCAGATTCAGTTCCGAAGCAGCGTAGGTGCATCTGAGCTGGACGCGGCCCTGGGCATCGGTATCGTCGAACAGCAGCTGGTTGTAGCCATGGCCGCCGAATTCCTTGCTACGCACGCCCCACTGCGCGCCAGCGTTGCGATGGCCGCCGTTGTCGGCTGACGCGCCATGCCAGACGGGGCTATGTCCACCTGCCAGATTCCCCTGTCCCGAGGCACGGCGGTCATGTGCGGCGGCAAAGCACGAGGTGTCGTTGTCGGCAGTCGCTTGCCCGCCCGGGGTTGGCACGATGCCTCCCTCGCCTCGCCCGTTGTACAAGGCGCCGACCACGATCGGCCGGTCGATGTCGTTCTCGATGAACTGCACCAGCACTTCCTGCCCGATCCGCGGCAGGAACTGGCAGCCCATGCCGCCGCCAGCCGAACGCTGGGCCACGCGCACCCAGCAGGAGGCGTTGCCGCTCATTCGTCCACTTTCCTGCCAATGAAAGCGGATGCGCACGCGGCCCAGGCGGTCACAGTACAGCTCATCGGCGCCGCTCGGGCTGTCGCCGCCGTCCGCGCCGACCACGATGGCGCTCTGGGCACCGAAGGCGGTCGGCTTACGAAGCGTAGGATCATCGTCGATCAGGAGCCCGGGACACCACGGCACTTCGGCCGGGATCGCCGTAAACTGGTTGCCATAGCCGGACTTGAGGGCGCGTTCGACCACCAGCGCCTGGCTGCCGGACAGCTGCGCGCCGGTGAGCTCTTCCAGCAGCTCGGGAATCGGTCCGAACAGCTCCTCCAGCGCCTGCGTGGCCGGCGGCGGCAAGTTGTTCACCCCGACACTCCATACACGCAAGACCGTGAACGCCGCCGCATTGCCGAGCTCACGGCGCGGCGCACCGGTCACCGTCATCCTGGCGCCGGCGCGCAGCGTGCGGACCGTCGAGCGGCCCCGCCATAGCTGTCCGCGCGCTTCCCGCGCCTGCATGCGCAGGTCGGCGTCGCGACGGGCCTGGCCGCGGTCGGCGTAGGCGTACTGTCCCGGCACCTCGTAGGCTTCGAGCTCCGGCAGGCTGCGCCCGTAGCGGACAAGCGAAGGCGCGCTGCCGGTGACGCTCTGCCCGGCCTTGTAATCGCTGCTCAGCACCGTGACCAGGGACGCGTGCAGGCGCCGCTGCGATTCCAGTGCCTGCACCGTATCCGAGGCTTCGACGGCGCTGACGCCGTCGAAGCGGATGCCGCCGTCCTGCGCGCTGCTGGGGTCTTCGGGAACAGCGCAGGGCTGGGTGCTGTCCGCGAAGATCACCAGTTCGGTGTCATCCAGGCGCCAGCTCAGGCCCTCTTCGGCCAACAGTCTGCGCACGAAATCGAGATCGGACTCGCGGTACTGGCAACAGTAGCTGCGCGGCTTGGCGTCGGCGATGAAGGGGCTGGTGTCGTCGCTCCAGCGCCACTTCGCCAGCGGCAGCCATGGCTCGAACACGTCGTCGACGATCCCGATGACGGATTTGTCTTGCCAAACGCGGCTGTTGCTGCCCTGGCCGAGGCGCCACAGCCAGGGCGAGATCCGGATGCGATAGCGGGCGAAGCCGCCGTCGCTGCCCAGCATCGCGGCTTCGCTGACCTCGCCGGCGAAGCCGGTGCGGCTGCCGTCGGCCAGGCTCACCTCCAGGCTGGCCGAGCGTCCGAGCATGGAGGCCGGGTCGAGATGCGCGCTGGTCGACAGGGCGATCACGTCGCGCACGCCCACTTCGTCGATTGCGTCGTCAGCTGCGAAGGCTTCGACCAGCAATGCGTCGGCGGCCCCGTCGATGCTCAGCTCAATCAGCCGGGTCGTGCCCGAGAATTCTGCCAGCGCGGCGCTGAGCTGTTCCGTCAGGGCGTTGATCATGACCGCACGCACTCCTTATCGACTGATTGGCGTTGCCAAGATACAGTAGGTAAGAAGCAATTTCTTGCGCAAGCTCACACCGTGACGCAGCGTAAGCATCGTACGTAACAAGGCACTAGCTCTCGAGCCCCCTCAGCGCCTCGATCCCCTCCGGATCCAGCGTCAACTTTTCCGCAGCCAGCCGGATCTTCCGGTAATAAATCCCATTCCTGACACCCCGATAATCCTTGTAGGCTTCCGCAATCGGGTCGGTCTTTCCCTCCCGCCGCGCCTTGTCGATCAAGGCCTGCAGGTAGCGCGTGCCGGCGCGGATATTGGTCGCCTCGTCGATGAAGGCCAGGCTGGCGTGGAAGGCGTCCGCTTCCCGGTACAGCTCGGCCTCAAGCCGGCGTTCGCCCGGCGGCTTGCGCAGGTTGTCGAGCCGGTACAGTTCCCGGTTGGCCACCTTCAGCATCTGCATCAGGCCACGTGCGCTGCTGCCCCTGGCCTGGGCGGCCTTGTCGAAGCGCGATTCCATATAAATCTGGGAGACGATCATGTCGGTGCCGAGGCTGGACTCGTTGTTCGCTTCGACCAGCGCCCTGATCGCGCGCAGGCGCGCCAGCAGCTCTTCCTGCGATGGGACTTCGCCATTGCCCGGAGACGATCCCCCCTCCGGCACTGCCTGCTTGTCCATGTCCGTCTCCTTGCATGACCGGCAGTCTCATCGTCACTCGAACGGGACTGACCCGGCTTGCGTTTGCTCAGCCACATGCAATGGGGGTACGGGCCATGACCCCTTGCTCGACCTCAACGGAGCCGGAGATTCTCGTCGATTCGTTTCCCAAAGGAACCGTGGGGTCGGGTAAGATCGATCGGTATCGCCACTCAACCATTCAGCCATTCAGCCGCCATGCCCCTCGACCTTTCAGACACCCTCGTCGTCGGCATTTCCGCCACTGCCCTGTTCGACCTGGCCGAAGCGGATGCCGTCTACAAAGCCAGACACGCGAAAAATCCCCAGAGCGCGCTCGAGGAGTACCGCGCCTACATGCTGGAACGCGAAAACGAAGCGCTACGCGACGGCACCGGCATGCCGCTGGTGCGCGCCCTGCTCGGCCTGAACCGCTTTGCGTCCTCCGAATCCCGGCCCCTGGTCGAGGTGGTGGTCATGTCGCGCAACAGTCCCGAGACCGGGGTCCGCGTCTTCAACAACATCCGCTCGCGCGGGCTGCCGATCTCGCGCCACGCCTTCACCGGCGGGCAGTCGGTGGTCGATTACCTGGACGCCTTCGCGGTCGACCTGTTCCTGACCACGAACGTCGACGACGCCCAGCGCATCATCGATGCCCAGGCCTGCGCCGCCGCCGTGCTCAAGCCGCCGCCGCACGCCGGCGAGGCGCCGCTCGAGGACCAGGTGCGGATCGCCTTCGACGGCGACGCCGTGCTGTTCGACGATTCCAGTGAGCTGGTCTACAAGACCGAAGGCCTGGGCCGCTTCCACACGATCGAGGACGAAAAGCAGAACGAGCCGATGAACGACGGGCCCTATGCGATCCTGCTGCGCAAGCTGGCCAGGCTGCAGGAACGCCTGCCCTTCGGCGCGGATGCGTCCCCGGTGCGCATCGCCATCGTCACCGCGCGCAGCGCGCCGGCCGAGATGCGGGTCATCAATACCCTGCGCCACTGGGGGGTCTACGTGAACGAGATCTTCTTCCTGGGCGGCGTGCCGAAGTCGAAGGTCGTGAAGGCCTTCCGCGCCCACATCTTCTTCGACGACCAGGACCTGCACCTCGATCCCGCCGCCAAGCACGTGCCTTCCGGCCGCGTGCCCTACCGCTCGGACTCGCCGCTGTTTTCGCCTCTGGCCGGGGTAGAGCTGGCCGACGATCCGCCGCTGCTGGTCGAGAAGCTCGAAACCAGCTGAGAACCGCCGCGCACCTCGAAACGGGCGCTCGCCAAAGTGCGCCCGTCCCGCCCCACCAGCTTCAGTTCATGCTTGCCCGGTACCGGCGCCCAGCCGGCTTCCAGCTCGGCCGCGCCCACTTCTTTACCGTCCAGCACCCAGGCCAGGCCGCCCTCGCCCTGGGCCTCGAAACGCAGCCGCTGCAGGCGTTCGGGGATGTCGGGGTCGAGTGCGATCAGGCTGGAATCGGCCGGATACACGATCTTCGGCTGGCGCTGCGAGGGCGCCAGCAGCTCCACCGATGCGGTCTCGGTGCCGCGCACGAACCACTCGCTGCGCGGCGCTTCCACCGCGGGCGTGAAGGCGACCGTCTGTCGCACCACGCCTGACGGCGGCGCCGGCGCGCGGCCTGGCCGGTCGCGGTGCAGGTAGTCCATCACATCGCGCCACACCGGCGCCGCGCCCGAGACGCCGGACACGTCCCACATCGGGCTACCGTCGAAATTGCCGACCCAGACCCCGACCGTGTAGCGGTCCGTGAAGCCGACGCACCAGTTGTCGCGCATGTCCTTGCTGGTGCCGGTCTTCACCGCGCTCCAGAAGCTGGTGGCGAGCTCGTTGCGCAGGCCGAAGGTGACGCTGCGCGCGCCGCGGTCGGACAGGATGTCGGCGACGATGAAGGCGCCGCGTTCGTCCAGCGCGCGGCGCTGCTTCTCCGGTGCGCGCGCCCTGAGCGTGACGCTGCCCTGCAGGCCGCCATTGGCCAGCGTGCGGTAGGCGTTGCTGAGGTCCAGCAGGCTGACGTCGGCGGAGCCCAGCGCCAGCGAATAGCCGTAGAAATCGGCCGCCTCCGTCAGGCTGGCGATGCCGACTTCGCGCAGCCGCTCATGGAAGCGTTCCAGTCCCGTCAGCATCAGGGTGCGCACCGCCGGGATGTTCAGCGAGCCGGCCAGGCTGGTGCGCACGCTCGCCACCTCGTGGTAGCGGCGGTCGTAGTTCTGCGGTACGTAAAGGCCGCCGACGGTCGGGATGTCGACCGGGGTATCGTCCAGCAGAGACGCCGCATGCAGCACGCCGCGTTCGATCGCCAGCTCGTACAGGAAGGGTTTCAAGGTCGATCCGGCCTGGCGCAGGGCGGCCACGCCGTCCACTTCTTTGCTGCCCGTGTTGGCGACATAGGCGAGGATCTCGCCGCTGGCGTTGTCCAGCACCACCACGGCGCCGTCGCCGACGTTGCGCTCGGCCAGTTCGGCCAGGTGGCGGCGCAGGGTTGCGGCGGCGAAGCGCTGCAGCTTCGCATCCAGGGTGCTGCGGGCCGCGCGCTGGCCGCTGCCGCCGTCCAGCAGCTGGCGCGCCACCTGGGCCGGCGGCTGCTGGAAGGCCGCGCCCGGACGGCTCAGGGCCACCTCGACCTGCCACTCGATGGTGGCGCAGTTCGACGCCGCCTTCAGTTCCGCGGCCAGTGCACAGGCGCGGCGCGCGACCTCGCGGCCGGGGGCGCCCGGTGCGCGCAGCAGGCTCGCCAGGATCGCCGATTCGCCGATGTCCAGGCTGATTGGTGCCTTGCCGAACAAGCCACGCGATGCCGCGCCGACGCCCTGCAGCTCGCCGTGGAAGCTTGCCAGGTTCAGGTAGGCCTCCAGGATCTGCTGCTTGCTCCAGCCGGCCTCCAGCTCGCGCGCGGCGAGGGCCTGGTCCCACTTCTGGCTCCAGCTGCGGCCGGCCGCGCGGGCCGCCAGCCCCGGGTCGAGCAGGCCGGCCAGCTGCATCGTGATGGTTGACGCTCCGCGCAGGCGCGACGGGCCGCCGCGCCCGACCCGCAACAGGTTGTCCCAGGCCGCCTGGCCGACCGCCTTGAAGTCGATGCCGCCATGTTCCATGAAGCGCTGGTCCTCGGCCTGCATCACCGCGCGGCCCAGGCTGGGCGAGATGTCGGCCAGCGCCACCCAGGGCTGGCGGCGCGCCGCCATGTCGATGCGCACGCTCTCCAGCGGCTCGCCGTGGCGGTCCAGCAGCTGGGCGTCCGAAGGCTTCCAGGCGGCCTTTACCTGTTCGGGCGCCGGCACTGCGGCCGCAGCCGGAACGGCGATCGCCAGGGCCAGCAGCAAGGCACGCATCACGGTCCCACCACCACCCCGGCATTCGGCAGCTCGCCGAACATCTCCGGGTTGTAGAGGGCCTCGACCCGCGTGACGGGCATGGCGAAACGGCCCTCGTTATTCAGGCGCACCGTGTACTCGACGCTGAAGCTGCCCTTCGGGACGAACTCATAGTAGGAACGGAAGGCGGCCTGGGTGCGTTCCTGGAAGGCCGGGAAGACCCAGCCGCGGAAGCGCTCGCCGGCGGTGGCGATCTGGCTGTCGCGCCCGAGTCCCGTGCCGAGGATGCTGGCGCCGGCCGGGATCGGATCGTCGACCACCACCCAGGTCATGTCGGCCTGGGCCTCGACGTCGATCCGCACGCGGTAGACGTCGCCGCGCGACCACTGGCCCTTGGTCTTCTGTTCCACTGGCGTGATGCTGCGCACGATCCGGTAGCCCGAGGACAGCGCCGCCTTGAGCGGCACCGCGCCCAGGCTGCGCACGGTCGCCCATGGCTTGCCGCTGCCGAGCTGGCGCAGCTTCAGGGTCGCCGGCCGTTCCGGCCAGGCCTGCAGCACCGTCGACGGCACCGTGCCGGTCCAGGATGCGGCGCCCAGCGTCAACTGCGCATTGCCGCTCACCGGCTCGGCCTCGACCTTGCGCGAGAAGGCATCCAGCGCCACCACGCCCCAGGCGTTGGCGGTGGTCGTGTTCCATCGTCCCTGCTTCTGGCGGCCCAGCGCGCCGCGCGCCAGGCGGCCGATGTCGGCCTGCCAGAACGGGTCGCCGGTGGCGGCCAGCAGCAGGCGGTTGGCATTGACGTCGGCGGAGGCCATCAACCACCACCAGTCGTCGCGGCGCTCGGTCGAGAAGCCGAGGGTCGTGCCCTGCAGGTTCAGGCGCCCGCGCAGCACCTGGCGCGCCTGCGCGAGCTGCTGCTCGCGCTGCGGCAGGTCGCGGGTGCGGGTGAGCACCTGGTACCAGTCCAGCACGGCGGAGGTCGGCCACTGGTTCGGTTCGACCGTGATCGATTCCAGCATCGCCGGCTTCACCATCCCGCTCCTCGACAAGGCCTCCAGAGCGGCCAGCTTGCGCACCGTGAGTTCGCCGCTGGCCAGGTAGGGCGGGCGGGCGATCTTGCCGTCGACGAAGGCGGTGAGTCCGGCTTCCATGCGCTGCTTCAGGTCTTCGGGAATAGCGTAGCCGG
Source organism: Massilia sp. 2TAF26 (assembly GCF_052115005.1). Taxonomy (NCBI): domain Bacteria; kingdom Pseudomonadati; phylum Pseudomonadota; class Betaproteobacteria; order Burkholderiales; family Oxalobacteraceae; genus Massilia; species Massilia sp. 2TAF26. The sequence goes on from NZ_JBFRFV010000007.1 coordinate 112,710, forward strand.
CTTCGCCTGTCAGGGACAGCACATAGGCCGTCAGGGTGTCGCTGCCCAGTTCCATCGGCGCGAAGTACTTGACCAGGCCATCCGCATCCAGGTGGGCCGGCAAGGTCGCCACCGTGGCTTCCCACATGGTCTTGTCGCGCAGCGCCACCGAGCGAGAGGTGCGCTGCTCGAAGCAGGTGTAGGGATAGGCGCGCATGTAGTCGCGCACGCCCGGCAGGTCGCCGCCCAGGCGCGCGCTCAGCATGGTCTCGACGCCGCCGCGTCCCGGCAGCGCGTCCGCCGGGCGCTGCACCGGCAGGGTCTTCTCGCCGTCGAGCTGGAGCAGGGTTGCCTGCAGGGTGCGCACCGGCACCGCCACGCCCACCTGCTGGCGGATGCGGATGCGGTCCTGCGCCCCTTCTCCGCCGTTGGCGTCGACCTCCCACTGCAGGGCTTTGGCGCCGGCCTGCACGCTCCAGTTCCAGCCCAGCTCGCGGGCCTCGCCCGGCGCCAGGGTCACGCTCAGGGGCGCCAGCGACTGGCCCTTGCCCGCATCCGCGCCCACGCTCGCCCCCAGGCGCACCGTCAGCTCGCGCTGCGAGGCATTGCGCACCGTGAAGCCGGCGCGGAAGCTGTCGCCCTCGCGCACGCTGGCGGGGAGCCCCGACAGCAGCATCAGGTCCTGGGTGGTGCGGATGTCGGCCGAGCCGGTGCCGAACAGGCCGGCCCCGCCGCTGGCCACGGCGACGATGCGGAAGCTGCCCAGGGTGTCGTTGAGCGGCACCTGCACGCTGGCTTCGCCGTTGGCGTCGACCGCCACCTTGCCCTTCCACAGCAGCAGGGTCTCGAACAATTCGCGGGTCGCGCTGCGCCCGCCGCCGCCGCCGTGCGGGAAGGCCTTGCGGCCGAAGTGGCGCTTGCCGATCACCTGCATCTGCGCGGTCGCCGTCTCGACCTGCAGGTTCCGTTCGCGCATCATGGTCTCCAGCAGGTTCCAGCTGGTGTTCGGCATCAGCTCCAGCAGGCCGGCGTCGACCGCCGCCAGCGCCACCTCGGTCCCGGCCGGCAGCCTGCCGCCGCCGGGCGCCTCGACCTTCAGCGTCACCTTCGCCTGCTCGCGCACCTTGTAGACGCTGCGTTCCGGCATCACCTTCACCTTCAGCTCGTGCCCGGCCCAGCCGACGCGCAGCGGCGCGTAACCGAGCTTGTAGGCCGGCTTGCCGAGATCGACCAGCGCGGTGGGCTGCACGCCGCCCACGCGTCCGCGCACCACCAGGGCCGACACGAAGACGTTCGGCGCATAGCTGTCCTTGACCGGGATGCCGACCGACTGGTCGCGACCGGACAGCTGGCGCACATAGGCGTCGAGGATGCCTTCGCGCTCCACCGTCACCAGCACGCTGGCCTTGCGGAAGGGGCTGCGCACCTGCAGGGTCGCGGTCTCGCCGGGTTCGTAGCGCTTCGTCGACGGCAGCAGGTCGATGCGGTCATGGTCGCCGGCGGCAAACCACTGTTCCTCGGCGCCGCCGATCCAGATCTCGCGCCGGGTCGCGGCCACCCTTCCCTGCGGGTCGCTGGCGCGGGCACGCAGGATCAGGTCGCCCTCGGCCGGAGCGGACACCTCGCAGGCCAGCAGGCCCTGCGCATCGGTCTTGCCGCCGCAGGCCTCGCCCAGGCGTTTGATCTCGCTGCTGTGCTCATACGCGTAGAAGCCGCCGACCAGGCGCCGGCGGTGCGAGGTGGTCCGGCGCACGAAGAAGTCGACGCCGACCGCGACGCCGGACACGGGCTTGCCGGCGGCGTCCAGCACCACGGCCTGGAACTTGACCGCATCTTTGGTCTGCATCCAGCCGTTCGGCCTGATGCCGACCACGTAGGCCGAGGGCCACAGCGGCACCCGCGCCGCCACGGTCGAGGTCTCGCCGTTCGGATCCTGGAAGGACAGTTCCGCCAGCAGGCTTTTCGGCTTGTCGAGCGGCGGCAGCCTGTCCACAGCGATGCGCGCGCCGCCGGCACGGTCCAGGGTCAGCGACTGGGTGCGCGCGGCTTCGAGCTGCCCGTCTCCTTCCTCGCTGCCGGCGTCCTCCTCCTCGTCGCCGCCGCCCATCGCCACCACGCCTTCCTTGACGTCGCCCAGCCCCAGGCCGAATTCCTCATAACCGGGGAACTGCACGCCGGTCTCCTGCACCACGCTGCGCAGCTTGACCGGGACCTGGGCCGCCGGACCGCCGAACAGATAACCCACCTGGGCATCGAAGGTAACCGCGTTCGGCGCCACCTGGGCCTGGTCCGGCGATTTCAGCACCGCTTTCATGGTCGGCACGCGGAACTGCTCGACGCGGAAGGAGCCGGACACCTGGCCGCCGACCAGCACTTCGTACACGCCCAGTTTGGCGTCCTGCGGGATCTTCCACTCGCCCTGGGCCGCGCCGCCGGCATCCCAGTCGAGCGCGAATCCGGTCTTCTCGCCGCTGCCCTGGTGGACGATGAAACCGCGGACCGGGTACGCGGTCTTGTCGACGCCGAGTTCCTGGGCGCGCCAGTCCTGGTTCGAAGCCGGCGGCCTGTCATTCACCTTGACCATGGCGAAGCCGGCGCTCGTGTGGCGGCGCAGGAAGTGCTTCATGTGCACGGTCTCGCCGGCGCGCAGCAGGGTGCGGTCGAAAACGGTGGCGGCGATGCGGCTGTCCTCGAAGCGGCCGCCGGTCGGCAGGTTGAAACGCCAGTTCTCGATGCCCTCATGCCAGTCCGACAGCGTGAAGCTGAAGTCCTCGCCGCGGCGCGCGCTGACGAAGTAGCCGTCCATGCCCTTGCAGCGCGATGCCGGCAGTTCCTTGCGGATGCGGGCGATGCCCTGCGCATCGCTGGTCCCGCTCCACAGCAGGCGCGCCGCGCAATCGCGCACCTCGACCCGGGCGCCGCCCACCGGCCTGCCCTGGTCGAGCGAGGTCACCCATACCAGCGAGGATTGCGCGCCCAGCTTGAAGTGGGCCGCCATATTCGTGACCAGGGCGCTGCTGCGGACCCAGGCGCTGCGCCCTTTCGGATTCAGGGCCGCACCCAGGCGCGGGCTTTCCAGCTCCACCACATAAAAGCCCGGCTCGCGCAGCGGAATGCCGATGACTTCGAAGGCGCGCCGTCCGTTCGGCTTGGGCAGGATGAAGCGCTGCAGGGTATCCGGCCTGGCCCCGGCAAATACCGACGTCTCGAGCTGCTTGCCGGAGGGCTGGTCCGGCGTCCAGCCGGTGCCCGGCCGGGACAGCTTGCGCAGCCAGGCGATGATGTCCTGCTCGCGGCCGCCCTTCAGCTGCAGGGTGGCGCCACTGCCGTGCAGCTTGCCCGCCAGCCTGGGTTCGACGTTGCGCACCGTGACCGGCAGCATGCGGTCCCCTTTCGCTTCGAGGATGCCGAAAGGCGCCGCGAACTTCACCAGCGGCGGCGCCTCGCCGGTGCGGATCGGCAGCGGGAAGCGCGCACGGTTCACCAGCGGCCGGCCGGCATCGTCCTTCAGGCCGTCCGGAAGGTGCAGGCTCAGGCGCGCCTGTTCCGGGAAGGGCCCGGGCAGGCTGACCATGCTCACCGTGGCGCCGCGCTCTTCGTCCTTGCCGAAGGCCACCGGATGGCGCTTGCCGTTCGCCTCTTCCAGGTAGATGCCGCGCGCATCGGCCACGGCGATCGGCGCGCTGAATTCCAGGCGCATCGGCAGGAAGGGAATGCACTGGGCCCGCGCGCTGACCCGGTCGCAGCGCAGCCTGGCGCTGAAGTCGGGCCGGGTCTTGTAGGCCAGCATGTGGTCGGCGCTGGTGGCGGCGCCGTTGGCGGCGGCGATACCCTTGCCCCAGACCAGGGCCACCTTGGTATCGGCCGGCAGGGTGCGCTGGCATTGCAGCACCAGCAGGCGATCGAGCTTGCCCGCGCGTTCGTCGGCGCGCAGCCGGGCCGGCGTATAGGGCTTGCCGCGTTCCTGCCCGCCATCGCCATCGCTGCGCAGGGTGTTCTGGACCATCCAGCGGCTCGCCAGCAGCGCCTGTTCGCGCGCCTCGCCGCCCAGGATGCTCACGCCGATCTTCTCGGCGATGCCGTCGGCCTGGCACCAGGCATGGCCGCTGACGGACGGCGCCGTGGCGGGGGCCGACAGCGCCAGCACGAAGGCCTGGTGCTCGTCGATCGCGCTGCTGCCGTCGTAGGGCGCGGCGTGGAGGACGGCCGGCCCGCCGGTGGCGAGCACGAATTCGCGCCGGCCCGCCTGCGCCTGCCCTGCCAGGTCGCGCAGGTCGGCGCGCAGCTGGAAGCGGCAGCGCACGGCGCCGGGCAGGTCGCGTTCGAAGTCGTAGGCCCAGGTGCGGTCGTCGACCCAGCGTCCCTTGCCGGGCACCGGACAGTCGACCTCGAAAGGCGCCGGCGCGCGCAGGTCGCCGAAGGGCACCATGGGGACGGAGAAGCGCGCCGTGGCCTGGCGCACCTGGCTGACGGTCCCTTCCGGAGAAAACATCTCGATGCCGGGCGGCGCCGTCTGCGCCAGCGCGGCGGTGGCGGGCCACCAGCACAGCCCCCCCAGGTACAGCCCCCTCAGCAAGCTCACGCCGCGCATCTTTTTCCTCCTGTCCGAAGCCAGCCGATCTTGCCATAAAGGCTAACCCTGTCAACAACATTTACAACCGTAAAAAAAGACAGCCTATGCACGCTATGCATGAATGGCTATAAAATGCGTCTGTTATATTTCCTGTACGCATATACGACGACAGGCATCCACCGAAGACACCATGCACATCCAATTGATCCTGAACCTGGCCATTGCCCTCGCCGTCTGCGCCCTGCTGTTCTTCATGCAGCAGCGCCATGTCTCCTTCACCAAGCGGGTGTTCACCGGCCTCGGCCTCGGCATCGTGCTGGGCGCAGGCTTCCAGGCCGTGTACGGGCTCGGTTCGCCGGTCATCGCCGATACCGATGCCTGGCTCGACGTGCTCGGCACCGGCTACGTCAAGCTGCTGCAGATGATCATCATCCCGCTGATCATGGTCTCCATCATCCAGGCCATCCTGAAGCTGCGCGACGCCTCCTCGCTCGGCAAGATCAGCGCGCTGACGATCGGCACCCTGATGATCACCACCGCCATCGCCGCCGGCATCGGCATCCTGATGGCCAAGCTGTTCGGCCTGTCCGCGGTCGGCCTGACCTCGAGCGCGGCCGAAGTCGCGCGCGGCGCCTACCTCGAAGGCAAGCTGGCCACCGCCCAGCAGCTGTCGGTGCCGAACACCATCCTCTCCTTCCTGCCGGAGAACCCCTTCCTCGACATGACCGGCGCGCGCAAGACCTCGACCATCGCCGTGGTCCTGTTCTCGATCTTCATCGGCGTATCAAGCACCGGCATCGCAGGCAAGAAGCCGGACGTGTTCGAGTCCTTCAGCCACTTCGTGCACGTCGCCCACGTGATCGTGATGCGCATGGTGACCCTGGTGCTGCGCCTGACGCCCTTCGGCGTGTTCGCCCTGATCACCCAGGTGCTGGCCAGCTCCAGCCTCCAGGACATCCTCAACCTGATCGGCTTCGTGATGGCCTCGTACAGCGCCCTGATCCTGATGTTCTGCGTGCATCTGCTGATCGTCGGCGGCGTCGGCCTGAACCCGGTGCGCTACGTGAAGAAGATCTTCCCGGTGCTGGCCTTCGCCTTCACCTCGCGCACCTCGGCCGGCAGCATCCCGATGAGCGTGCAGACCCAGACCGCGCGCCTCGGCACGCCCGAGGGCATCGCCAACTTCGCCGCCTCCTTCGGCTCGATGATGGGCCAGAACGGCTGCGCCGGCATCTACCCGGCCATGCTGGCGGTGATGATCGCGCCGACCGTCGGCATCGACCCGTTCACCAGCAGCTTCCTCCTGCCGCTGATCGGCATCGTCACCATCGGCTCGGTGGGCGTTGCCGGGGTCGGCGGCGGCGCCACCTTCGCCGCGCTGATCGTGCTGTCGGCGATGAACCTGCCGGTGGCGCTGGCCGGCCTGCTGATCTCGATCGAGCCGCTGATCGACATGGGCCGCACCGCCCTCAACGTGAGCGGCTCCATCACGGCCGGCACCCTGGCCAGCCGCGTGCTCGGCCAGACCGACATGCGCGTCTTCAACAGCGACGCCGCGGTCAATCTCGACGGCGACGAACAGGTCGCCTGACCCCGCCTCCCCCGCATGCCGGCCGGCCGCCGGCATGCGCGGCCTCGGCTTTCCCGAAGCAAAACCGTTTTCCTGGCGTGCACTTGTTGACAGCAAACCTCCTGTCGACGGGCCTCCGCACGCGACGTTTTCGGGCGGAATCGTGCGCGAAGGTCCCGACGAATCCGTCTATGATGCCCACATGTCAAAATCACAAATAGGTTGGTGATGGACCAAAAGTGGCCTCAGGAAATCTGGCTGGTCAGGCATGGGCAGAGTGCGGGCAACGTCGCGCGCGATGCCGCCGAAGCCGCGGCCGGACTGCACATCGACATCGCCGAGCGCGATGTCGACGTGCCGCTCTCCGAGCTCGGCCGGCAGCAGTCGGAAGCGCTGGGCGCCTGGTTCGCGGCCCTGCCTCCGCACGAGCAGCCCAGCGTCGTGCTGCACTCGCCCTATGTGCGCGCGGTGCAGACGGCCGCCATCCTGATGCAGCGCCTGGACCGCGACGAACTGCTCGCGGTGCACGCCGACGAACGCCTGCGCGAAAAGGAATTCGGCATCCTCGACCGCCTGACCGTGCTCGGCATCAAGGAGCAATATCCCGACCTGTATGAACAGCGCCGCCACGTCGGCAAGTTCTATTTCCGACCGCCCGGCGGCGAGAGCTGGTGCGACGTCATCCTGCGCCTGCGCAGCGTGCTCGACACCCTCACCCGCGAATACTGCCGCGAGCGCGTGCTGATCGTCGGCCACCAGGTCATCGTCAACTGCTTCCGCTATCTGCTGGAGCGCATGGACGAAGCCGCCATCCTCGAACAGGATCGCGCCGGCGACGTGCCGAACTGCTCGGTCACCTCCTATTCCTTCGACCCGTCGCTGGGCAAGCGCGGCAAGCTCGCCGTGCGGCTGGTCAATTTTGTCGCGCCGCTCGAAGCTACCGGAACCCCCGTCACCACCGGCAAGGATGTGCCGACGGCGGCCAAGGCTTAAGGCGACCTCCACCATGACGCTGCACACCCATGCCCGGCCGCGCGACCTCGATGCAAGCCTGCTGCGCAGCTGGCCGCTGCCGATGCCGTCTTTCGATGCCGACAAGGAGGAGCGCGGCCACGTGCTGATCCTCGGCGGCTCGCGCGAGATGCCGGGCGCCGTCATCCTGGCCGCCGTCGCCGCCCTGCGCGCCGGCGCCGGCAAGCTGACGGTCGCCACCGGCAACAGCGTGGCCCAGCTGGTCGCGCTGGCGATTCCCGAATCCCGCGTGCTGGGGCTGGCCGAGAACGAAGCCGGCGGCTTCACGGTCGAAGCCGTGGCCGCCCTCGATCCGCTGGCCGACCGCATCAACGCCATCCTGATCGGTCCCGGCATGCAGGACGAGGCCGCCACCGCGCGCCTGGTGCATGCCCTGCTGCCGCGCCTGCAAGGCACGGAAACCAGCATCATCCTCGACGCCGATGCGATGGGCGCGATCCTGCATCCGCCGTCCGGCGCCAACCCGCCCTTCCGCTTCGGCGTTCCTGTCCTGGTGACGCCGCACGCGGGCGAGATGGCGCACCTGACCGGCATCCCGAAGGAAAGAATCGCCGACGGCGACGACCGGCTCGCCCTGGAGATGGCGCTGCGCTGGAACGCGGTGGTCACGCTGAAGGGTGCGCGCACCGTGATCGCCACGCCGCAGGGCGAGCGCTGGCAGCACGAAGGCGGCAACGCCGGGCTCGGCACCTCGGGCTCGGGCGACGTCCTGGCCGGCATCATCGCCGGACTGGCGGCACGCGGCGCCGAGCTCGCCCAGGCGGCGGGCTGGGGCGTGGTCCTGCATGCGCGCGCCGGCGACCGGCTCGCGGCGCGCCTGGGCAGGCTCGGTTATCTGGCGCGGGAACTGGCGGACGAAGTCCCCGCGCTGCTCGAACAAGCCGCCGGCGATGCTGCCGACGCGGCATCACGGCCATCCGGCAGTTTCGCCGGGGGGAAGGGCTGAACCCTGACGGTTCGGCTCTTATCTGAAAGAAGTGTGCAATTCGGCGCACCGGCAGAACCATGCAGGGAAGCCGGAGTCGAATTCGTACACCACACGGGGCCGCGTATTGCGTCGGCTCCCTGAGGTTCCCTGACGGGACTAAAAGTTCCGCTGGAAACCAAACTGGCGTCGTCGACCCTCCAGCGCCTCACCCTGGAGACGGCGGCAAAAAAAGTAGACGTGAACGAGGAGTAAAACAAATGAAAGCTCTTAGCAACGCATCGAAGATTCTGTTTGCCGCAGCCCTGATGGCAAGCCTGGCGGCTTGCAAGAAAAACGACACCACCAGCACGACCGGCACCGGCGACACGTCGGCCACCGCGCCGAGCAGCACTTCGGGCACCAGCGGCACCGGCAGCACCGGCGCAGCAGGTAGCACCGGCACCGGCGCAACCGGCACCATGGGCGATACCGGCACCGGCGCAACCGGCACCGGCACCACCGGCACCGGCACCACGCCGCCGGTCGACAGCACCGGCACCGGCACGGGCACAACCGGCACGGGCACCACGGGCACCGGCACCACCGGCACCGGTACGACGGGCACCGGCACCAGCGGCCACTAATCGGCCATTGAGCGGCCACCCAGGCGGCGGAGGCAAAGCGGCTCGAGTGCCAGCCGTCCGCCGGACACGACGAAAAAAGGCCTGCGCGAGCAGGCCTTTTGCATTGAGACACGACGCTTGCGCCGGCGAACCGGCGCAGCGGATCAGGCAGCCACCGGACCGCGGCGGCCGGTCGCGAAGCGTCCCACCTTGACGATCATGCGGAACACGAAGCGCACCAGCACGATGGTCAGGATCGCTTCGACGAAGGTCATCACGAAGGCCGGCAGCGCCGAGAAGCGCGCCACGCGGCGGTGGAACTTGGCGCCCATGCGGTCGCGGGCGATCTCGATGCTGTCGTAGAAGGTCGGCACGACCAGCAGGGTCAGCATCGTCGAGGTGATGGTGCCGCCGATGATGGAGATCGCCAGCGGCTGGTAGAACTCGCCCGAGTCGCCGAGGGCGAGCGCCACCGGCAGCATGCCGGCGATCAGCGCGAAGGTGGTCATCAGGATCGGCCGCAGGCGGGCGCGGCCGGCGGCCATCAGGGCCTCCTCGCGGTCCATGCCTTCGGCTTCACGGGAACGCGCCGCATCCAGCAGCAGGATCGCGTTCTTGGCCACCAGTCCCATCAGCATGATGATGCCGATGAAGCTCATCATGTTCAGGGTGCCGCCGGTCAGGATCAGCGCCAGGACCACCCCGATCAGCGACAGCGGCAGCGACATCATCACGCCCAGCGGCGCGGTGAATGAGCCGAACTGCATCACCAGGATCAGGTACATGAGGCCGATGCCGGAGATCAGGCCGATGCCCAGGTTGGTGAACACCTCGTTCATGATCTTGCTCTGGCCGCCCACCGCCAGGCCGTAGCCCGGCGGGAAGTCCATGGTCTTGGCCAGCTTCATCGCGTCCTGCATCACTTCGCCATTCGAGCGGCCCTGGGCGTTGGCGGTGACCGTGACCACGCGCTTGCCGTCACGGTGCGAGATCGAGGCCGGACCCTTGCCCATCGTGATCTTCGCGATCTGGTCGAGCGGCACCATCATATTCGTGCCGGCCACCGGGATCGGCAGGCGCTCGATGTTGTCGGTGCCGACGCGGTCGCTCGGGTGCAGGCGCACCGCCACGTCGCGGCTCTGGCCGGTCGGGTCGACCCAGTCGCCGACCTCGATGCCGGCGAAGGCCACGCGCAGTGCGCTGGCGGCGTCGCCCACCGAGATGCCCATCGAGTTGGCCAGGCCGCGGTCCATTTCGATCTGCAGCTCGTCCTTCGGATCCTGCTGGGACAGGGTGACGTCGACCGCACCCGGTATCTGGCGCAGCTTCTCCATGTAGCGGGAGGTCAGTTCCATCAGCTTGCGCGAATCGGGACCGGTGAAGTCGAGCGACACCGGCTTGCCGTTGCCGGACAGGTCGTCCATCACGACATACTCGGCGCCCACCAGGCGGCTGACCTTGTCGCGCAGGGCCGTCGCAACCTCGGACGCGCTGCGCTTGCGTTCGCGGCGCTTGCCGATGTCGACGTAGATCGAGCCGCCGTTCACGTTGATCGAGCTGTTGGTATCCTTGGTTTCCGGCAGGGTGCGGGCGATCGCGGCCGCCTCTTCCATCTTCAGGCGCGCATACTCGACCGAGGACGAGGCCGGGGTGCGGACTTCGATCTTGATCTGGCCCTGGTCCATCTTCGGCTGGAAGGCCACGCCGCCCTTCCACATGTGCAAACCGATGGCGGCCGCCAGCGACAGCAGCGCGATCACGGCCATCGAGCGGCGGTGATGCAGGGCCCAGGCGATGACGTTGCCGTAGCGGTCAGCCTGGTGGTCGAACCAGGTATTGAATTTCGCCAGGTATTTTTCCAGGCCGCGCTTCGGCGCATGGTGGTGGCCCGGCGGGTCGCCCCAGAAGGCCGACATCATCGGGTCCAGCGTGAACGAGATCAGCAGCGACACGGCAACCGAGCAGGTCACGGTCAGGGCGAAGGGACGGAACCATTCGCCGGCGATGCCGCCCATGAAGGCGACCGGAATGAACACGGCCATGATCGAGAAGGTGGTCGAGGCCACGGCCATGCCGATCTCGGCGGTGCCGTTCAGGGCCGCGGTACGGCGGTCCTCGCCGTTCTCCATGTGCCGCACGATGTTTTCCCGCACCACGATCGCGTCGTCGATCAGCACGCCGATCGCCAGCGACAGCCCGAGCAGGGTCATGAAGTTGAGCGTGAAGCCGCACAGCCAGACCGCGATGAAGGCCGCCAGCACCGAGGTCGGCAGCGACAGCGCGGTGATCAGGGTCGAGCGCCAGGAGTTCAGGAAAGCGTACACCACGAAGATGGTCAGCACGGCGCCGAATACCAGCGACTCGATGACGTTGTTCAGGCTGTCCTGGGCCGACTTGCCGCCGTCCCAGGTGACTTCCAGCTTAGTGCCGGGCGGCAACTCCTTCTGCACCTCTTCGATCATCGCGTTGACCTTCTTGGCGATGGTCACCGTGGACGCTTCGCGGGAGCGCACGATGTAGATGCCGACGTCGGGCTTGCCGCTGCGGATCGACAGATTGTCGACGTCGGCGAAGCCGTCCTTGATGTCGGCCACCTGGTTCAGGCGCACCACGGTATCGCCGTTGCGCTTGACCACGACCTGCGAGAAGTCCTCGGGCCGGTCGATGCGGCCGACCAGGCGGATGCCCTTCTCGTCCAGCGGACCGCGCACCTTGCCGACCGGCGCATTGGTGTTCTGGCGTCCCAGCGCATTCGTGACATCGGTCACCGAAACATTGAATTCACGCAGCTTTTGCGCATGCAGCAGCACCGACAGTTCGCGCTTGAGCGAACCGCCGACCTGCACGTCGGCCACGCCGTCGATGCCGCGGAAGCGGTCGGCCAGCACGTCCTCGGCCAGGCGCGACAGTTCGGCGTGGCTCTGGGTGGTCGAGGTCAGCGACAGGTTCATGATCGGCTGGGCCGAGGGATCGACCCGGCGCAGCACCGGCTCGCGCATCTCGATCGGCAGCTTGTAGCGCACCGCGGCGATCGCGTTGCGCACGTCGTCCGCCGCCTCGATCAGGTTACGCTTGAAGTCGAACTGCAGCACGATGGTGGCGCTGCCCTCGTTGGCGTAGGCGCGCGCTTCGGTCACGCCGCTGACGGCCTGCATCTGCTTCTCGAGGCGGTTGACGATCTCGCGTTCGCTGGTCTCGGGCGAGGCGCCCGGATACGGGACGGTCACGACCAGGATCGGAATCTGCACGTCCGGCTCGTTGTTCACGCGCAGCTTGGACAGGGCGTACAGGCCCATGCACATCATCGCGATGATGAGCACGATCGTGGCGACCGGCTTCTTGACGCTGAAATTGGAAAGGAACATGGAGGCTTATCCTTATTGTTTCCCTTGGGCCTGGCCGTTGCCGGCGCTCGCAAGCGCTTGCGCCTTGGCGGCCGCCAGCTCGATCTTCTGGCCGTCCTTCAGGCTGGCGCTCGGGTGGCGCAGCACGGCATCGCCGGCCGCCAGGCCGCCCTTGATCTCGAAGTCGCCGGTGCGCGGATCGCGCGTGCCCACCGTCAGGTCGGCCCTGGCCAGGGCATTGCCCTTGAGCTTCCAGGCATAGGTCTTGTCGCCGGCCTTGACCATCGCCGATTCCGGCAGGGTCAGGGCGTCGCTCATTTCGGCGTCGACGCGGCCTTCGGCGTACAGGCCGGCCACGCTCGGCTGCTTGCCGCCGTTGAAGCCGACCAGCACCTCGACCTGGCGGGTGACGTCGTTGGCGGACGGGTCGATGCGCTTGACGATGCCGCTGAACTGTTGCTCACCATAGCCGTTGACGCGGAACATGACCGGCTGGCCGACTTTCACGGCGGCGATCTTGTCGGCCGAGACGCGGCCTTCGAAGCGCATCGAGGTCGGGTCGATGACTTTCAGCAGTTCCTTGCCGATGGCGGCCGTGTCGCCGGCCGACACCTTGCGGTCGGACACGATGCCGTCGAAGGGTGCGCGGACCACGGTGCGGCCGACCTGCTGGCGGGCCGTCGCCACGCGCGCGCGCGCGGCCGAGACTTCGCTCTGGGCGGTGTTGCGGCGCACTTCGGCGTCGTCCAGGGCCTGGGCCGAGGTCATGCCGGAGGCGCGCAGGGTCTTCAGGCGGTCCAGTGCGCGGGTCGACTGCTCGAAAGCCTGGTCGGCCGCGCGTGCGGAGGCTTCGGCCGACATCAGGGTGTCGCGGATCGAGGTCTCGTCGAGCTTGACCAGTACGTCGCCGCGCTTGACCGGCTCGCCGTTTTCCTTCAGCACCTGCAGCACGACGGCCGAGACTTCCGCGCGCAGGTCGGCCTTGCGTTCCGGCTGGATCGAGCCGGTGATCACGGGTCCCGAAGCGAGCGCATTGCTCTGCACCGTCAGCACGTCTTCCGGCGACACCAGCAGCTGCACGGCCTTGCCATCCTTCTTGGCATCGGCCTGCGCAGTCGCGGTTTCCGGCTTGGCGGGTTCCTTGGGACCTTTACCGCAGGCGGCGAGCGCCGAGGCAATGGCAAGGACGAGTAGGGTTTTGCGCAGCATTTCGTGGATCTCCCGGGTGGACTCGTACGCTGTAAATATAAGAATATGAAAAACCAGCGCGCAGTATCCGTGAGGCGGTTTGGGCCGTCAATCGGGGATCGGCAGAGCGTGGTTTTCGTGGGATGAACTGCGTATTCGTGCGACGAACTGCAGTTGGCAGAGATGAAATGCGTCCGGAAGTGGACAGTGGGCGGACAGGCGGACGTCCGGGTGAAACGTTGCGGAAGCTCGACGAACTTGGGTCCCCGCCTTCGCGGGGACGACGGCTCGAGCATTGTCGTCCCCGCGAAGGCGGAAGAGTGTCCCCGGCACTCTTCCGCCAAGTTGACTCTAAGCTTTTATTTCACAAACAAGTGATAAACCACATTCCCCATCAAAACCCCGGTAACGATCCCGCCCCCGATCTCGACCAGGGTATGCCCCATGCGCTCGCGAAGCGTACGGTGGCCGCTGTCCCCGCTCCCTGCGGCCAGGCGGTTGATGGCGGCGGCCTGGCGGCCGACGTGCTGGCGCAGGCTGTTGGCGTCGATCATCACGATGAAGCACAGGGTGACCGCCACGCCGAAGGCCGGGTGGCCGATGCCCTCGCGCAGGGCGATCAGGGTCGCCATGCTGGTCACGGTGGCGCTGTGGTTGCTCGGGAAGCCGCCGTTGCCGACCAGGTTGAAGGCCCAGCGCCGCTGGCGCGCGCTATTGATCAGGAATTTGATCGGTCCGACCACCAGCCAGGTCAACAGCGGGGTCAGCAGGTAAGTGAAATCCATGTGAGTTCCGAAGGTTAGTACAAAAATAATGCCGGGCAACATTATCGCAGAAGCTATGCGCCTGCCACAGTGAGAAACTTGTAATATCCTGTCCAGTGTGGTTTATCAGACAACGCAGCATACAGGGAGAACTCGATGCAACATTTCAAGCTGTCATTCGTGGTGACGGTCGTCCTGCTGGCGCTGGCCGCCTGGTGGGGCTACAGCCACGGCGGCACCGGCGGTCTGCTGCAGGCCTTGTGGATCGCGGCGGTGCTGGGCGTGCTTGAAGTCTCGCTTTCCTTCGACAACGCGGTGGTGAATGCCTCCGTGCTGCGCAACTGGAACGCATTCTGGCAAAAACTTTTCCTGACGGCCGGCATCCTGGTGGCCGTATTCGGCATGCGCCTGCTGTTCCCGCTGCTGATCGTCTCGGTGGCGACCGGCCTCGGCCTGATCGACGTCTGGCACATGGCCACCAGAACACCCGACGAGTACGCGCGCATCCTGACCGCCCAGCACGCCGAGGTGGCGGCCTTCGGCGGCGCCTTCCTGCTGCTGGTCTTCCTCAACTTCCTGTTCGACGAGGAAAAGGAACTCCACTGGCTGGGCTGGATCGAAGAAAAAGTCGGCCAGTTCGGCAGCGAAGGCCTGGCCGTCCTGCTGACCCTGCTGGCCGTGTTCGGCTGCATGAGCCTGATGCCCCAGCAAGCCAAGCTGCCGGTGCTGATCGCCGGCGTGGTCGGCGTCATCGTCTACGTGGGCGTGAACTGGTTCAGCGGCCTGCTCGAAGAGGAGGAATCGGACCCGGCGGTGGGCAAGCTGATTTCGCAGGGCAGCATCGGCGGCTTCCTCTACCTCGAGGTGCTGGATGCCTCGTTCAGCTTCGACGGCGTGATCGGCGCCTTCGCCATCACCAACGACGTCGTCATCATCATGCTGGGCCTGGCGATCGGCGCGATGTTCGTGCGTTCGCTTACCGTGTTCCTGGTGCACAAGGGCACGCTGGAAGAATTCGTCTACCTCGAGCACGGCGCCCACTACGCGATCGGCATCCTGGCCCTGATCATGTTCGCCAGCGTCGAATACGAGATTCCGGAATGGTTCACCGGACTGTCCGGCATCGCCTTCATCCTGGTCTCGCTGTGGTCCTCGATCCGCTACAAGCGGCGCGAGGAACTCGGATCGGCCTGAATTCAACCCAAAACGAAAGGAAACCATATGGCGATCAGTCTGCAAAAAGGCGGCAACGTCAACCTGTCCAAGGAAGACCCGACCCTCAAGAAAGTCATCATCGGCCTGGGCTGGGATCCGCGCGCCAGCGACGGCGCCACCTTCGACCTCGACGGCAGCGCCTTCCTGCTGCGCGGCGACGGCAAGGTGCGCGGCGATGCCGACTTCATCTTCTACAACAACCTGCAGTCCACCGACGGCTCGGTCAAGCACACCGGCGACAACCGCACCGGCCAGGGCGAAGGCGACGACGAACGCCTGCTGGTCGACCTGACCCGGGTGCCGCCGGAGATCGAGAAGATCGCCTTCTCCGTGACCATCCACGAAGCCGACCAGCGCCGCCAGAACTTCGGCCAGGTGGGGCGCGCCTTCATCCGCTGCCTGAACGCCGAGGGCGAGCGCGAGATCGCGCGTTACGACCTGTCCGAAGACAGCTCGACCGAGACCGCGATGATCTTTGGCGAACTCTACCGCTACGGCAGCGAATGGAAGTTCCGCGCCGTCGGCCAGGGCTATAACGGCGGCCTGGGTCCGCTGGCACGCTCCTTCGGCGTCAACGTCTGAGCTTCAGGGTCTGAAACACCGTCCGGCACGCCTGCCGGACATGAGCTTTTGACAATTCGCGCGCTCATCGTCAGAATGGGCGCCGGATTCACTTACCCTCACGACCATGCCATCGACCTTCCCGCGCCGCACCAGCGTCCTCCTCGCCTCCGTCGTCGTTGCCGCCATCGTGCTGTTCGCGCTCTACATGGCGATCGTGCTGCACTGGTCGTATTCCGAAGGCGAACGCGCCGGCTACCTGCAGAAACTGTCGCGCAAGGGCTGGCTGTGCAAGACCTGGGAGGGCGAGATCCTGCTGTCCAGCATGCCGGGCGCCATCCCCGAGCGCTTCGCCTTCACGGTGCGCGACGAAAACGTGGTCAAGCAGTTGCAGGCGGCCATGGGCCAGCGCGTCCAGCTCAGCTATGCCCAGCACGTCGGCCTCCCGACCAGCTGCTTCGGCGAAACCAGCTATTTCGTCGAGAAAGCCGTGGTCGGCGGCCAAAATCCGGTATCGCCGAACCCCGGCAGCTGATACGAAAAAAGAATCACAGAGCCATCTTCCCAAGCTTTTCGATATATCTGTGGCAACGCGGCAAGCAAGAGGGCGCAGGATGAAAGAGTGGGCTGCGGGAATGGCGCTGGCATGGGCGGCGATGGATGCGGCGCAGGCCTCCACCATCGTCGACTACGCGCTGCTGCGTCCAGAAGGACGGCGCCACTACCTCGTGGTCGAACCCGACCGGCTGGCGCGCGACAACCGCCCCACCGTCATCCTGCTGCACGGACATGGTGCCTCGGCCGCCTTCATGGTCGGCCTCGCTTCCTTCGGCACCTATCGCTCCCAGGACTGGATCCGGCTCGCCGAACGCGAGCGCGTGATGCTGATCGCGCCGGACGGCATCAAGGGCAGCGACGGCAAGCAGGCCTGGAACGATTGCCGCCTCGATGCCGCCAGCAACGCCACCAGCGACGACGTCGGCTTCATCGCCGCCCTGATCGACACCGCGGTCAACGAGCTCGGCGCCGATCCCGAGCGCATCTACGTGTACGGCAGCTCGAACGGCGGCGGCATGGCCTACCGCCTCGGCATCGAACTGGCGCCGCGGCTGGCGGCGATCGGCGTGCAGAGCGCCCTGATGGCGATGCAGACGCGCTGCCGGGCGCCCGCGCATCCGATCTCGGTGTTCGCCTCGCACGGCACCGCCGACGAGATCGCGCCCTACAATGGCGGCCGGGTCGGCCACTGGCTGCTGCGCGACCGCGGCAGCGGCATCAGCGCCGAGGAATCGGTGGCCGTGTGGCGCCGCCTGGCCGGCCTGCCGGAGACGCCGCTCAGCTTCCGCATGCCGCACCTGCAATCGTCCGACCCGACCTCGGCCACGCGCTATGTCTGGGGCAACGATCCGGCGCGCGTGCAGATCCAGTTCATGCGTATCGACGGCGGCGGCCACACGGCTTCGTCCAAGGTCGAGGAACTGCCGTGGATCCTGCGCAAGATCGTCGGCAATATGAACCACGACGTCGATACGGCCGAAGAGGCCTGGAACTTCTTCAAGGACAAACGGGTCAACGGCCCCCGCTGACCGGCATCCTCAGCTCGCAGGCGAAGCTGCCGTCGGCCTCCATGCGCCAGTTGCGCGGATAGTATTCCACGCAGGGCCTTGTGTCGCAGGTATAGCCGCTGGCCGGCAGCCATTCGCGCAACAGGGTCTGCCAGGCGGCCGGGATCTCCCAGGCCTGGCCGGCGAACTGCGCCACCGCATAGGTCCCGCCCGGCAGCACCGTGAGCGCGGTCCCGGCCGGGGCGGCATAGTCCTCGCCGACCTCGACGCCGGCATCGTAGCGGCAGTCCTGCGGCGGGGTGGTAGTGGGATCGTCGAGGGCGATGCCATAGGTGGGCTCGCCCAGCAGGCCCTGCCGCTCCAGCCAAGGGGTGACGGTCTCGCCCCAGAAGCGGCCGATCTCCGGGCCGTAGGGGCCGATCTTGCGCAGGGTGGCGATCCGCACCGGCGGCAGGGTGACGATGGCGACGTCCATTCCGGTTCTCCTCGTTCGTGTGAAAACCGCGATTCTAGGTCAGGACCTGTTCCGCCTGAACTGGAAGATCCGACAGGTAGGTAGGGGCACCCCGTGCCCACCCTACGCGCACTCAGCTCTCGCCGCGCTGCTTGGCGACCGCCTCGGCCAGCCGCGCCGCCGCCTGCTGGGCCGACGGCAGTTGCGAGAAGCGTCCCAGCACTTCGCGCGCCAGGTCGGCCGATTCGGCGCGCTGCTTGGCCTCGGCCTGGCGGGCGTCGATCTGTTCGCGCAGCGCGCCCAGTTCCGCCACCTGCTCTTCCTGGCGCACCGATTCCAGTTCCACCAGGCGGCGCTTGGCATCGGCCATTTCCTGGGTCGCCTGCAGCGACTTGCGCTGCATGTCGGCGGCCTGCTGGGCGTGTTCCAGCAATGCGCGCTGGGCGTCGCGCTTGTCCATCGCGGCGCGGGCGGCGGCCTGCTCGGCCTGCTCGCGGGTCTGCGCCAGTTGGGCCCGTTCTTCCTCGGCCTTGGCGCGCGCCTCGGCAGCAAGCACGGCCGCGTGTTCGGACGCCAGGCGGGCCGCGGCGGCCTCGTTGGCGCGGGCGTCGGCAGCGGCCTGGTGGCGCTGGGCCGACAGCTTCTGTTCCAGCAGCAGCAGGGCTTCGCGGGCGGCGTCGGCCCCCGCCTGCTCGGCGGCCAGCAGCTCCTCGGCCAGGGCCTGCTGGCGGGCTTCGTGTTCGGCGCGTTCGGCCTGGGCCCGTGCCAGCTCGGCGGCGCGCTCCATCCGCAGGTGCTCGGCAGCGGCGGCCGCTTCCTCATGCGCGGCCTGCTGTTCGGCATGGAGTGCCGCCTGGCGCTGGGCTTCCACCGCCGCCTGGCGGGCCGCCAGCGTACCTTGTTCGGATTCAAGCTGGGCGCGCAGCAGCGCCGCTTCTTCCTGTTCGGCGGCAATGCGCGCCTGGGCGGCGGCGGCCAGTGCGCGTTCCGCTTCCTGGCGCTCGTTCAGGGCGGCCAGCGCTTCTTCCTCGACCCGCAGGCGTTCGCGCTCGGCGCCGGCCAGCGCCTCGGCTTCCAGGGCGCGGCGCTCGGCCAGGCGGGCCGCTTCGCGCTGCAGCGCGGCCTGTTCGGCTTCATGCGCCAGGCGGGCCTGTTCGGCGCCGTTTTCCGCCGCGCGCGCCTCGGCCGCGGCGCGCGATGCCGCTGCGCGCTCATCCAGCAGCGCGCGTTCGCGTTCCTGCTGTTCGGCTTCCAGTGCGGCCGCCTCGACCGCCCGGCGGTCGACCTCGGCCCGCAAGCGCGCCTGTTCGGCGGCCGCGCGTTCGGCATCCAGGCGGGCCTGGGCCTGGGTTGCTTCGTCCTCCTCGGCCTGGGCGCGCGCGAGCGCCGTCTCGCGCAGCTTGCGGTCGGCTTCGATGCGCGCTTCGGTGGCGGCCAGGATCCGGCTTTCCGCATCGCGCCGCGCCGCCAGCGCGGCCAGCGCCATCTCTTCCATGCGCTCGCGGTGCACGGCGGCGTCGCGCAATTCCTTCTCGGTCTGCAGGCGCATGCGCAGCGACTGCGCGGCGGTGCGCTCGTACTCGGCCTGGGCCTGGGCGATAGCCTCGCGCTCCTGTTCGATGTGGGCCAGGGCGCGCGCTTCTTCCAGCGCCCTCGCCTCGGCGGCGGCGCGCGCGAAGCTGGACGCCAGCGCGACCTGGTCGGCGCGCTCGCGCTGCAGGGCCAGCTCGAGCGCCTCGGCTTCGGCTTCGGCCAGCTTTTCCGCGGTCTGGCGCGCGGCCTTCTCGGCGCGCTCGCGTTCGCGCGCCAGGATCGCCACGCGCGCATCGGCGCTGGCGCTGTGGCTGACTTCTTCGCGCGCGGCGTGCACGGCGGCGACCCGCTCGGCGGCCTGCAGGCGCGCCTGTTCGGACTGCAGCGCCAGCTCTTCGGCTTGACGCGCCACGCGCTCGGCGATCTCGGCGTCGGCCCGGGCCTGTTCCTCGGCGCGGCGGCGTGCCTCTTCCTGGGCCCGCGCGCGCGACTCGGCGTCGAGGCGGATCTGGGTATCGGCTTCGACGCGGGCGCGCAGCTCGGCGGTTTCCTGGCGCATCGCGTCGAGGCGCTCGGCGGCGGCCCTGGCGGCGGCGCGCAGGGTGTCGATGCGGTCGCGGTTGGCCTCGATCGCCTCTTCCGAGGCCTGGACATTCGCCAGCGCGGCGGCGGCGGCTTCGGCGTCGATCGCGGCGCGCTCCTCGGCCAGGCTGCGGGCGCGGGCTTCGGCATGGGCGCGGTTCTCGGCCGCCACCGCCGCCTTGGCCTCGGCCTCGACCCGCGCGATGCCCTCCTGGATGGCGCGCTTCTCGAGCTGTTCGCGCTGCGGCTCGACGCCGGGTGCGGCGTGCTCCTGGGACGCGGGCATCAGGTCGATCGTGAAATCGGCATCGTCGTGGTGGTCGGGGTGATCGGTCATGGGCTGCTCATCGGTGCGGGCGGACTGGGGCTCAGCGTGATTATGCGTCATGGCTGGAAAACGCGTCACGCCGAACTGAAGCGTGAAACCGCTGCAATTCAGCGGATTGTTTCAAACAGGCCAGAGCGGCGGCTCGTCCATCAGCGCAACCTGCTCGCGCAGCTCGAGGATGCGGTCCTGCCAGTAGCGCTGGGTATTGAACCAGGGGAAGGCGGCGGGAAAGGCGGGGTCGTCCCAGCGCATCGCCAGCCAGGCCGAATAATGGATCAGGCGCAGGGTGCGCAAGGCTTCCACCAGGTAGAGCTGGCGCGGGTCGAATTCGCAGAAGTCTTCGTAGCCGGCCAGCACGTCGGCGAGCTGCCCCACCATCTCCTGGCGCTCTCCCGACAGCAGCATCCACAGGTCCTGCACGGGCGGGCCCATGCGGCTGTCGTCGAAGTCGACGAAATGGGGACCGTCGGCGGTCCACAGCACGTTGCCGGCGTGGCAATCGCCGTGCAGGCGGACCGTCGCGACCTCGCCGGCCCGGTCGAAGCAGCGCGCGACGCCGTCCAGCGCCTGGTCGATCACGCTGGCGTAGGCGGTCAGCAGCTCGTCCGGAATGAAGCCGTGTCCAATCAGCCAGGCGCGCGGTTCGCGTCCGAAGGTGTCGAGGTTCAGCGCCGGACGCTCCATGAAGGGCTTGCGCGCACCCACCGCATGGATGCGCCCGATGAAGCGGCCGATCCACTCAAGCACCTTGGGGTCCGACAGCTCGGGCGCGCGGCCGCCGCGGCTGGGGAAGACGGCAAAACGGAAGCCGCCGAAGTGGTGCAGCGTGCGCCCGTCCAGCACGGTCGCCGGCACCACCGGTACTTCCTGTTCGGCGAGTTCCTCGGTAAAAGCGTGCTCTTCGAGGATGGCGGCATCGCTCCAGCGCTCCGGCCGGTAGAACTTGACCACCACCGGCTGGCCCTCTTCCAGGCCGACGCGGTAGACCCGGTTTTCGTAGCTGTTCAGGGCCAGCAGGCGGCCGTCGCCGTGCAGGCCGACGCTCTCGACCGCGTCCAGCACCATCAGCGGATCGAGCCGCGAGAAGGGGTGAGTTTCCGATTCATATTCCATGCCGCCATTGTAAGGCCGGCAGCACACCGGCGCACCCCTCGCCCATGATTTTGCCGAATTTATGCACCAGCACGCTTCATGACAGCAAATCTTTTCTGCAGAGAATCGAATCCCATGAAAATTTGCCGACTTTATGAATGATGATCATCGCAATGTGTGTGTGGATGCACCGAGCCCCTGATCGGTCAGGCTTACCATGGGCTAAGCGGGCATTAAGCCTGCGCTCGACAATAGCGGGCAACATGGACCTGGTTTTCCGTTTGCGCCGGACGGCATGAGCAGCTGTCCGGCGCTTTTTTCCGCCGGTCCGGGGCCGCAGGCGTTACACTGGCGGCTTCAACGAAACAGAATCACCCTGGACCACACATGCAACTCGAACAGCCCCTCACCGACAAAGAATTCGACGATCTCGACAACTTCCTGCTGTCCGACCGCAGCCCGGAAGGCGCGATGACGATGGACACCCTGCACGGCTACCTGACCGCCATCGCGATCGGCCCGGAATCCATCATGCCGGCCGAGTGGCTGCCGCGCGTGTGGGGCGAGGAAGGCGCCGCGCCCAAGTGGAAGAACCCGAAGGAAGAGCAGCGCATCGTCAACCTGATCATGCGCTTCATGAACGAAGTGCTGATCACCTTCGAGGTCGCGCCCAAGGAATTCGAGCCGCTCTACGTCGAGCACGAAGTCGAGGGCGAAACCCTGATCGACGCCGAAGCCTGGTGCTGGGGCTTCTGGGAAGGCATGGACTTGCGTCCCGGCTCCTGGGACGAGATCTGGGACTCGGAAGCCGGTCCGCTGATGCGCCCGATTTACCTGCTGGGCGCCGACGAGATCGAGGAAAGCGAGCTGGCCGAGGTCGAGGATCCGCGCCTGGCCCACAAGCTGGCCCTGGACATCGAAGCCAACCTGCCCGGCATCCACCGCTACTGGCTGCCGCGCCGCAAGGCCGCCGTCGAGACCGTGCGCCGCGAGGAGCCGAAGGTCGGCCGCAACGACGACTGCCCCTGCGGCAGCGGCAAGAAATTCAAGAAGTGCTGCGGGGCCGAGCAGGCCTGAGCGCTTTCCCCTCAGCTTCCACCTCCACCCGCCCCGTCATCACGGGGTGCAGGCTGCAGAGGTAATCGAAGGATACTCCCCGGCGCACCGTGTGGCGCCAGCTCTGCCCCGGCTTCAGGTCGCCCGACTTGATGCCGGCGGCCGCCGCGGTGACGTTGTGGACGAAGATGTCCTTGTTCACCCAGGTGATGGTGTCGCCGGGCTGCACGGCCACCACCTTCGGCGTGAAGGCCATGCCCTCGATGACCACACGATGATCAGCCGCGCCGGCGGCCGCGGCCCAGGCCATCAGGCCCAGCGCCACCACCACGGATTTCATTTCAGTTCCGCCTGGATGTGCTTCGCATGCTCCAGGTGGGCCACGAAGGCCGGCCGCACCTTGGCCAGCAGCGCCTTCAGCTCGGCATTGGACGCGTTCGGGATCAGGGTCTTGTCGAGCGCATCCAGCACCGTCTCGTGGTAGCTCACCTCGTTGTCGACATAGGCCTTGTCGAAGTCGTGGCCCGACATGCCTTTCAGGCGGTCGCGCGTGGTTTCTCCGCCCTGAGTCAGGGATTTGCTGGTGTCGTTCGCTTCCGGCGTCACGTGCAGTTTCTTGACCAGCGCCACCGCCTGCTTGTTGACGCCCGAATGGTCGGCCACCATCCGTTGGGCAAAGGCGCGCACGTCCTTGTTCCTGGTCTTCGATTCGGCCAGCTTGCCGGCATCGATGTCGACCGTATTGGCGGCAACCACGATGGCGGCGATCTGCGCATCGTTGGGATTGGCGGCGTGGGCGAGCGGCATCAGGGGCAACAGCAGCAGCGGAAGTAACTGGGCGAGCATCGTCTTCATGGCAGTCTCCATTGATATTGGGAAGTGGAACATGCCATTCGATGCAGCAAACCCGCGCCGCGTTCCCGGAATCTTCAGCTCACTGCGTCCTCGCCCAGCCGGCGCATGACGCTGGCGACGATGCGGTCGCAGCGTTCGCCGTCGAAGCCGAAGGCATCGTCGAGCGCGAAGTCGAGCTCCCGCGCCAGCGCCTCGCGCAGCATGGCCCGCGCGCGGAAGTAGCGGCTGCGCACGGTGGCTTCGGGAATGCCGAGCAGCTGTCCGGTTTCGTCGACGCTGAGTTCCTCGACCGCGCGCAGCACGAACACGGTGCGGAAGGCTTCCGGCAGCGCATCGATCTTGGCTTCGATCAGGCCCCGGGCCTGGGCGCGCAGCGCGGCCTGCTCCGGCTGCCCGGGCTCGCCCGCTTCGCGCGCGGCGCAGAACGCGTCCATGGCCGGCTCGGCGCCCAGTTCGATGACCTCGGCCATCCGGCCCGCGCTGCGGCGGCGCATCAGGGCGGCGTTCATCACGATGCGGGTCAGCCAGGTGGCGAGCGAGGACTCGCCGCGGAAGTCCGGCAAGGCGCGGTATGCCTGGATATAGGCGTCCTGCAGCGCATCCTCGGCCTCGGCATCGTCGCGCAGGATGCTGCGCGCCACGCGGTAGAGCCGCCGGTTATGGCGCCGCATCAGGCGCGCGAAGGCGGCCTGCTCCCCATCCACCACGCGCTGCCGGATGGCGGCGTCCGAATCGTCGTCGACTGCTGGCTGCATGGCGTTCTCCCTGACGTGATGCCGATTAAGAAGCAAAGTGCTGCCGATTGGATGCAGGCCGCTGCCGCGGCGTTCCCGTGTTTCCGTTCAGGCCGGGGCGGTCAGGCGGCTTTCGTACATTGCCGCCAGCATATCCGACTGGCTGACGATGCCGGCAAAGACGCCGCGTCCGTCCACCACCGGGATATGGTGCAGGCCCTGGTTGGTCATCAGCGGCACCAGCTCGGCGATCGGTTCGTCGATGCCGACCGTCTTCACCTGGCGGTGCATGATCTCGACCACCTTGCCCGGCCGGCTGCGCACGCCCAGCAGGTGGTTGAACAGGCCGCGCAGGCGTTCGCCGAGGGTCTGGTAATCGTCCAGGCCCGCATGATGCAGGAAATCGTTCTGGCCGACCATGCCGACCACGCGCTGCGCCTTGTCCAGCACCGGCAGCGCATGCAGGCCGTGCTGTCGCAGCAGGCGCCAGGCTTCGGCCAGCGGCATGCCGGGGCGGACCGTCACCGCGTCCTTCGACATGATCGCGCCGCAGGTGACGACGCCGAAGCGCCGGCCGTAGGCCTGGACTTCGGTCTCGAGCAGGATCTCTTCGAGGTCGTCGCGGCTGATGTCCAGCACCTGGCCGTAGCGCGCCAGCGCGGCGTCCAGGTCTTCTTTCGTGAAGCCGAGGCGCGCGGTCGGCACCGGGTCGCGGGTCGCGTGCACGTTCTTCAGCATCGACTGCTGGGTGTGCGGATAGCGGCGCCCGGTCAGGTTGTTGAAGACCAGCGCGACCAGCACGATCAGGGTCGAGTTCAGGCACACCGGCACGAAGGCGAAGCCGAAGCCGGCCGCGTGCACGGCCGGGCCGCCCAGCACCGTGGTCAGCGCCACCGCGCCGCTGGGCGGATGCAGGCAGCGCAGCAGGAACATCACGAGGATCGCCAGCGAACCCGCCAGCGGCGCCGCCAGCAGCGGATTGCCGATCGCCTTGGCGCAGGCGATGCCGACCAGGGCCGAGATGGTATTGCCGCCGATGACGGACCAAGGCTGGGCCAGCGGACTGGCCGGCACGCAGAACAGCAGCACGGCCGAGGCGCCCATCGGCGCCACCAGGGCCGCCGGCAGGGTGGCGCTGCCGAGCAGTTGCATGCTGAGCCCGGCGGTGAGCAGCAGGCCGATCAGGGCGCCTGCCACGGAGCGCATCCTTTCGGGACGCGGTACGGAATTACGTTGCGGCACGAAGGCGCGCATCCATTGCAAAGTCTGGTCCAAGATAAAACTTCTACAAAAAAAACATCACAATATGATATATTATTCGGCTTCTCCTTGCCACGCCCCCTTCAGTGAAAGCAGTGAAAGCTCCCCCCTCCCCGCTTGCCAAGTCCGACTTCGCCGCGCTCTCCGAATTCCGCTACCAGATGCGGCGCTACGAGCACTTCTCCGAAAACGCCGTCCAGGCCGAGGGCATCACGCCCCTGCAATACCTGCTGCTCCTGCACATCAAGGGCTTCAAGGGACGCGAATGGGCGACCGTCGGCGAGCTGGCCGAGCGCCTGCAGGCCAAGCCGCACGGGGTGGTGGCGCTGGTCTCGCGCTGCGAAGCCGGCGGCCTGGTCGAACGGCGCGCGAACGCCGACGACCGCCGCCGCGTCGAAGTGCACCTGCTGCCGCACGGCGAAGCCATCCTGACGCGCCTGGCCGAGATCCACCGCGCCGAACTGCGCGCCCTGCAAGGCGTATTCACGATTCCCAACCTCGATTGAGTCCCACGATGTCCGCTCACCTTCATTTGCCCGACCGCCGCGACTTTTCCGGCGACCTGCGCCTGCTGCTGATCGCGGCGATCGCCGCCGTCATCGGCGGCCTCGCCGTGCTTGCCGCACACGTGCTGCTGCTCCTGATCCGCTTCTTCACCGACCTGTTCTTCTACCAGCGCTTCTCGCTGGCCGATCTCTCGCCCGCCAACCACGGCCTGGGCGCCTGGGTCATCATCGTGCCGGTCATCGGCGGTATCGTGATCGGCCTGATCGCGCGCTACGGCACCGAGCAGATCCGCGGGCACGGCATCCCCGAGGCGATCGAGGCGATCCTGTTCAAGGACAGCGCGATGTCGCCGAAGGTCGCAGTGCTGAAGCCGCTGGCCTCCGGCATCGCGATCGGCAGCGGCGGCCCCTTCGGCGCCGAAGGCCCGATCATCATGACCGGCGGCGCGATCGGCTCCCTGATCGCCCAGCACTTCCACCTGACCGGCGGCGAGCGCAAGTCGCTGCTGGTGGCCGGCGCCGTGTCCGGCATGACGGCGGTGTTCGGCACCCCGGTGGCGGCGGTGCTGATGGCGGTCGAGCTGCTGCTGTTCGAACTGCGTCCGCGCAGCCTGCTGCCGGTGGCGGTGGCCTGCGCGGTGGCCGGTTTCCTGCGCCCGCTGGCGATGGAAGCGGGGCCGCTGTTCCCGCTGCAGACCATGCCGGTGGCGCCGGTTGCGCTGCTGTCCTGCGTGGCGGCCGGCATCCTGTGCGGCGCACTGTCGTGGACCATGTCGACCATGCTGTACAAGGTCGAGGACTGGTTCCACCGTCTTCCGATCCACTGGATGTGGTGGCCGGCGCTGGGCGCCCTCGCGGTCGGCATCGGCGGCTACTTCCAGCCGCGCGCCCTGGGCGTGGGCTATGACGTGATCGGCGACCTGCTGCACAACCACCTGGCGCTGGGCGCGGTCCTGGCCCTGCTGGCCGTCAAGTTCGTGATCTGGCTGATCGCGCTGGCCTCCGGCACCTCGGGCGGCGTGCTGGCCCCGCTGCTGATGCTGGGCGCCGGCCTCGGTTCCCTGCTCTCGCCCTGGCTGCCGGGCGCCGAACCGGCCCTGTGGCCGCTGGTCTTCATGGCCGCCACCCTGGGCGGCATGATGCGCGCGCCGGTGATGGCGGTGGTGTTCGCCTTCGAGCTGACCCACGATTCGAATGCCCTGCTGCCGCTGCTGGCCGCCGCCGCCGGCGCCTACGGCTTCACGGTGCTGACCATGGGCCGCTCGATCCTGACCGAGAAGATCGCCCGCCGCGGCCACCACATCTACCGCGAATACGGTATCGACCCGCTCGAGCGCCACAGCGTGGCCGAAGTCATGACCAGCCAGGTCCAGAGCGTCGATGCCGATGCCACCGTGGCCGAGGTGCTGGCGTCCCACTTCGGCCCCGGCCAGAAGCACCGCGGCTTCCCGGTCACGCGCGCCGGCCAGCTGGTCGGCATGCTGGACCGTGATGCGCTCAACGGCCAGGCGCCTGACACCCCGGTGGGCCAGCTCTTCGGCATCAACAGGCCGCCGGTGGCGCTGGCCGGCGAGACCTGCCGCATCGTCGCCACCCGCCTGGCCGTGCACGGCATCGAACGCCTGCCGGTGGTGGCCAGCGCCGGCGAGCCGCGGCTGCTGGGCATCGTCAGCCGCAGCGACCTGATCAAGGCGACCGCCGGCCTGCATGCCGAGGAACACGAACGCCGTGTGCTGCGGCGTAATCCCTTGTCGCGGCGGCAAGCATAACGCGGAGCAATCATGTACGATAGGCAATACGCACACCGCGCCATTGCCTATCCATCTTGAGGACAAGAACTTGATGAAACCGCTCAAGCAGACCCTTTCCGCCATCGCTGCCGCCGCCGCGCTGGTGTCCGCCGCCCACGCTGCCGCGCCGATGGTCAAGACCCCGGCTCCCGGCTACTACCGCATCATGGTCGGCGACTTCGAAGTCACCCCGATCAATGACGGCACCTTCGACCTGCCGGTCGACCAGATCCTGCACCAGAAGCCGGAACTCACCCGCGCCGCGCTGGAAAAGAACCACCTGAAGTTGCCGCTGGAAACCTCGGACAATGCCTTCCTGATCAACACCGGCAGCAAGCTGGTGCTGGTCGACACTGGCGCCGGCGCCCTGTTCGGCCCGACCGTGGGCAAATTCCTGCAGAACCTGAAGGCCGCCGGCTACCAGCCGGAACAGATCGACGAGATCTATATCACCCACCTGCACGGCGACCACGTCGGCGGCCTGTCCCACGACGGCCAGCGCAACTTCCCGAACGCCGTGGTCCGCGCCGGCAAGCCCGATGCCGACCGCTGGCTGAGCCAGGCGAACATGGACAAGGCCCCGGCCGACGAGAAAGCCGACTACCAGGGCGCGATGGCCTCGCTGAACCCCTACGTCAAGGCCGGCAAGTTCAAGGCGATCGAGGCCGACGGCCAGCTGGTGCCTGGCGTATCGGCGCTGGCGGAACACGGCCACACCCCGGGCCACACGACCTATGTGGTCGAGAGCCGCGGCCAGAAGCTGGTGCTGATCGGCGACCTGATCCACGTGGCGGCCGTGCAGATGGACAATCCGCAAGTGACGGTCGCCTTCGACAGCGACGAGAAGGCGGCCTACGCCGCCCGCAAGAAGGTGTTCGACGACGCCGCGAAAAAAGCTTACCTGATCGGCGGCGCCCACCTGCAGTTCCCGGGTTTGGGCCACCTGCAGACCCAGGGCAAGGGCTACCGCTGGGTGCCAGTCAACTATACGCAGATGCGCTGATCAGGAGCCGGCCACGCCGGCCAGGATCGCTGCCAGCTTGTCGAGGTCGACCGGCTTGACCATGTGGTGGTCGAAGCCGGCTTCGAGGGCGGCGCGGCGGTCCTGTTCCTGGCCGTAGCCGGTCACCGCCACCAGCAGCATCGCGTGGGTGCGCGGATCGGCCCGCAGGCGGCGCGCCAGCTCGTTGCCGTCCATTTCCGGCAGGCCGATGTCCAGCAGGGCCACGTCCGGACACTCCCGCCACGCGCGCTCGAGGGCGCGCAGCGAATCGTTCTCCACCATCGCCTCGTAGCCGCAGGCTTCCAGCAGCATCGCCAGGGTGGCCGCGGCGTCGACGTTGTCGTCCACCACCAGCAGGCGCAGCGGCTGTCCCTGCTGCTGCGGCGCGGCGGCACCCGGCTCCTCGCTGTGCGCCGCGGACTGCATCAGCGGCAGGGTCACGACGAAGCTGCTGCCGCGGCCCGGTCCGGCGCTCGCGCATTCGACGGTGCCTCCATGCAGCTCAACCAGGTGCTTGACCAGCGCCAGGCCCAGCCCCAGTCCGCCCTGCGAGCGGTCGGCCGAACGCTGGCCCTGGGCGAACAGCTCGAACACGCGGTCGCCCAGTCCCGCTTCCATGCCGATCCCCTCGTCGCGCACCTCCAGCTCGAGGTGCTCGCCACGGGTCCGGGCCTCGACGTCGATGCGGCGCTCCTCCGGCGTGTACTTGGCCGCGTTGTTGAGCAGGTTGGCCAGCACCTGCACCAGGCGTGCCTTGTCGCCGAGGACCGTGGCCTCGGGATCGTCGAGCCGCACCGACAGGGCCTGGCGGCGGGCCTCGAACAGCGGGCGCACCTGCTCGATCGCTTCGTCGACGATGGTGTGCGCCGCCACCGGCGCCCGCGCCAGGGTCACCAGCCCGCGCGTGACGCGCGACACGTCCAGCAGGTCGTCCACCAGGCTGGTCATGTGCTTCACCTGGCGCCCGATGATGGCGCTGCTCTGGCGCACCCGGTTCTCGTCGAGGCGGCCGATCTTCAGCAGGTCGGCGGCGGCGCTGATCGGCGCCAGCGGGTTGCGCAGCTCGTGCGCCAGCATGGCCAGGAATTCGTCCTTGCGCTGGTCGGCCGCACGCAGCTTTTCCTCGGCCTTCTTGCGGTCGGTGATGTCGAGGAAAAAGCTGACGAGGCCGCCGTTGCTGGTCGGGTAGGCCCTCACCTCGTAGGTGCGCACCTCCCCTCCCGGCAAGCGATGCCGGTATTCGGCGCTGCCGGCAATGCGCTGGGACATGGCCCGGCGATACATGCGTCCGAGCTCGCTATCCACGGATTCGGGCCAGATCTCCCAGTGATTGCACCCGATCACCTGCTCGGCGGTGCGGCTGCCGAGACGCAGCCCCTCGGCGTTCATCTCGAGGACGGTCCAGTCAGATGAGAGCAGGCCAAAACCCTCGGCAATCGAATCGAGGATGATCTGGCTGCGGTCGCGCTCCGCGCGCAGGGCTTCGTGGGCGCGCGCCAGGTCGACCGCGGTCCACAGGCGCTCCGACAGGCTGCGCGCCAGCGCGATCTCGGACTCGCTCCAGCGGTGCGGATGCTTGTGGCCCAGCGCCAGGAAGGATACCAGGCGGCCCGACTTCACCAGCGGCACCAGCAGGCTGGCGGTCACGCCCATGGCCATCAGGTAGGCCTTCTGGTGGGCGGCGGTGCGCGGATCGATGCGCACGTCGGTAATGGCGATGATCTCGCCGGCGCGCCCTGCCCTGGCCACGTCTTCGCCGAAGGCGTCGATCGCGAAGGTATTGCCGGACAGGTTGGACCTGCCGTGGCGCGTCCAGTCGCGCGGCACGTAGAAGGTGTTGCGCTCGTCGTCGACCTCGCCGTACATCACCCGCTCCACGCCCAGCTCCTTGCCAAGCAAGGCGCTGGCGGTGGCGATCGCCTCCTCGCTGGAGCCCGGCGGCCGCAGCGCGTCGGACAGCGCCAGCTCGAAGGCGGCGCGGCGTTCGGCCTCGACGCGGGCGGTGGTCTCGATGCAGGTGCAGTACATGCCCATCACCCTGCCCTCGCCGTCGTGCAGGGGCGAATACGAGAAAGTGAAATAGGTCTGCTCGGTATAGCCCTTGCGCTCCATGGTCAGCGGCATGTCCTCGAGGAAGGAGGACTGGTCCGCCAGGGCGCGCCCGGCGATCGGTCCGAGGTCGTGCCAGATCTCCCACCACACACGGTGGAACGGCTCGCCGAAGGCGGACGGATGCTTGTTGCCGAGAACCGGGATATAGGCGTCGTTGTAGAGGAAGACCTGCTGCGCCCCCCAGGCCAGGAACATCGGAAAGGTCGAGCTGAGGACCATCGACACGGCCGTGGCGAGTTCGGGCGGCCAGGAATCCGGCGGGCCGAGCGGCGACGATTGCCAGTCGTGCGCGCCGAGCAGGCGCCGCGTCTCGCTGTCGCCCAGCCCGGCGGTAATGCGCAGAATGTCAGCCATGATCGATTATTCCATAATTCATGGCGAGACGATTCACGATTTCAACATTGTGTCATGCCCTCTGTGGGCGATTCACAACTTACAGCTTGATGAAGTGCTCGCGGTAGTAGCGCAGTTCTTCGATCGACTCGACGATGTCGGCCAGCGCGGTATGCTTTTGCGCCTTCTTGAAGCCCGATGCCAGTTCCGGCTTCCAGCGGCGGCACAGTTCCTTCAGGGTCGAGACGTCCAGGTTGCGGTAGTGGAAGAAGGCTTCCAGCTTCGGCATGCCGCGCGCCATGAAGCGGCGGTCCTGGCAGATCGAATTGCCGCACATCGGCGATTTATTGGCCGGCACCCACTGTTTCAGGAAGGCGATCAGCTGCTCTTCGGCCTGGGCTTCGTTCACGGTCGAGGCTTTCACGCGGTCGATCAGGCCCGACTTGCCATGGGTGCCCTTGTTCCAGGCGTCCATCTTGTCCAGCGTCTCGTCGCTCTGGTGGATGGCGAACACCGGGCCTTCGGCCAGGATGTTCAGCTCGGCGTCGGTGACGACCACCGCGACTTCGATGATGCGGTCGTTGTCCGGATCGAGGCCGGTCATTTCCATGTCGAGCCAGACGAGGTTCATGTCGTTCGGGCGCGGGGTAACGGTCGGGGTTTGGGTTTCCTTGGCTTGTGACATAATCTGTTCTTTGGTAGGTGACTCTAGTCAGTCGGGGTCAGAGCACAGGCGCTAAGTTCGTGCTCTGACCCCGAAAAACAGGATTTTCTCACAGGCACACGATGCTTTCATTCGCGTTTTCGGTTTTGTTCGTCATTTTTTTCATGCTGACCCTGGTGTTGCGGTATTGGCTGGCCAGCCGGCACGTCCGCCACGTCCTGCGTCACCGTGATCGGGTGCCGGCCGAATTTGCCGACCGCATCCCCCTGCACGCCCACCGCAAGGCCGCCGACTACACGGTCGCCAAGACCCGCTTCGGCCTGATCCACGCGGTCTGGAGCGGCCTGGTGCTGATCGGCTTCACCTTGCTGGGCGGGCTGCAAGCGCTGTCGACCGCGCTGCTGCACCTGCTGGGCCCGGGCATGGCGCACCAGATCGGCCTGGTCGTCGCCTACGCCGCCATCGCCGGCCTGCTCGACCTGCCCTTCACTTACTGGTTCCAGTTCGTGCTGGAGCAGCGCTTCGGCTTCAACAAGATGACGCTCAAGCTGTGGCTGGCGGACATGGTCAAGAGCACGCTGGTCGGCGCCGTTATCGGCCTGCCGCTGCTGTGGGTGGTGCTGTTCCTGATGGAGCGCACCGGCCCCCTGTGGTGGCTGTACGCCTGGCTGGTGTTCAGCGGCTTCCAGCTGCTGATGATGGTGATCTACCCGACCGTCATCGCGCCGCTCTTCAACAAGTTCACGCCGCTTGCCGACGACAGCCTGAAAAGCCGCATCGAAGGCCTGATGGCGCGCGTCGGCTTCGCCTCGAAAGGCCTGTTCGTGATGGACGGCAGCAAGCGCTCGGCGCACGGCAACGCCTACTTCTCCGGCTTCGGCGCCAACAAGCGCATCGTCTTCTTCGACACCCTGCTGGAACGCCTCGCACCCGCCGAGATCGAAGCCGTGCTGGCCCACGAACTGGGCCACTTCAAACTCAAGCACATCATCAAGCGCATCGTGGTCGCATTCGCGCTGTCGCTGGTCTTCCTGGCCCTGCTGGGCTGGCTGAAGACCCAGGTATGGTTCTACACCGGCCTGGGCGTCATTCCGCTGCTGGGCCAGAACAACGATGCGATGGCGCTGCTGCTGTTCATGCTGGTGCTGCCGGTATTCACCTTCCCGTTTGCGCCGCTGACCTCGATCACCTCGCGCAAGCACGAGTTCGAAGCCGATGCCTTCGCCGCCAGCCACAGCGATGCGCGCGACCTGGTCTCGGCCCTGGTCAAGATGTACGAGGACAATGCCTCGACCCTGACGCCGGACCCGCTGCACTCGGCCTTCTACGATTCGCATCCGCCGGCCTCGATCCGCATCCGGCACCTGGCTGAAGCGGGTGCGCTCTCCGGCACGGCCGGCATGGAGCCCGCATGAACAAGGCGCTGCCCCTGAACCAAGGCCACTGCATCCACGGCGCTGCGGCGCTGGACGATGCCGCCGCTGCCAGTTTGCTGGCGCAAGTGCCCGACTGGCATGTCGACGGCCACCGCCTGGTGCGCGAGTTCCTGTTCCGCGACTACCACGAGACCATCGAGTTCGTGAACGCGCTGGCCTTCATGGTGCATCGCGAAGACCACCATCCGGACCTGCAGGTGGGCTACCGCCGCTGCACGGTTTCCTGGACCACGCACTCCGCCGGCCACCGCCTCAGCGAAAACGACTTCATCTGCGCTGCGAAAGCCGACGCGCTGTACGCCGGACGGGCCGGCGCATGAGCAAGGGCATGAACAAAAACGAGGCCCTGACCGGCACCATCGTCGCGGCGCACGGCCGCCACTACCTGGCCGAGGTCGATGGAGAATTCCTGCAGTGCGTCACGCGCGGCAAGAAGACCAACGTCGCGGTCGGCGACATCGTGCATCTGAAGCGCACCTCGAACGACCAGGCGGTGATCGAGAAGATCGCCGAGCGCACCACCCTGCTCTACCGCTCCGACCAGTACAAGTCGAAGCTGCTGGCGGCGAACATCACGCGCCTCTTCATCGTCGTCGCCACCGAGCCGAGCTTCGCCGACGACCTGGTCTCGCGCGCCCTGGTGGCCTGCGAGGCGGCCGGCGTCGAGGCCCACCTCATCCTCAACAAGGTCGACGTCGAAGAGCTGCTGGCGCGCGCCCGCGAGCGCGCCGCGCTGTACGCCAATCTCGGCTACCCGCTGCACGAAGTCTCGGCCAAGGCCGATCCGGAAGGCACCGTGGCGACCTTGATGCCGCTGCTGCTGGGGGAGTCCTCGATCTTCATCGGCCAGTCCGGCATGGGCAAGTCCTCGATGATCAACCTGCTGGTGCCGGATGCGGACATCGCGGTGCGCGAGATCTCCGAAGCCCTGGACACCGGCAAGCACACGACGACGTTTACCCGGCTGTACCGCCTGCCCGGCGACAGCGGCGGCAACATCATCGACTCGCCCGGCTTCCAGGAATTCGGCCTGTATCACCTGACGGAAGGCATGCTGGAACGCGCCTTCGTCGAGTTCAAGCCCTTCCTGGGCGGTTGCAAATACTACAATTGCCGCCACCTGGCAGAGCCGCAATGCGCCATCCTCGGGGCGGTCGCGGAGGGCAAGATCGCGCCGATCCGCCACGCGCTGTATGCGCAATTACTACATGAGTCTGAACAGACCTTGTATTGATGGCATATAATTCAGAAGATCCCCGTATTCCCGACCTAACATGGCTGTCCAGACTCCCATCAAGCACTTCCTGCAATTCTCCGACTTCACCCGCGACGAGTTCGAGTACGTGATCGAGCGCGCGGCCGTCATCAAGCGCAAGTTCAAGGCCTACGAGGTCTACCACCCGCTGGTCGACCGCACCCTGGTGATGGTGTTCGAAAAGAGCTCGACCCGTACCCGCCTGAGCTTCGAAGCCGGCATGCACCAGCTGGGCGGCGCCGCGATCTACCTGAACACCCGCGACAGCCAGCTGGGCCGCGGCGAGCCGGTGGAAGACGCCGGCCAGGTCATGAGCCGCATGTGCGACATCATCATGGTGCGCACCTTCGGCCAGGACATCATCGAGCGCTTCGCCGCGAATTCGCGCGTGCCGGTGATCAACGGCCTGACCAACGAGCACCACCCCTGCCAGGTGCTGGCCGACGTGTTCACCTTCTTCGAGCACCGCGGTTCGATCACCGGCAAGACGGTGGCCTGGATCGGCGACGCCAACAACATGCTGTACTCGTGGCTGCAGGCGGCCGAGGTATTCGGCTTCCACCTGAACGTGTCGACCCCGAAGGGCTACGACATCGATCCTTCGCTGGTCACCACGAAGAACTTTACCTTCTTCGAGAACCCATCGGATGCCTGCCAGGGCGCGCACCTCGTGAACACCGACGTGTGGACCAGCATGGGCTACGAAAAGGAAAACGCCGAACGCCTGAAAGCCTTCGACGGCTTCATGGTGGACGGCGCCAAGATGGCGCGTGCCGCACCCGACGCGCTGTTCATGCACTGCCTGCCCGCCCACCGCGGGGAGGAAGTGGCGGCCGAAGTCATCGACGGCCCGCAATCGGTGGTGTGGGACGAAGCCGAGAACCGGCTGCACGTGCAGAAGGCGCTGATCGAGTACCTGCTGCTGGGCCGTATCGAGGACAAGTGATCCATCCACCAAGCTGATTTTTTACCGCAACGAAGTCTGATCGTCGGCGCGGGCCTGGTGCCCGAGCCGGCTGACCACAACATCCCTCCACGCCTCACATCACTGGAACTCCCATGAGCGACATTAAAAAAGTAGTCCTCGCCTACTCCGGCGGCCTCGATACCTCGGTCATCCTGAAATGGCTGCAGGATCACTACAACTGCGAAATCGTTACCTTCACCGCCGACCTGGGACAAGGTGAAGAGCTGGAACCGGCGCGCGCCAAGGCCATCAAGTTCGGCATCAAGCCGGAAAACATCTACATCGACGACGTGCGCGAAGAATTCGTGCGCGACTTCGTGTTCCCGATGTTCCGCGCGAACACCGTCTACGAAGGCGAATACCTGCTGGGCACCTCGATCGCGCGTCCGCTGATCGCGAAGCGCCTGATCGAGATCGCCAACGAAACCGGCGCCGACGCCATTTCGCACGGCGCCACCGGCAAGGGCAACGACCAGGTGCGCTTCGAGCTGGGCGCCTATGCGCTGAAGCCGGACGTCAAGATCATCGCCCCGTGGCGCGAATGGGACCTGCTGTCGCGCGAGAAGCTGCTGAAGTACGCGGAAGACGCCGGCATCGAGATCGACATGAAGCACAAGAACGGCGGCGCGCCCTACTCGATGGACGCCAACCTGCTGCACATCTCCTTCGAAGGCCGCCACCTGGAAAACCCGAGCGCGGAAGCCGAGGAATCGATGTGGCGCTGGACCGTGTCGCCGGAAGCGGCCCCCGACCAGCCGGAATACCTGGACATCGAATACGAGCGCGGCGACATCGTCGGCCTGAACGGCGTCAAGATGACTCCGGCGCAGGTGCTGACCGAGCTGAATCGCCTGGGCGGCAAGCACGGCATCGGCCGGCTCGACCTGGTTGAAAATCGCTACGTCGGCATGAAGTCGCGCGGCTGCTACGAAACCCCGGGCGGCGCCATCATGCTGAAAGCCCACCGCGCGATCGAATCGATCACCCTGGACCGCGAAGTGGCGCACCTGAAGGACGACCTGATGCCGCGCTACGCTTCGCTGATCTATAACGGCTACTGGTGGGCCCCGGAGCGCGTCGCGCTGCAGACCCTGATCGACCACACCCAGCAAAGCGTGAACGGCTGGGTCCGCGTCAAGCTCTACAAGGGCAACGTGATCGTCGTGTCGCGCGACTCGAAGACCGATTCGCTGTTCGACATGAACATCGCGACCTTCGACGAAGACGGCGGCGCCTACAACCAGGCGGATGCCGGTGGCTTCATCAAGCTGAACGCGCTGCGCATGCGGATCGCGGCCAAGGCTCGCGCCAAGCGCGGTCAGTAGTCCCCCGCCACCGTCGTCCCCGCGCAGGCGGGGATCCAAGTTCTGCGTGAGCAGTCGAAATGCAAGCAAACTTGGGTCCCCGCCTTCGCGGGACGACGGGCACTCGTCAGAAGTGGAAGTTGGCCGTCACACTCCCCCAACGCGGCGCCCCCGGCGTATACCGGTACCCGCTCTTGTTAATCGCCGCCACATAGCGCTTGTCGAACAGGTTGACCACGTTCACGCGTAACTCGATCCCGCGCTTGATCGCATACGACGCCATCGCATCCGCCACCCAGTAATCGTCGGTATAGGCCGGCGTGCCGACCGCGCCGTCGGTGCCGCGCAGCAGGCGGCCGGAATAGCGGACGCCGCCGCCGATCTTGAAGCCGGACGGGAAGCTGTAGGTGGTCCAGCTGGTGAAGGACGACTTCGGCGTATAGCTCAGGGCATTGCTGCCGATCGCCGTGACCAGCTTGCCGGATTCGACGCTGGTGTCCAGCCAGGCATAGCCGGCGCTGACCGACCAGTTGCGCGTGATCTCACCGATCGCGCTCAGCTCCACGCCCTGCACGCGCTTGCGGCCGGTCTGGTAGTACTTCAGGTCGACCGGGTCCTGCTCGACCTCGTTCTTCACCTCGGTGCGGAACACGGCCGCGTTCAGGCCAAGGCGCTTGTTCATCAGTTCCCATTTGGCGCCCAGCTCGGTAGTGGTGCTCACCTGCGGGTCGAAGATCGGGTTCGAGGCGCTGTTGGCGCCGGTGCTGAGCGCCAGGTTCGAGCCCGGCGGCTGCCTGGAGTTGGCCCACAGCGCGTACACGCTGGTGTTGGCAGTCGGCTTGTACAGCAGCGAGAGCTTGCCGCTCACCAGGCTGTCCGTCAGCTCGACATGGGTCAGGACCGGGGTGCCGACCGGCAGGGTCGGGTTCGCGGCCGCGGTCGACAAGGCGACCGCGTCATAGGTGGTATCGAAATGATCGACCCGCACCGAGGCGCCGAGCAGCCAGCGCTCGCCCAGCCGGATGGTGTCGAGCAGCCAGGCTGCGGCGGTCGCCGTCTCGCCCTGGGTGCGGGCGCCGCTGCGGACCAGGTTCAGCCCAGTCACCGGCGAGGCCGGATCCGGGTGATAGAGATTCGCCGGCAGCAAGGTGCCGCCACCCGTATGGCTCCAGTTGCTCTGCTTCTCGTTGGCGAGGTCGAGACCGCTCACCAGGGTGTGGTGCAGCCGGCCCGTGTCCAGCTCCGTGGTCAGGGTGGTCTGGTTGGCCAGCACCGTGTTTTCCTGGTCCTTGATGGTGCGCGTGGTGCGGGCCAAGGTCCAGCCGGAGGGGGCGGCCTGGACCGGCGTCACGATGTTCGCGGTGTTGCCCATGAAGGCGCTGAGAAGGTAGAACTGCCTGGTCTTGCCGTAGCGGCTGGTGTTCCGCAGGCGCATGCGCGGGCCGAACTCGTGCTCGACGATGGCGGTGAACATGTCGGCCCGCACCCGGTCGAAGTCCGACAGCGCACCGTAGAAGTTTTGCGGATCGACGGGGGCCGCCCCAGCCAGCCACGGACGCTTGGGATCCGGGCTGCCGTAGCCGGGCAGCCCGATGGTCGGCACGCCGCCGTCGGGGCGGTTGTCCTGCTTCACGTGCAGGTAGTCGAGATAGAGCCGGGTCGGGCCGCGCAGGCCGAAGGCGAGCGAAGGCGCGATCGCCCAGCGCTTGTCCTTGACCTCCTCACGCGCCGGGTTGCCGTTGTCCTGGTCGAGCAGGTTCAGGCGCATGGCGATGCCGCGGCGGCCGTCGAGCACGCGGTTGATGTCCGCGGTGCCGCGCAGGCGGTCCGCGCTGCCGGCGCTCAGGCTGGCGTCGCCGAAATTCCTGAGCAGCGGCTGCCTGGTGGCGAGGTTGATCGAACCGGTCGGCGCGCCGCGTCCGGTGTCGGTGCCGGCCGGGCCTTTCAGCACGTCGATCTGCTCGATGTTGAAGACGTCGCGCGAGATCGAGCCGATGTCGCGGATGCCGTCCACGAACACGCTGCCCGAGCTGTCGAAGCCGCGCATGTAGATGGCGTCGCCGGTGCTGGTATTGCCGTTCTCTCCGAGGAAGAAGGTGCCGACGCCCGGCGTGTTGCGCAGCGCCTCGGCCAGGGTGACGGCGCCCTGCTGCTCGATCAGCTCCTTCTTGATGACGACGACGGTCTGCGGCGTGTCCAGCAGCGGCTGGGTGTACTTGTCGGACGCAGCCTGGGCCGCCTTGAAGTCGTTCTCGCGTTCGCCGTGAACGTGGACGCGCTGGGGCGAGCGGCCCTCGTCGGCGGCGGCAGTGGCGGCGCCGTCCGCGGCCTGGGCGGCGAGCGGCAGCATCATCGCCAGGGCGGCGCTGGCGGCGGGGCGGAGGACGGAGGGATGCTTGCGGCTGGTGATCGGGCTCTTCATGGTCTTTGCTTGTTTTGCTATGGAAGGGGTGTTGGAACGCCAGGGACTTTAACAACAATTCCATTTTATGTAAACGCGAATCATTATCATTTGCGTTAACAAACCAAGATTCCACGAAGCGTTCCAGGACGCGGCGCGCGCGCTACCATTTGTGTTCAACCTCCGGCCGACATGAGCGATACGAGCGACACCCCTGCCTGGCCTGCATGGCCGGCACCAACGCAAGGGAACCGCGCTGCGCGGCCCTGCGCCAGTCCGGCGACGGCTCGTTTGCCTGCGGCGTCTACGAACAGCCCGATCCCTGCCGCGAGGTGCAGATCGGTGACGACAAGTGCCTGCAGGCGCGGCGCCGGCATGGTTTGCCGGCCTTGCCCTCGGACGCCGGTTTGTTGCGCTAGCGCACTTTTGTTTCCACCTGAGCTCGGCTAAATGTTACATTTGAGGCTGGGCCTTATTTTCTTGGAGATTCCGGCGTTCGCGACTTCGGGGTCAGAGCCCAACCGAGAGAACCGGGCTCTGCCCCCTACGGACCTCTAACCCCTGCGGATATGTTGCGAAACCTGAGCATCAAGAAAAAACTGACGATCGGCTTCGGCGCCATCGTCGCGATCATCCTGTTCCTGCTGATCCTGGCCTATAACAATTTCGCGCGGCTGTCCGAGGCGAATGCGTGGGACCGCCATACCCTCGAGGTGCTGCTGGAGACCAACCACATCGCGACCTCGGTGCTGCAGGTGCAGAGCGCGACCCGCGGCTATCTCCTGACCGGCAACGACAACCTGGTCGCGCCGATCCGCAGCGAGTACGAACGCGCCCGCAGCCACGTGCGCCGCGCGCTGGCGCTGACCGCCGACAATCCGGCCCAGAAAGAGCGCCTGCACCAGCTCGATCCCGTGCTGGTCGCCTGGATGGACAAGGCGATCGCGCCGCAGATCGAGTTGCGCCGCCGCGCCGCCGGCAACCCGGCGGCGGTCCAGGCGCAGACGGAAGCCGCGGTGCTGGCCGGCACCGCCAGCGTGGCCGGCATGCGCGAGATCCTTGACGATATCGCCGCCGAAGAGAACCGCCTGCTGGAGCAGCGCAGGGAAGACACGAGCGCGCTGCGCCAGTCGATGCGCGCGCTGCTGAGCGTGGGCGCGCTGATCTGCGTGCTGCTGGCGATCCTGATCGGCACCGTGCTGGTACGCGCCGTCTCGCGTCCGCTGGCGGCCCTGGCCGATGCCGCCCGCAGGCTGGGCGACGGTGTCCGCGGCGCGCGCGCCGAGGTGCTCTCGGGCGACGAACTGGGCCAGGTGGCCCTCGAATTCAACCGCATGGCCCAGTCCATCGAAGACAGCCACGCCAAGGAACTGGCCGACGGCCGCGAACTGCGCGCCAAGGTCGACGCCCTGCTCGGCGTGGTTTCGAAGGCCGCACGCGGCGACTTGACCGGCAACGTGGAGATCCGCGGCGAGGATGCCATCGGCCGCCTCGGCGAAGGCCTGGCGACCATGCTCGGCAACCTGCGCAGCCTGCTGACCAATGTGCAGCACGCCGGCATCCAGGTGGCCAGCTCGGCGACCCAGATCGCCGCTTCCGCTCGCCAGCAGGAAGCGACCGGCATCGAGCAGGCCCAGACCAGCGTCGAGGTGCTGGCCACCACCAAGGAAATGTCGGCCAACACCTCCCAGCTGCTGCGCACGATGGAGGAAGCGACCCAGGTGGCCGACTACACCACGAACGCCACCGCCGACGCCCAGGACAAGCTGAAGCACATGGACCACACCATGCAGCAGATGGTCAATGCCACCGATTCGATCGGCGCCAAGCTGGCCGCGCTGTCCGAGAAAGCCAGCAACATCAACAGCGTGCTGACCACCATCACCAAGGTGGCCGACCAGACCAATATCCTGTCGCTGAACGCCGCGATCGAGGCCGAGAAGGCCGGCGAGGCAGGCCGCGGCTTTTCGGTGGTGGCCACCGAGATCCGGCGCCTGGCCGACCAGACCTCGGTCTCGACCTGGGACATCGAGCAGATGCTGAAGGAGATGCAGTCGGCGGTGTCGGCCAGCGTGATGGGCATGGACAAGTTTGCCGAAGAGATCCGCCGCAACGTCGGCGAGGCGCGCCACGTGGCCGAACAGCTGTCCGGCATGATGGACCAGGTGCGCAAGCTGTCGCCGCGCTTCGACCTGGTGCTGCAGGGGATGCAGTCGCAGGCCGTCGGCGCCTCGCAGATCTCGGGCACCATGATGCAGCTGTCCGACGCCAGCCAGCAGACCGTCGAGTCGCTGAAGGCCACCAGCGAGGCCGTGCACCGGCTGCAGTACGCCGCCGGCGACCTGCAGCAGTCGGTCGCCACCTTCTCCGTGAATGACTGAGACCCGCGCATGAAGGTGCTGGCGTTTCACATCGGGCGCGAACGCTATGCCCTGCCCCTCACCGCCGTGCTGCGGGTGCTGCCGGTGGCGCGCCTGAAGGCGCTGCCGGGGGCGCCGCACTACGTGCCGGGCCTGCTGGACCTGCACGGCGAAGTCATCCCCGTGATCGACCTGTCGCGCCTGGCCGGCACGCCGCCCGATGCGGTGCGCTACGACACCCGCATCCTGCTGGTCGAGGTGGCGGCGGCCGGACGGCTGCGGCGCCTGGGCCTGAAGGCCGAGCGCGTGACCGGGGTGGCGGACATCGGCGCCGAACTGGGCGACGGCGGTGTGCTGGCCGCCCCCTGGCTCGGCGGGCTTGCGGCCGGCGGTACCGAACTATCCGGTCGCGCCGCCGGCATGCTGCAGCTGATCGATCC
The DNA here is from genome assembly GCF_052115005.1 of Massilia sp. 2TAF26. Classification (NCBI taxonomy): domain Bacteria; kingdom Pseudomonadati; phylum Pseudomonadota; class Betaproteobacteria; order Burkholderiales; family Oxalobacteraceae; genus Massilia; species Massilia sp. 2TAF26. The sequence continues at coordinate 154,496 of NZ_JBFRFV010000007.1, forward strand.
GGAGCGCCTGCTGGCGCCCGAGGTCGAAGCCCTGCTGTTCGGCGAGGCCTGCGCATGAATCTCGGCCAGCTGCTGAAGGACAGCACCGGCCTGGTGCTGCCGCCGGACGCCGTCGAACGCGCCGTACGCGAGCGCATGCTGCGCCTCGGCCTGGACGCGCGCCAGGACTATGCGCCGCTGCCCGGCACGCCGGAATTCGACGCCCTGGTCGACCTCGTGATCGTGCCCGAATCCTGGATGTTCCGCGATCCGGACGTGTTCGACACCGCGCTGCGCTTCGTCCGCCGCCGCCTGCTGAGCCATCCGGGCCGGCAGCTGCGCCTGCTGTCGATTCCCTGCGCCGGCGGCGAGGAGCCGTATTCGATGGCGATGACGCTGGCATCGAACGGCATCGCGCCCGCGCAGTGCCGGATCGACGCGGTCGACCTGTCGCGCGCATCGCTCGATCGCGCGCGCCTGGGCCGCTACACGCGCAACGCCTTCCGCAGCGCCGACCTGGCCTTCCGCGACCGCTGGTTCCGCCAGGACGGCGACGACTACCTGATCGACGATGCGCTGCGCCGCTACGTCCGTTTCAGCCAGGGCAACCTGCTGCGCCCGGCCACCCTGCCCGACGGCGGCGCACGCTACGACCTGGTGTTCTGCCGTAACCTGCTGATCTATTTCGACGATGGCGGCCGCGCCGCCGCGGCCGCCGTCATCGAGGCGCTGCTGGCCGACGACGGCCTGCTGCTGTCCGGCTTTGCCGAGGCCCCGGCCTTCTGCCGCCGGGGATTTTCTCCGCAATCGCTGCGCCATCCCTATGCCCTGCACAAGGAGAGCATGGCGACGGTGCGGCGGCGCCCGCGTCCCGCCACGCCGATGCCGCCTGCGCCTGCGCCGGCGCGGCAGACCACGGCGCCGGTGAGCCCGCCGGCGGCGACCTCCCTGGCGGCGCTGCTGGCCGAGGCCCGGCGCCTGGCCGACGCCGGCCGCCTGCCGGACGCGGAGCGGGCCTGCCAGGAAATCCTTGCCTTCCAGCCCGAGCTGGCCGAAGCCTGGTTCCTGCTCGGCCTGACCAGCGAATGCGCCGGCCAGCCGCGCGCGGCCGAACGCCACTGGCGCCGCTGCCTCTTCCTGCAGCCCGAGCACTACGAGGCGCTGTGCAGCCTGGCCCTGCTGATCGAGCAGCGCGGCGATGCGCATGACGCCGCCCTGCTGCGCCGGCGCGCCGCCCGCGTGCATGCGCGCCGGCGCGACCCGGGGGCACGGCGATGACGCAGCTGTCCATGCCCGGCGAGTCGTCCGCCGACTGCTGGCGCCGCATCGGCGTGTCCGGCGACCGCAGCTGCGCGGAGCTGGAGCGCCACGTCCACTGCCGCAATTGCCCGGTCTACGCGGAGGCGGCCCAGCGCAAGCTCCAGCGCGCGGTCGAACCGGATTACCGCGAGACCTGGGCGCGCGAACTGGCCCGGCCCGAACCGGCGCCCGCCGCCACCGATGCCGCCGCGATGGTGTTCCGCATCGGCGCCGAATGGCTGGCGGTGCCGATGGCGCTGGCCGCCACGGTGGCGCCGCCGGCGCCCGTGCACCGCCTGCCGCACCGCTCCGGCGGCGCCCTGCTCGGCGTGGTCAACGTCGGCGGACGGGTGCTGCCGGCGGTGTCGCTGGCGGCCCTGCTCGGCATCGACACCGCCGGGGTGCCGGCGCCGGCCGGCCGCCACAGTTTCGAGCGCCTGCTGGTGCTGGGCTTGCGCGGCCAGCGCGTCGCGGTGCCGGTCGCGGAGATGCACGGCATCCTGCGCCACGCATCCGCGGCCCTGCGCGCGCCGGCCGCCACCCTCGGCCACCTGCCGGCGGCGCTGGTCGCCGGCGTGATCGCCGACGGCGCCAGCGAGGCCGGCCTGCTGGACGCCGCCATGCTGGAACGTGAAGTATTGGGGACGCTGCGATGAGCATCGACCAGGGATTCGGCGACGACCTGAGCGGCTTTTCGATGCTCGAGCTGTTCCGCATGGAGGCCCAGGCCCAGGCGCGTGTACTCACCGACGGCCTGCTGCGCAGCGAGCGCGGCCAGGACCCCGCCACGCTGGAAGCGATGATGCGCGCCGCGCATTCGACCAAGGGTGCCGCCGCCATCGTCGGCATGGAGCCGATGGTGAAGCTGGCGCATGCGATGGAAGACGTGTTCATCGCCGCCCAGCAGGGCCGGCTGGCCCTCGATGCGGCCGGCGTCGACGTGCTGCTGGAGGCGGTCGACCTGATGCGCCATCTGGCGGCGCTGTCCGAGGCCGAACTGATCGACGCCGGCCCGCATCGCGGCCGGGTCGAGGCGGCACTTGCCGCACTCGACGCACTGCAGGCCGGCGCCCGGGAGGCACCCGCGGTCATGCCGCTGGCGCCGATCGCCGCGCAGGTGCCCGCCGCTGTGCCCGCCGCAGTTCCCACCGCTTCCGCTCCGGCACCGGCGCCATTGCCCGCCGCCGCGCCGCCCCTCGACCCCGGCAACGAACTCCTGACCCTGGCCGGCCAGGCGCGCCTGCACGCCGGCCAGCTGCGTCCCTGGATCGATGCCCTGCAGCGCCACAAGCGCCAGCAGCACGGCATGTTCGCCGCCCTCGAACAGCTGCGCGAAGCGATCGTGGCCGGCGGCGACCCGCGCCTGCTGGAACTCGCGCGCGTGGTCGACGAGCGCGCGCGTCCCCTGCGCGACAGCCTGCAGCGCAGCATCCTCGATGCCGAGCACTACGAGCGGCAGGCGACCGGCGTCGCCACCCGCCTGGTCGACGAAGTGCTCGAACTGCATATGTGCCGCTTCGGCGACGGCCTGCACGGCCTGCCGCGCATGGTGCGCGACCTCGCGCGCAGCCTGGGCAAGGACGTGCGCCTGGACGTCACCGGCGCCGACACCCTGGTCGATCGCGCCGTGCTGGTGCGCCTCGAAGCGCCGCTGGGGCAGCTGCTGCGCAATGCGGTCGACCACGGCATGGAGCCGCCTGCCGAACGCGCGGCCGCCGGCAAGCCCGCCACCGGCACCATCCGGCTTGAAGCGCGCCACCGCGGCGGCATGCTGTCGATCGAGGTGAGCGACGACGGCCGCGGCGTCGATCCCGAACGGATCCGCCGCGCCGCCGTCGCCCGCCGGCTGGCCGCTCCCGGCTTCGCCCAGGCGCTGTCGAGGCCGGAGCTGATGGAATTCCTGTTCCTGCCCGGCTTTTCGCTGAAGGAGGACGCCAACGAGATCTCCGGCCGCGGAGTCGGCCTGGACGTGGTGCACGAAGCGGTGCAGGCGCAGAACGGCACGGTGCGGGTGGAGTCCACGCTTGGCCGCGGCTTCCGCACCGCCATCGTGCTGCCGGTCACCCAGTCGATCGTGCGCGCGCTGGTGGTGGACGTGCTGGGCGAGCCCTATGCCCTGCCGATCGCGCGCGCCGAACGCGTGCTGCGGGTGCCGGCCGGCGCGGTGCAGACCCTGGCCGGCCGCCAGTACCTGGAGGTCGAGGGCGTCCACCTGGGCCTGGTGGCGGCCGGTCGCGTGCTCGAGCTGGGCGACGCCACGCCCGGCGCCGAGCTGGCGGTGGTGGTCATCGGCGGCGCGCGCGAGCGCTACGGCCTGGTGGTGGACGAAGTGCGCGGCGAGCAGAGCCTGACGGTGCAGCCGCTCGATCCGGTGTTCGGCAAGCTGCGCGACGTCGCCTCCTGCGCCCTGCTCGACGACGGCGCCCCGGTGCTGATCCTCGACGTGCCCGACATGCTGCTGTCGATCGCGCGCCTGCTGGAGACCGGCGAATCGCTGCAGCCGGTGCCGGCCGGCGCCGGCGCGCGCCAGGATGGACGCCAGGCCGCGCGCCGCATCCTGGTGGTCGACGATTCGCTCACCGTGCGCGAGATGCAGCGCAAGCTGCTGGCGGCGCGCGGCTACCGGGTCGACGTCGCCCTCGACGGCGTCGACGGCTGGAACAGCGTGCGCGCCGGCGCCTACGACCTCGTGATCACCGACATCGACATGCCGCGCATGGACGGCATCAGGCTGCTCGAACGGATCCGCCAGGACCCGCGCCTGCAGCGGCTGCCGGTGATGATCGTGTCCTACAAGGACCGCCCGGAAGACCGCGCGCGCGGACTCGAAGCCGGCGCCGATTACTACCTGGCCAAGGGCGCCTTCCACGACGCCACCCTGCTCGACGCCGTTCGCGATTTGATCGGCGGGCCCTTGCCGGGAGAAGGGTCATGAGGATCGGCATCGCCAACGACGTGCCGATTGCGGCCGAGGCGCTGCGCCGGGTACTGGCCGCCAGCGGCGAGCACCAGGTGGCCTGGATCGCGCGCACCGGCGTCGACGCCGTGCGCCTGTGCGCCGACCTGCGGCCCGACCTGGTGCTGATGGACCTCGAGATGCCGCTGCTCGACGGCGTCGAGGCGACCCGCCGCATCATGGCGAATGCGCCCTGCGCGATCCTGGTCGTCACCGCGCGGCCGCAGGACAATGTCGGCCAGGTGTTCCGCGCCCTCGGCGCCGGCGCCCTCGACGTGGTCGCGACCCCGGTGCTGCTCGGCCAGCCGGGCGGCGAGGCGGAGCTGCTGGCCAAGATCCGCACCATCGGCAAACTGGTCGCCGGCCGCCCCGCCCCGGTGCCGGCCGGGGTGCCGCACGTGGCGCACCTGGTGGCGATCGGCGCCTCGACCGGCGGACCGGCTGCGCTGGCGCGCCTGTTCTCGCTCTGGCAGCCGCCGCCCGACACCGCGGCGGTGGTGGTCCAGCACATCGACAGCAGCTTCGCCGCCCAGCTGGTGCGATGGCTGGGCGAGCAAAGCCCCGCGAAGATCGCGCCGATCGCCGACGGCGACCACCTCGAAGGCGGCATGGTGCAGGTGGCGACCACCGCCGACCACCTGCGCCTGGCACCCGGCAATCGCCTGCGCTACGACGCCGAGCCGCGCGACGAGATCCACCGCCCCTCGATCGACATCTTCTTCCATTCGGTGGCGCGGCACTGGGGACGCACGGCGGCCGGGATCCTGCTGACCGGCATGGGCCGCGACGGCGCCGCCGGCCTGTTCGCGATGCGCGCGGCCGGCCACACGACCATCGCCCAGGACGAAGCCAGCAGCGCGGTGTACGGCATGCCGCGCGCCGCCGCCGAGATGAACGCTGCCCAGAAAATTTTGCCGTTAGACAATATTTCAAAGTGGTTATCGGATAGAATTGGCGGCGCGTAATGACGCACGCATTTCCATCAATTCAAATTCAGCCGATGTCCGCAGTCAGTCCCATCCACACCGAGCCAGACCCCGCCAGCTACCAGATACGCGTGCTGCTGGTCGACGACCAGCTCATCATCGTCGAAGCCGTGCGGCGCATGCTCGCCGCCCATCCCGACATCGCCTTCCATTACGTCACCGACGCCCAGGCCGCGCACGCGGCCGCGCTGGCCCTGCGGCCGACCGTGATCCTGCAGGACCTGGTGATGCCGGGCGCCGACGGCTTCCAGCTGCTTGCCGGCTACCGCGCCGACGCATCCCTGCGCGAGGTGCCGGTGGCGGTGCTGTCGGCCAAGGAAGAAGCCAGGCTGAAAGCGCATGGCTTCGCGGTCGGCGCCAGCGACTACCTGGTCAAGCTGCCCGATGAGCTGGAACTGGTGGCGCGCATCCGTCACCACTCGCGCGGCTACATCAGCCTGCTGCAGCGCGACGCCGCCTACCGCTCGCTGCGCGCCAGCCAGGAAGAGCTGACGCACGCCAACTTCGAACTGCGGAAGCTGGCCGCGCTGGACGGCCTGACCGGCATCGCCAACCGCCGCCGCTTCGACGAAGCGATCGACACCGAATGGCAGCGCGCACGCCGCCGGCAGGCGCCGCTCGCGCTGCTGATGTGCGACGTCGACCACTTCAAGCACTACAACGACAGCCTCGGCCATCCGGCCGGCGACCTGTGCCTGAAGAAGACGGCCGCCGTGCTGACCGGGCAATTGAAGCGTCCGGCCGACCTGGTGGCGCGCTACGGTGGCGAGGAATTCGCGATCCTGCTGCCTGAAACCGGCCTGGAAGGCGCCCTCAAGCTGGCCGAGGACTGCCGCCGCCACCTCGAACAGCTGGCCCAGCCGCATCCGGCCGCCCCCTGCGGGACAGTGACGATGTCGATCGGGGTGGCCAGCGCCTTGCCGGGCGAAGGCGGCAGCATCGAGGCGCTGATCGCCGCCGCCGACGGCGCGCTGTACGAGGCCAAGCGGGCCGGGCGCAACCAGGTGGCGGCCGCCGGCTGAGCGAGGCGCGCGGCGCTTGGGCCGGCCCTTTGCTACCATCGCCCGGTGACCATCCGTGGAGCGACGCCATGCAGGACCTGAACAGCTTTCCGGTGACGCGCAAGTGGCCGGCGCGGCATCCGGACCGGCTGCAGCTGTATTCGATGCCGACGCCGAACGGCGTCAAGGCCGCCATCATGCTCGAGGAAACCGGCCTGCCCTACGAGGTGCACCGGGTGGGCTTCGAAAAACAGGAACAGACCTCGCCCGAATACCTGGCCCTGAACCCGAACAACAAGATCCCGGCGATCATCGACCCGAACGGCCCCGGCGGCCGGCCGCTGCCTTTATGGGAGTCGGGCGCCATCCTCCTCTACCTCGCGGACAAGACCGGCCAGCTGGTTCCGCTGGACGCCGCCGGCCGTTACGAAACCATCCAGTGGGTGATGTTCCAGAACGGCGGCATCGGGCCGATGTTCGGGCAACTGGGCTTCTTCCTGAAATTCGCCGGCAAGGACTGGGAAGACAAGCGTCCGCGCGACCGCTTCGTGGATGAGGCGAAGCGTCTGCTGGGCGTGCTCGACAAACGGCTCGACGGGCGCGACTGGATCATGGGCGAGCACTATACGATCGCCGACATCATGAGTTTTCCCTGGGTGAACGCCTTGCATTCCCTCGATGGCGCCCGCGAGCTGCTCGGCTTCGACAACTTCCGCCACGTCGGCCGCGTGCTGCAGGCCTTCCTGCGGCGCCCGGCGGTGGTCAAAGGGCTCAAGATACCGGCGGCGCCCCCGGCCTGACACACTCAGATCATCACCGGTTCCGGCTCCAGCAGCACCCCGAAGCGCTCCTGCACGTCCGCCTGGATCGCCCGCGCCAGCGCCAGCACTTCCTCGCCGCTGGCGCCGCCATTGTTGACCAGCACCAGCGCCTGCTTCGGATAGACGCCGGCGCGGCCCAGCGATCTGCCCTTCCAGCCGCATTGGTCGATCAGCCAGCCGGCCGCCAGCTTTTCGCTGCCGTCGGCCTGCAGGTGGTGGACCAGGTTCGGCCACTGTTCCAGCAGGCGGGCGCAATGCTCGCCCGGCACCACCGGGTTCTTGAAGAAGCTGCCGGCATTGCCGATCTCCGCCGGGTCGGGCAGCTTGCGGCGGCGGATCGCGATCACGGCCTCGGCCACCTGGCGCGGGCTCGGGCCGGTCACGCCGTCGAGTTCACGGGCCAGTTCGGCATAGCGCAGGTTCGGCGCCCAGGCTTTCGGCAGCGCGAAAGTCACGTCCAGCACCGCCAGGCTGCGGCCGTCCTCGTGCTTGAACACGCTGTCGCGGTAGGCGAAGCGGCAGGCCGCGGCATCCATCGTGCGCGTGCTGCCGGTCGCAAAATCGAAGGCGGTGAGCGAATGGAAAACGTCCTTGACCTCGGCTCCATAGGCGCCGATGTTCTGGATCGGCGAGGCGCCCACCGTGCCCGGGATCAGGGACATGTTCTCCAGGCCGCCCAGTCCCTGTTCCAGGGTCCATTGCACGAACCCATGCCAGTTCTCGCCGGCGCGGGCGCGCACCAGGACGGCGTCCGGCGTTTCGCCGACGATTTCCTTGCCCATCAGGGCCATGTGCAGCACCAGTTGCTCGATTTCGGCGCGGGTGATCAGCAGGTTGCTGCCGCCGCCCAGGACCAGGCGCGGCAAGGCGGCGAGTTCGGGGTCGGCGGCGAGCGCCGCCAGCTGGGCGGGGTCGATCACGCGCAGGTAGCGCCTGGCGCGGGCACCGATGCCGAAGGTGTTGAAGTGCTGGAGGGAGATGTCGTGTTCGATGGGCAATGCTTGCATGGCTGGGTCCGGAGTTGGCCCGCTGATTATAGTGGGAAACAGGCGCCCCGATGCCAACGGTCCGTTACAATATCGGCATTCGTCACCCGATAAAAAAAGGAACACACAATGCCATCGTTTGATGTGGTCTGCGAAGCAGACATGGTTGAAGTCAAGAACGCCGTCGAAAACTCGAGCAAGGAAATCGAGACGCGCTTCGACTTCAAGGGTACCTCGGCCAAGGTCGAGCAGAAAGACAAGGAAATCACCCTGTTCGGCGATTCCGACTTCCAGATCTCCCAGGTCAAGGACGTCCTGCTGAACAAGATGACCAAGCGCAAGGTCGACGTCCGATTCCTGGACGAAGGCAAGATCGAAAAGATCGGCGGCGACAAGGTCAAGCAGGTGCTGAAGGTGCGCAACGGCATCGAGTCCGAGGACGCCAAGAAGATCACCAAGCTGATCAAGGAAAGCAAGATGAAGGTCCAGGCCTCGATCCAGGGCGAATCCGTGCGCATCACCGGCAAGGATCGCGATACCCTGCAGGAAGCGATCGCCATGCTGCGCAAGGATGTGACCGACCTGCCGCTGGCCTTCAACAACTTCCGCGACTGACCCGGAAGACCGGGCCGTTACCGCACGACCGTGCGCTAAATGGCCCTCTGTAAAGCCCATCTCCTGCGGTAAAATGGCGGGCGATTAGTCTATGGTTGTTAAGGAATGCAATGAAACGTGTAGATGATTTCCGCCTGCGTTTGGGCAACAAGGAATACGTGCCCATCATGATCGGCGGAATGGGAGTCGATATCTCGACTTCCGAACTGGCGCTGGAGGCAGCGCGCCTCGGCGGCATTGGCCATATTTCCGACGCGATGGTCCCGGACGTTTCGGACCGCAAGTTCGATACGAGCTTCGTCAAGGAAAAGACCAAGCTCTACAAGTTCAACATCAACAACATGGACAAATCGGTGGTCCAGTTCGACCTGGACCGCCTGGCCGAGGCAACCCGTCTGCACGTGGGTGCAACCATGGACGCGAAGAAAGGCGATGGCCTGATCTTCGTGAACTGCATGGAAAAGCTGACCATGAACGCGCCGAAGGAAACCCTGCGCACCCGCCTGTCGGCGGCGCTCGACGCGGGCATCGACGGCATCACCATGTCGGCCGGCCTGCACCTCGGTTCGTTCGAACTGATCAAGGACCATCCACGCTTCCGCGACGCCAAGCTGGGCATCATCGTCTCGTCCGTGCGTGCGCTGCAATTGTTCCTGCGTAAGGTTTCGCGCCTCGACCGCCTGCCGGACTACGTGATCGTCGAAGGCCCGCTGGCCGGCGGCCACCTCGGCTTCGGCATCGACGACTGGCAGCAGTACGACCTGCACACCATCATGGACGAGATCCATGCCTTCATGCGCGCCGAACAGCTGAACATTCCGCTGATCGCCGCGGGCGGCATCTTCACCGGCAGCGATGCCGTGGGCTTCCTGGAAAAGGGCGCCGGCGGCGTGCAGGTGGCGACCCGCTTCACCGTCACCCACGAATGCGGCCTGCCCATTGATGTCAAGCAGGAATACTTCCGCGCCAGCGAAGAAGACATCATCGTCAACGGCGTCTCGCCGACCGGCTATCCGATGCGGATGCTGAAGCAGACCCCGGCGATCGGCTCCGGCATCCGCCCGGGTTGCGAGTCCTACGGCTACCTGCTGGACGCGACCGGCAACTGCGCCTACATCAACTCGTACAACCGCGAGGTGCAGGCGAATCCGGACTCGAAGAACATCCGCGTGTTCGACAAGACCTGCCTGTGCACCCACATGCGCAACTTCAACTGCTGGACTTGCGGCTCGACCACCTACCGCCTGAAGGACACCACCCACAAGCTGGGCGACGGTCACTACCAGATCCTGTCGGCCGAGCACGTGTTCAAGGATTACCAGTTCAGCGTCGACAACCAGGTCGCCCTGCCGGTGCGTGCCGAGGCCGCCGCCTGATATTCTGGGCGGAACGGTTCCCCGGCACGGCTGTCCAACGGCGGTTGGCCTTGCATGGGGAGCCGCATGTTCGATACCGATCCGCCCGCCCACGCCGTCTTGCTGACGGACGACGCGGGCAGTATCATCACCTGGAACCGGGGTTGCGAGACCCTGTTCGGCATGCCGGCCGCGAGCGTACTCGGCCGTCCCATCACCAGCCTGTTCGTCGCCAGCGCGCGTGACGCCTGGACCGCCGGCTGGGCCGCCCTGACCCAGCGTCCCGAAGGCGCCCAGCTGAATGCCGACCTGCGCTGCAGCGACAGCCGCATCTTCGCCGCCACCCTGGCGCTGGCCCCGCAAATCGACGCCGCCGGCCGGCCGCTCGGCTGTGCGGTCGCCGTCACCACCGAGGTCGAACGCGACGCGCCGGAGTCAGAACACGTCGCACGCACGCCGCTGTCGGCCGTGGTCGACCTGTTTCCCGGCACCTTCTATGCCCTCAACCGCGACGGCCGTTTCGTGCTCTGGAACCACAACCTGGAACGCCTGAGCGGCATGGCGCCGGAAGAACTGGCGGCCGCGCGCGCTTCCGACCTGCTCGACCTGCCGCAGCGCCCCCTCCTCACGGACGCCCTGCGCCGCGTGCTGGACGAAGGCGCCGAGATGAAACTCGAAGTCGACTACGTTGCCAAGAACGGCAAGGACATCCCGGTGCTGCTGTGCGGCACGCGGGTGCTCTGCAACGGCGGCGAGTACGTGTTCGGGGTCGGCATCGACATCGGCGAGCGGCGCCAGCGCGAGGAAAGGCTGCGCCTGCGCGAACGCGCGCTGCACGCGGCCAGCAACGGCATCGTGATCGCCCGCAGCGACGGTCCCGACAACCCGATCGAGTATGTCAATCCGGCCTTCGAGCGCATCAGCGGCTATAGCGCGGAGGAATCGCTCGGGCGCGATCCGCGCTTCATGGCCGCGCCCGGCATGGATGCGGGTGAACGGACCGAAGTGCGCGAGGCGATTGCGGCCTGCCGCCCGGTCAACGTGGTGCTGCGCAACCTGCGCAAGAACGGCGAGCTGTTCTGGAACGACCTGAGCATCACCCCGGTCCACGACGAGCATGGCACCGTGACCCATTTCATCGGCGTCATCAACGACGTCACCGCGGCCATGCAGCGCACCGCCCACCTCGAGCACGAGGTCAACCACGACCCGCTGACCGGGCTGGCCAACCGCAACCTGCTGTGGGACCGGCTGGACCAGGCGGTGCACGTGGCACAGCGCCAGAAGTCGCTGGTGGCGACCGTGCTGATCGACCTGAACAACTTCAAGACCATCAACGACACCCTCGGCCACGAAGCCGGCGACGTGGTGCTGAAGGTGGTGGCGCGGCGCCTGCAGGCCTCGGTGCGCGACAGCGACACGGTGGCGCGCATGTCGGGCGACGAATTCGTGCTGGTGCTGGCCAACCAGCCCTCGCTGCGCTTCACCCTGCGGATGGTCGAACGGCTGCGCCAGAGCTTCGCGATCCCGGTGTCCTTCAACGGCCGCGAGATCCCGGTCGGCGCCAGCGTCGGCGTGGCCCTCTATCCGCACGACGGCACCACCGCGACCGAGCTGGTGCGCGCGGCCGACGTCGCCATGTACCACGGCAAGGGCAACGGCCACAACGACGTGCACTTCTTCTCCGCCGATATGCGCTCGAGCAACGACGCCAAGCGCAAGATCGAGGAAGGCCTGCACCACGCCCTCGACAAGGACGAGCTGTTCCTGCTCTACCAGCCGCGCGTCTCGCTGCGCACCGGCCAGGTGATGGGCTTCGAGGCCCTGCTGCGCTGGAATCATCCGGACCATGGCGTGCTGCCGCCGGGACGCTTCCTGACCGAGGCCGAGGAGATCGGCGTCATCGTCCCGATCGGCCGGCGCGTGCTGGACCAGGCCTGCGCCTTCGCCGCCCAGCTGCGCCAGACCGGCGTGCGCAAGGTGCCGGTCACCGTCAACGTGTCCTACCGCGAGTACAGCCAGGGCGACTTCGTGGAGTGCCTGTGCGCCCTGCTCGCGCGCCACGACCTGCCGCCCGACAGCCTGCAGCTCGACCTGCCGATCGACGGCCTGCTGCGCAATCCCGGCCTCGGACGCGAGCTGTCACGCCAGCTGCGCGCGCTCGGCGTGGTCGTGTCGGTGGACGGCTTCGGCGCCGGCCTGTGCGACCTCGGCTACCTGCAGCAGCTCGAAGCCAGCCAGGTCAAGCTCTCGCGCACCACGGTGCACGGCATCGCCGAAGGCACCGGCGCGCTGGTGAAGAGCCTGATCGACATCGGGCACAACCTGAACATGGAAGTCGTGGGCGAGGCCGTGGAGACGCGGCCGCAGGCGGAATTCCTGAAGTCGCACGGCTGCGACGAGTTCCAGGGGCGGCTGTTCAGTGAGCCGCTGGGGGCGGAGGCGGCGCAGGAGATGTTGCGAAGTTACCAGCCGGCGTAAGCTCGTTCACGCAGCATCCGCTCGTCGTGCCGGGCATTGCCCGACCCGGCTCCCCGCAAAGGCGGGGACCCAAGTTCTGCAAGAGCTGTCGTAACGCTCGCAAACCTGGATTCCTCGTTCGACACCTGGGCAAGTTCCCGCATTCTCGTGCCCGCCTCCGCCRTATTCCAGCATCCGCATGCCGATAGTCGTGTTCGAGCTGCGGTTCAGGGTCGACTTGCACCCGATCTGCAGTCCACTCCCCTGTTCCTGCAGGCTGTCGCACGGGGCTGGCATTGGCGGCGGCAAGGAATTAATTTGCAACATCCCAACACTGATGCTGGGGCAAAAGCAGTTACACTCGCCAATTACCCTTAATCAAGAAGAGCTCCATGCAGACCCGGCGTTCGACCCAGCAGTATTTCTCCAATACCCTATCGTGGCTGTATCACGCATTCGATTCGGTCGCCACCTGGGTCACGCAGTTGTCGTGGTGGAAATTCTTCCTGTTCGCCGCGCTGATGCTGGTTGCCGGACAAATCCTGCAGGACGAGCTGTTCTCCGGCGGCGAGGAAGAAAACGTGCGCGCCGAGCGCAACGCGCGCAAGGCCGAACCCGCCATTACGATCGACGACAGCGGCATCCACATCAATCCTCGCACCAAGCGCAAGGGCAACGAGGAAACGCCGGACAAAGCCACCGAGCAGGCCGACAGGATTGCCGAAAACGCCCTCAAGCAGGCGGAAGAAGCCAGCAAGGCCGCCGCGGAGGCGGACAAGGCTGCGGCTGCGGCAGACAAGGCCGGCGAAGCCGTCCCACCGACGCCGCCCCAGCCGCCGGCGCCGGCCGGCCGAGGCAAGGGGGACAGCCGCTCGACCACAAAGCTGATCCGTGGTGCGAACGGCGAGGAAGTCCATATCGACCTGCCGCCGCAGATCGGCGAAGAGCTGTCCAACGCGATCGAGGCGGCCGTCGACGACGCCGCCGAAGCCAAGGCCAGGAGCTACCACAAGCAGGCCTCGACCTGGTTCACCAGCTTCGTCTGGCTGCTGGTGATGGCCCTGTTCGGCACCAAGGCCCTGATGGGCGGCAAGAAGCGCGCCGAGGCAGAAATGCAGAGCGCCACCGCGGTTGCCGAACGCGAATCGATGCAGCGCCAGCTGTCGGAAGCCCGGATGGCGGCCATGCAGGCCCAGGTCGAGCCGCACTTCCTGTTCAACACCCTGGCCTCGGTCGAGCACCTGATCGAGACCGATCCGCCGCGCGCCTCGGCCATGCAGCGCACCCTGATCCAGTACCTGCGCGCCGTGATCCCGCAGATGCGCGACGCCAACCTGACCACCAACCTCGGCCGCGAGGTCGACATGGTCACCTCCTACCTCGACCTGCTCAAGATGCGCATGGAAGAAAGGCTGACAGTCGACCTGCAGGTGCCGGAGGGCCTGCGCAGCGCGGCCTTCCCGCCGATGATGCTGCAGTCGATGGTCGAGAACGCGATCAAGCACGGACTGGAGTGCAAGCCCGAGGGCGGCCACCTGGCGGTGACGGCGGAAATCGTCGACAGCAAGCTGCGCGTGACGGTGGCCGACGACGGCGTCGGCTTCGGCGTGGTGCCGAGCAAGGGCACCGGGCTGGGCCTGTCGAACATCCGCGAGCGCCTCAAGCTGCTGCACGGCGAGGCCGGCCAGCTGCACATCGCCGCCAACATCCCGAGCGGGGTGATCGCCACCATCGAGGTGCCCTACCAGCTGGCATCAAAATGATTGCCTGCTACCCGATTTCGTTGAATAATCGTCACTCTGCCTTTACTTCTTTTTGCCATGCCTACAGCAATCATTGCCGATGACGAAAGACTGATGCGCGACCTCCTCCGTACCCGCCTGTCCCAGGTGTGGCCGGAACTGGAGATCGTCGGCGAGGCCAAGAACGGCGACGAAGCCGTTCAGCTCGTGTCCGCGCTCAAGCCGGACCTGACCTTCCTCGACATCCGCATGCCCGGCAAGTCGGGTATGGAAGCGGCACGCGACATCGGCGACGCCAGCCAGATCGTGTTCGTCACCGCCTACGACCAGTACGCGGTCGAGGCCTTCGAGCGCGGCGCCGTCGACTACGTGCTGAAGCCGCCCGAGCCGGAGCGCCTGAAGATCACGGCCGAACGCCTGAAGGAGCGCCTGTCGGCGCCCGCCAGCACCGGCGCCGCCGCCAGTGCCAACGTCAGCGATACCGTCACCGCCATGCTGTCGCAGCTGGCCGAGAAGATCGCCGCGCCGAAGCCGAAATACCTGCAATGGATCCAGGCCAGCATCGGCCAGGACCTGCGCATGATTCCGGTCGAGGAGATCCTGTTCTTCCGCTCCGACGAAAAATACACCTGCGTGCAGACCGAGAAGTTCGAGGCCCTGATCCGCAAGCCCGTGCGCGACCTCGCCGATGAACTGGACCCGTCCCTGTTCTGGCAGATCCACCGCGCGACCCTGGTGAACGTCAACGCGATCGAAGGCGTGACCCGCGACATCCGCGGCCGCCACCTGGTGCTGATCAAGGGCCGCCCCGACAAGCTCGAGGTCAGCCGCAGCTTCCTGCATCTGTTCAAGCAGATGTAAATCAAGCCGTACTCAAGCGCCGCCGCGTAAGGTAGATGCCGGGCCCGCATTTGCGGGCCGCTTTTTACGGGCATCCATGAAACGACAGCGCCTTTGCTCGGCCGCCTGGGCCCTCACCTGCTCCCTGGGCTGCTTCGTGAGCTGCTTCCTGACCGGGCTCGCGGCGGGCTACCGGCTGGGCTTCCAGTCTCACGAAGACCTCGATACCGTGCCGGCCGGCCGCCAGATCGTCCGCGACGCCAACGATGCCATCGTCTCCGTCGACGGCCGCTACCGCATCGTCATGGCCAATCCGGCCGCCGCCACCCTGTTCGGCACCACCGTCGGCAACATGGTCGGCACCCCGCTGGCGCGCTACGTCGAATCGGCCAGCGCCGACCCCGACGAACCGCTCGAGTACTTCCGTGCCGGCAGCGGCCGCGCCGGCCGCCGCGCCACCGACTATGCCGCCACCGGCCTGCGCGCCAACGGCGTGCGCTTCCCCATCGAGGGCTCGATCTCGCGCGCCAACGAAGGCGCGCCCTTCTACACCGTGGTCATGCGCGACGTCTCGGAGCGCAAGCGGGTCCAGGAAAAGCTGACCCGCTCGCACGACCAGCTGCGCCAGCTGTCGGCGGCCCTGCAGACCATCCGGGAAGAAGAGCGCACCCACATCGCGCGCGAGCTGCACGACGACCTCGGACAGATCCTGGCCTCGCTGCGCATGGACCTGAGCCTGCTGCAGCAGGCCGCCGGCACCCCGGCCGACAGCCTGCGCCTGATGGCCGGCATGGAACAGAACCTGCTGACGGCGATCGCCTCGCTGCGCCGCATCGCCACCAACCTGCGCCCGCGCGCCCTCGACGAAGGCGGCCTCTACTTTGCCCTGAAGGGCCTGTGCGAGGATTTCGTCGAGCGCTACTGCATCCCCTGCACCCTGCTGGCCGACGAAGCCGAGCTGCGCCTGGACGATACCGCCAGCACGGCGATCTTCCGCATCGTGCAGGAAGCGCTGACGAATATCGCGCGCCACGCCCAGGCCGGCGCCGTCACCATGAACCTGTTCCGTTCGAACAGCGAGCTGCTGGTCACCATCCACGACGATGGCCGCGGCATCCGTCCCGAGGACATGGAAAAGGCCGAATCGCTGGGCCTGATCGGCATGCGCGAGCGGGTCTGGGCCATGAACGGCGACATCAGCATCACCTCCGACGAGCCGCCCGGCACGCGGATCGACATCGTCCTGCCGGTCCACGATCACCTCGTATAATCTTTCATTCTGTCATCAAACCGACATATCTCTTCGATAAGATGCGACCCGTTTCGTCACCTGTTTCGTCATCTAACTGGAGAGTTCTGAATGCAAGTCAAACGCCTGGCAGCCGCCCTGGTAGCCCTCACCCCGCTGTTCGCAGCCGCCCAGACCAACGTGACCCTGTACGGTGTCCTCGACGCCGCCATCTCGTCGCAGGACACCGGTGGCCCGGAAGGCCGCACCACCGTGGTCAACTCGGGCAACCAGTCGAGCAGCCGCTTCGGCTTCCGCGGCACTGAAGACCTGGGCAATGGTCTGAAGGCCATGTTCAACCTCGAAGCCGGTACCTCGATCGACACCGGCGCCGGCGACTCCGCCCTGTTCGGCCGCCGCGCAGTGGTCGGTCTGGAAGGCGGCTTCGGCAGCCTGACCCTGGGCCGCGAATACTCGCCGATCGCCGCCATCGCCGCCGCCACCGACGCCTTCGGCCAGGGCTTCTACGGCAGCAACCTGTCGGCCTTCACCACCAACCGCCTGACCCGCCGCCTGGCGAACTCGGTCAACTACAAATCGCCGTCGTGGAATGGCCTGAAAGTCCTGGCCGCCTACTCGGCCGGCGAAGTGACCACCGCCAACACCCCGTCGGGCGACCTGAAAGGCGTCGGCGTCGAGTACACCCTGGGCGGCCTGTATGTGGGCGCGGCTTACCACGAGATCAACCGCCTGGCGATCGACAAGGACAAGGAATCGGCAATCGGCGCCGCCTACAAGTTCGACCAGCTGGGTGGTTTCGAAGTCAAGGCCAACTGGATGGAAGCGGACCGCGAAGGCGCCCCCGCCAAGTACAAGCAATACAACCTGGGCGGCTCGATGCCCTTCGGCGCGCACCGCGTCTACGCTAACTTCCAGCAGCAGAAGCAAGGCGCCGCCAAGGGCAACAGCTGGGCCCTGGCCTACACCTACTCGCTGTCGAAGCGCACCAACCTGTACGCCAGCTACGCCAGCCTGGACAACAACAACAGCGGCGTGTTCGGCCTGAGCTCGTCGTCGGTCACCATCGCCCCGGCCGCCACCGCGCTGGGCAAGGATCCGGACGTGTTCTCGCTGGGTCTGCGTCACAGCTTCTAAGCCGCCAGGGCTGACAAGGAACGCGGCGCGGGGAGCGATCCCTGCGCCGCGTTTTTTACGCTTTCAGAATGTCGCCGTCGACGCTGACCTCGACCTTGTCGGGATAAAAGCTGAACCAGCGCGGAATCATGAGCGCATCGCCCATCGGCGTGGTGAGATTCCAGGCCATATCCGCGATGTGCCTGCCGTCGACGTCGGCATGCCAGTGCTGGCCGTCGCCCTTGTAGGGGCACTGCGACACGGTCGCGCTTTTCACCAGCGCCACGCGCAGGGCATCGGGCGGAAGATAGAAGCGCGGCGCCATGGAGGTCTCGTACAGGATCGCCGGCGCCGAGGATTCGGCGAGCACGGTGCCGCCGGCGGACACCACGACGTGCTGCGAAGAGCGCTGCACGTCGAAGCGGTGATAGGGGTCGCGCGGGTGGGCATAGCCGAGGTCGTCGTCGAGATACCAGGCGTCCACCTTTTCCAGGTCGAACACCAGGTGATCCCGCAGGGGCGCGGCGGCGCCGGGCGGCGCCTCGAAGGACCTGGCGGCGGCTTTCACGTCGCCTTGGGCGCTGCGGATCGACCAGGAGCGGACCACGCCGAGCCTTGCGTCTTTCGATTCGCCCTCCTGGGAGAGAAGTTCCGTCCGCACGTCCGCACGGGGCAGGCACAGCTGCATCACGCGGCCGGTCTGGTGCAGGGCCAGGCATCTGCGGCTGTCCGCCACGATCTCTTTACCCTGCCGGATGCGCAAGCGCTTCGGAAATGGTTCCCAGAACAGCAGGGGCGTTGCGGGTGGTGTGACGTCGAAACGCCCTGCAGGCTCCCTGCCGAAGGGGCCGCTACCGATGGTAAGCGCCATGCCGATTCTCCACAGTTGATATCGGCATACAGTAATCCCGATCGCAAAAACCGGGAATACGATTCCTTACTTCAAGCGGCCGGTCAGCACCCAGAAATATTCCCAGCGCGCGATCCTGAGCGCCTTTACAGCAGTGCCCAGGCGCTTGCGCAGCGCGCTGTCGGTCGGGTAGCTCTTGGGACGCTCGATCCGGCTGCCGTCTTCGGTGGCGACCACCTCGTAGGTATTGCCCTGGGCATCGGTGCGGGCCACCGGATTGCTGGTCCCTTCGACATAGACGTCGTCCAGCAGCACCAGCAGCGCATCCTTGGCCGCCGCCTTGCGCAGCTTGCCCAGGAAGGCATCCTGCTCCTCGCGCTTCAGGCGCGACCAGCAGAATTCGGCCACCACCGCGGTATAGCCGGCGGCGCCCTCGGGCAGGGCCGGCACCTGGCCGTCCTCGCCGTTCAGTTCCAGCACCGTGTGGCCGGCCGTCAGCTCGGCCACCTGGTCGCGCACGTCGGCCAGGTCGGCGTCGCGGTCCGACATCTCGGCGTCTTCTTCGTCGTACTCTTCGTACGCTTCCTGGTCTTCCTGGTCTTCGTTGTCGTCGTGTTCTTCGTGATTCATGATTTACAGCTCGTAATTATCGGCGGTCCCGCGCATCGCCGACTCGACCATCTTGCGGTTGAGCGTCGGCGCGAGCAGCTCGATGAAGGTATAGATATAGCTGCGCAGATAGGCGCCCTGCTTCACCGCCACCCGCGAGACGTTCATCCCGAACAGCTGGCCGACCGGGATCGCGCGCAGGTTGCGGTCGCGCTCGGGATCGAAGGCCATGCCGGCGATGATGCCCACGCCCATGCCCAGTTCCACATAAGTCTTGATGACGTCGGCGTCGATCGCTTCCAGCAGCACGTCCGGTTTCAGGTTGCGCAGTTCGAAGGCGTGATCGATCTTGCTGCGGCCGGCGAAGGCGGCATCGTAGGTGATCAGCGGATAGCTGGCAATCTCTTCCAGCGAAATCGCCTTCGAGCGCGTCAGCGCGTGTTCGTGCGGCACCACCAGCACGTGCTCCCACTGGTAGCACGGCAAGGTGATCAGGCCGTCGACGGCGGCGATCGACTCGGTGGCGATGGCCATGTCGGCCTGGTCGTTCTTGACCATGTCGGCGATCTGGCGCGGATTGCCCTGCAGCAGGGACAGCCGCACTTTCGGGAACTTCAGCATGAAGGCCTGCACCACCTTCGGCAGCATGTAGCGCGCCTGGGTATGGGTGGTGGCGATGGTGAAGCTGCCGCTGTCCTGGGCCGCGTACTCCTTGCCGATCCGCTTCAGGCTGTCGATCTCCTGCATGATCAGCTCGACGGATTCCAGCACCAGCCGGCCCGGCTCGGTCAGGCCGCGGATGCGCTTGCCGTGGCGGGTGAAGATGTCGACCCCGAGCTCTTCTTCGAGTTCGATGATGGCCTTGGACACCCCGGGCTGGGACGTGAACAGCGCCTTGGCGGCGTCGGTCAGGTTGAAGTTTTGGCGGACCGCCTCGCGGACAAAGCGTAATTGGTGTAGGTTCATTGCCCTTTTTGTATTGATAAAAGCCGTAGACGCATTTTACAAGGATGCTTATGCCGCTGGCTCATATAAGCAAATAAATTCTCAGTAGTTTGGAATAAGACGCCATTTTATTAAGATTCCACATAGTCTACCGGGCCCCTCGTCATCCTTGAGGCGGGCGGCCGTAACCAGGATCCATGCCATGTACCGTTACGACCAATACGACCATCTCATCGTACGCGAGCGCATCGCCCAATACCGCGACCAGGTGAGGCGCCGCCTCAGCGATGAGCTGACCGAAGAAGAATTCCTGCCGCTGCGCCTGCAGAACGGCCTGTACATGCAGCGCCATGCCTACATGCTGCGCATTGCCGTGCCCTACGGCCTGCTGTCCACCAAGCAACTGCGCATGTTCGCCCACATCGCCCGCACCTACGACCGCGGCTACGGTCACTTCACGACGCGCCAGAACATCCAGTTCAACTGGATCGAGCTGGAGCAGACCCCGGACATCCTGACCGACCTGGCCTCGGTGGAAATGCATGCGATCCAGACCTCGGGCAATTGCATCCGCAACACGACCACCGACCAGTTCGCCGGCGTGGCCGCGGACGAGATCGTCGATCCGCGCCCCTTCGCGGAGATCATCCGCCAGTGGAGCACCTTCCACCCCGAGTTCGTCGCCCTGCCCCGCAAGTTCAAGATCGCCATCAACGGCGCCGTCGCCGACCGCGCCGCGATCGCCGTGCACGACATCGGCCTGACCGCGGTGCGCAATGCCGCCGGCGAAGTCGGCTTCAAGTTCATGGTTGGTGGCGGCCTCGGCCGTACGCCCATCATCGGCAGCACGATCAACGAATTCGTGCCCTGGCAGGACCTGCTGACCTATACGCAGGCGGTCATGCGCGTGTACAACCAGTTCGGCCGCCGCGACAACAAGTACAAGGCCCGCATCAAGATCCTGGTGAAAGCCGTCGGCGCCGAGGAATTCGCGCGCATGGTCGAGCAGGAATTTGCCGACCTCAAGGGTGGCCCGGAAACCCTGACCCGCGAGGAACTGGACCGCGTTGCCGCCTACTTCAACCCGCCGCCGTATGCCGCGCTGGACAACATCGACCCGCGCGCCGGCCATGAATCCAACCGCGCCTTCCAGAACTGGCTGCAGCGCAACGTCAAGCCGCACAAGATGGCGGGCTATGCCTCGGTCGTGCTGTCGCTGAAGAAGACCGGCGTGCCACCGGGCGACGCCACCGCCGAGCAGATGGATTTCGTCGCCGACCTGGCCGACCGCTACAGCTTCGGCGAACTGCGCGTGACCCACGAGCAGAACCTGGTACTGGCCGACGTCGAGCAAGCCAGGCTGTACGAGATCTGGGAACAGGCCAAGGCCAAGGGCCTGGCGACGCCGAACATCGGCCTGCTGACCGACATCATCTCCTGCCCGGGCGGCGACTACTGCTCGCTGGCGAACGCGAAATCGATCCCGATCGCGGCCGCCATCGCCCAGCGCTTCGACGACATCGACTACCAGCACGACATCGGCGACATCGAACTGAACATCTCGGGCTGCATCAACGCCTGCGGCCACCACCACGTCGGCCACATCGGCATCCTGGGCGTGGACAAGGACGGCGCCGAGTGGTACCAGGTGTCGATCGGCGGCGCCCAGGGCAATGCAGCGGCGCTCGGCAAGATCATCGGCCCCTCGTTCTCGGCGGCGCAGATGCCGGAAGTGGTCCAGCGTCTGCTCGACGTCTATGTGCGCGAGCGCGTCGAGGGCGAGCGCTTCGTCGACGTCGCCCAGCGTCTCGGTGTCAACCCGTTCAAGGAACATGTATATGCCACGCCGATCCCGGCCGGCGAACTGGCTGTCGGAGAAGATGAATATGCCTAAGCTGCAGCACCACGAACAGATCATCAAGGGCCGCGAAGTCGTCGCCGACGACTGGACCGTCCTGCGCCTCGACGAGGGCGAAACGCCCGAGAGCGTCGCGGTCCCGGACGGCAAGATCATCGTTCCCCTGGCGGTCTGGGAAGCCCAGCGCGCGACCCTGGCCGCGCGTCCGCAGCTCGGTCTCTGGTTCGCCCCCGACGAGCAGGCCCACAGCGTCAAGGACGAACTCGGCAAGTTCGCCGTGATCGCCGTCGACTTCCCGAAGTTCAGCGACGGCCGCGGCTATTCGATCGCCTTCAACCTGCGCAAGCGCCTGGGCTATACCGGCGAGCTGCGTGCGATCGGCGACGTGCTGCGCGACCAGCTGTTCCAGATGGTTCGCTGCGGCTTCGACGCCTATGCGACGCGCCAGGACCGCTCGATCCACGATGCGCTGAAGGGCCTGACCGTGTTCTCCGAAACCTACCAGGCATCGGTCGACCAGCCGCTGCCACTGTTCCGCCGCCACCAGCGCGATGTGCCGCCCGAGCACAGCGACGTCGGCGCCGGCATCTGAAGCACCAACAGGAAGACACCATGAGCGACCTGCACGCGCGCGTCACCGAAACCCGCGCCATCCTGGAACGCATCGCACGCGATTTTTCGCCGGCCGTATTCGCCTCCAGCCTGGCGGCCGAGGACATGGTCCTGACCGACCTGATCCTGAAGGCAGCTCTTCCGATCGGCATTTTTTCGCTGGAAACCGGCCGCCTGCACAAGGAAACCCTGGACGTGCTGGACAAGGTCAAGACCCATTATGGCGTCGAGATCGCCCTGTTCCGGCCGCAGCCGGAAGCGGTCGAGCAGTATGTGGCGCAGAACGGCCTGAACGCCTTCTACGATAGCGTCGAGATGCGCAAGGAATGCTGCCGCGTGCGCAAGGTCGAGCCGCTGGGGCGCGCCCTGAACGGAAAAAAAGCCTGGATCACCGGCCAGCGCCGCGCCCAGTCGACCACCCGCGCCGAGCTGGCCGTGCAGGAAGACGACGCCACCCACGGCATGGCCAAGTTCAACCCGCTGGCCGACTGGTCCGAGCAGGATGTGTGGGAATATATCCGCACCAACGACGTTCCCTACAACAGCCTGCATGACCGCGGCTACCCGTCGATCGGCTGCGAACCCTGCACCCGCGCGATCCAGCCGGGCGAAGATATCCGCGCCGGCCGCTGGTGGTGGGAGAATCCGGAATCGAAGGAATGCGGACTGCACCTGGTCGACGGCAAACTGATTCGTATCAAGTCAGTGGCCGCCTGAGCCGCAGACAAACACAAGACATTGAAAAGCACAGCCATCATGACGAATTTTATTGACATCTCGGGGGCGCCTAGCCCGGGAGCGCTCGGCGACGTGAATTCCCGCCACCTGGACGCCCTCGAATCGGAAGCGATCCACATCCTGCGCGAGGTTGCGGCCGAGTGCTCGAACCCGGCCCTGCTGTTCTCGGGCGGCAAGGATTCCGTGGTGCTGCTGCGCCTGGCCGAAAAGGCCTTCCGTCCGGGTAAATTCCCCTTCCCGCTGGTCCACATCGACACCGGCCACAACTTCGACGAAGTGATCGCCTTCCGCGACGCCCGCGTTGCCGAACTGGGCGAGCGCCTGATCGTCGGCTCGGTCGAGGACTCGATCAAGAAGGGCACGGTACGCCTGCGCAATCCGCAAACCGATTCGCGCAACGCGGCCCAGGCGGTCACGCTGCTGGAAACCATCGCCGAATACGGCTTCGACGCCTGCATCGGCGGCGCCCGCCGCGACGAGGAAAAGGCGCGCGCCAAGGAGCGCATCTTCTCCTTCCGCGACGAATTCGGCCAGTGGGACCCGAAGGCCCAGCGCCCCGAGCTGTGGGACCTGTATAACACCCGCGTCCACCCGGGCGAGAACATGCGCGTGTTCCCGATCTCGAACTGGACCGAGCTCGACGTCTGGCAGTACATCGCCCGCGAAAAGCTGGCACTGCCGCCGATCTATTACGCCCACGAGCGCCAGGTGATCCCGCGCAACGGCCTGCTTGTGCCGCTGACCCCGCTGACCCCGGCCCGCGAAGGCGAGCAGGTCGAGACCCAGACCGTGCGCTTCCGCACCGTCGGCGACATCTCCTGCACCTGCCCGGTGGCCTCGACCGCGGCCACCCCGGCCGACATCATCGCCGAAACCGCGATCACCCAGATCACCGAGCGCGGCGCTACCCGCATGGACGACCAGACCTCGGAAGCGTCGATGGAAAAGCGGAAAAAACAAGGATACTTCTGATGAACGCCCGTATTGTTTCACCTGCAAACCAAGAACTGAACCACGCCGCCGACCTGTCCGGCCAGGCCAGCCTGCTGCGCTTCATCACGGCCGGCTCCGTCGACGACGGCAAGAGCACCCTGATCGGCCGCCTGCTGTACGACAGCAAGGGCATCTTCGCCGACCAGCTGGCCGCCGTCTCGCGCTCGAAGCACAAGCGCACCGTCGGCGACACCATCGACCTGTCCCTGCTGACCGACGGCCTGGAGGCCGAGCGCGAACAGGGCATCACGATCGACGTCGCCTACCGTTACTTCGCCACCCCGAAGCGCAAGTTCATCATCGCGGACACGCCCGGCCACGAGCAGTACACCCGCAATATGGTGACCGGCGCCTCGACCGCGGATGCCGTGATCATCCTGGTCGACGTCTCGAAGGTGAAGCTGGGCGACGATGGCAGCGTCGAGCTGCTGACGCAAACGAAACGCCACTCGACCATCGCCAAGCTGCTGCAGATCGAGCACGTGATCGTGGCCGTCAACAAGATGGACCTGGTGAACTACGACCGCAGCGTCTACGACCGCATCGTCGGCGCCTACACCGAATTCGCCAACAGCCTCGGCCTGCAGGACATCACCGCGATCCCGCTGTCGGCGCTGGCCGGCGACAACGTGGTCGAGAAGACCGACAACATGCCGTGGTACGAAGGCCCGACCCTGATCGAGCTGCTGGAATCGATCAGCGTCTACGACGAAACCCACGACGCTCCCTTCCGCTTCCCGGTGCAGCTGGTGGCGCGCCACAACGGCCACGAAGCCAACGACTTCCGCGGCTACATGGGCCGCATCGAGTCGGGCAAGGTCTCGGTGGGCGACAAGCTGGTGGTGCAGCCGTCTGGCGTCGAAGCCACGGTCAAGGAGATCCAGACCTTCGACGGCGGCCTGAAGACCGCGGTGGCCGGCCAGTCGATCACCCTGCTGCTGAACGAATACGTGGACATCTCGCGCGGCGACGTGCTGGCCGGGGCCGCACAACCGGCCACCCTGCTCAAGCAGGTGAAAGCCGACGTCTGCTGGATGGCCGACGAGCCGCTGGACGTGCGCCGCAAATACTGGATCAAGCACGGCACCCGCCAGACCATGGCCAAGGTGAAGGCAATCGAGAACATCCTCGACGTGAACACCCAGCAGCGTCATGCGGCGGAAGGCTTGAAGCTGAACGACATCGCCCGCATCGAGCTGGCCGTGCAGCAGCCGCTGGCTGCGGATGCGTATGAGGATATTCGTGCGACCGGGGCTTTCATCCTGATCGATGAAGTGACCCATCAGACGGTGGCTGCGGGTATGATTCGCTTGAGCGAATAATTTGCAACGACGGCTACCAACTGGAACCAAGAGAAAACATGGCAGTGCTGGGAAAGGTATATCTGATCGGAGCCGGTCCCGGCGCGGCTGACCTCATCACCGTACGCGGCGCACGCCTGCTGGCCCAGGCCGACGTCGTGCTGTACGACGCCCTCGTCACGCCCGAGATGCTGGAACTGTGCGCCGAGGCCGAGAAGATCTCGGTCGGCAAGCGTTCCGGCCAGCGCTCCACCGCCCAGGTCCATATCAACGAACAGCTGGTCGAATGCGCGCGGCGCTACCGGATGGTGGTGCGCCTGAAGGGTGGCGATCCGATGCTGTTCGGGCGCGCCGACGAGGAGTTGCGCGCCCTCGAGGAAGCCGGCATCGAAGTCGAGGTCGTCCCCGGCATCACCACGGCGGTGGCGGCGGCGGCGGCCACCCGGCAGCCGCTCACCAAGCGCGGGGTGGCGCGCAGCGTCGCCTTCTTCACCTCGAGCACCGCGCCCGACCAGCCGGAACATGCCGCCCTTCCCGAGACCGACACCATGGTGCAGTACATGGGCGGACGCGAAGCCGCCGCCACCGCCGAGCGCCTGCTCGGCCAGGGGCGCCGCCCCGACCTGCCGGTGGTCGTGATCGAAAACTGCAGCCGCCCCGACCAGCGCATCCTGCGCCTGACCCTGTCCGACCTGGCCCACGGCCTGGACATGGCCCACGGCCCGGTGCTGGTGATGATCGGCGAAACCCTGCAACGCCGGCCCCACCAATCCCCAGATTAAAAACTGCCAGGGCAAGGCGCATTCGCCGCAGCGGCGGACCGCGAAGACAATACGCTAGCACGGCGAGCCAAATGCAACGCCACCATACAAGTCCCCCCGACTAAAAACTCCCAGGGCAAGGCGCATTTGGCGAGGACAGTACGCTAGTACGACGAGCCAAATGCAACGCCGCCATGGGAGTTTTTAGCCGTGCCAGGGCGTGTAGTCGATGCCGTTCTGGATAGCGCCGATCACCTGCGCCTGGTTCTCCGCGCTCTCGCTGAAGTCGACCAGCACCTGGGCGCGCGATACGAGCTGGATCGAATGCAGCCAGAAATCGTAGCCGGCGGCGTCCGGCGTGCGGTGCAGCACGTTCGCATACAGCGCTTCCACGTATTGGGCATCGTTCGGGTTGGCGCCGTATTTATCGTGGAATTCGGCGCTCTCGATGAAGCTGTTCGCCACCTGCATCAGGGTATGGCCGCCGTCCATCGAATCGATCCAGTAGCCCAGGCCACCCTTGTCCGGCGTGCGGTTGAAGGCGGCCTGGTAGAGGCGATAGGCCTCGCCGGCATTGCCCTGGATGTCCAGCGCCAGGGTCTTGTCGCTGAACTGCACGCGCTCGACATTGGCCAGCATGGTCGTGCTGCCGTTCACGTAGTCGTACACCGAGACATTCGCACCGTCGGTCCACAGCTTGTAGTTGGTGCGCGTGTTGGCGAAGACCGCCGTGTCGATGCCTTCCTTGCCGTCCAGCAGACCGCCGCCGCCGCTTGCCGCCAGCATGTTGTTGCCGGCCGTGCCGGTCAGGTTCGATGCCGCCGGCAGGCTCGGCGTGATCGCCACCGGCGTACCCGGGGTGGTCGCGGCCGGCGCGCTGGGGACGGTCACGACCGGGGCAGGTGCCGGCGGCGTGCTCACCACCGGCGTCGCCGGGATCACCGGCGTGGTGACTGTCGATGCCGGGTCGCCGGCGGTGTCGCCGGCATGCGAATTCTGTGCGCTGTCCTGCACCGGCGCGGCCGGCGTCCCCGAGTAGACGCGCGCTTCGACCGACACGCCGCCCGCCTGGCTGTCGACCCAGGCCGCGGCAAAGCCGCCGTTGGCCAGCGCCACCAGGTCCGGACTGGTCTGGTCGCCGGCGCGCATCTGGTTGATCCCGAATTCCTGGACGTCGACCGGGCTGCCGTCGGCGCCGAAGCGGCGGCCGAAGATGCCGCTGCCGTCGTAGTCGCCGCTCTGCGACTGCCAGGCGACCACGAAGCCGCCGTCGGGCAGCGCGGTCACCGCGGCGTCGTAGCGGCCGCCGCCGGACTGCATGTTCGCCTGCGTCGCCGCGCCCAGCGCGTGGCCGGTGCTGTCGTAGACCTTGAAGAAGATGTCGCTCATCGAGTAGCCGAGCGGCTCGTTGACATAGCTGTCCCAGGCCACCACGAAGTTGCCGTTTGCGAGCGTGGTCAGGTGCGGCAGCGGGGCCGCGGTCGCCAGGCTGGCCGCGTAGCCGTCGCCGTTGACGACGAAGGCCTGGTTCGAGGCGCTGGTGGCGGCGTACACATTGCCGTCGTTGATCTCGCCCCAGGACACCACATAGCCGCCCTGCTTCAGCGCCGACAGGCTCGGGCTGAAGGCCGAGGACAGCGCGCCGTAGTCTTTCTGCGCGCCGGCCAGGGAACCGCCGGCGGCGGCCAACTGCACGTGGACTGCGCCGCCGCTGCGCCAGCCGACCGCGAAGGAACCGTCGGCGAGGGTGGTCAGCGCCGGCATGGCGGCATCAAAGCTGGCGCTCCCGTCCAGCACGTGTTCGGCGCCGGCGCTGCCGTTGGCCTCGATCACGCGGTAGGCGATGCGGGTGGCGCTGCCGTCGTTCACGGAATAGGCGACCACGAAGCGGCCGTTGCCGAGCGCCGTCACCGCCGGCTCGCCTTCGAGTTTGGCGTCGCCGCTCGGCGTCAGCGCGAAGGCCGCACCGGTGGCGGCGCCGCTGGCATCGCGCATCTGCGCCCACAGGCCGGCCCCCAGACCGCCCGCCACCGGAGCGCCGGCCGCGGTGTCACCGCCCTGCCAGACGGCGACGAAGCCGCCGTTCGACAGTGTCGCCAGCGACGGATTGGCGGCCCAGGCATTGCTGGCCGCGCCGAGTTTCAGGTCGTTGCCGAAGCCCGTCAGGTCCTGCGTAATGCCATCCTGCACGGTATAGCTCAGGATGCTGGCGACGCCCTCGCCCGCTTTCGGATTGCCGTTGGCGTCGAGCTGGTAGCGGTCGTAGTAATGCACCGTCACCGTCGCCGACAGGCCGGTGGCCGGGAGCTGGGCGGCATCGGCGATCACCAGGCGCGCCGAGGAGTCGGTGGCCGGGTTGTAGGCGATCGAGAACAGGCCGGGAGTCGACTGGCTGTCGATCACCCAGCGTCCGCCGGTCGGCGAACCGGTGTCGATCGGGGACAGCTGGTCGACCACCGCGCCGGCCTGCATGGTCGAGAACATCGTGTCGTTTTCGCCGGTGAGGCCACCGGGCGCATTGTCGACGATGACCGTGTTGTCGCTCGAGACCACGCTGCCGTCAGCCAGCTTGTAGTGGGCGCTGAAGGTGTTCGACGAGGTCGTGTCGGTGCTGCCGTCGAGGAAGCGCCACAGGGTGCCGCTCGCCTGGACATAGCTGCCCTGGCCGTCGACCGGCAGCGTGTACGGGTTCCAGGTCTTGCCGTTGTCGTAGCTGTACTGGAGCTGGCCGCGCGACAGCTGCTGCCCGGCGGCGCTGGCGATATCGAATGCAACCGCCGTCACGGCGGAAGACGATGCGCCCGATGCCACGGTGGTGCCGGCATAGGTCCAGGCAGGGCTGCCCCAGGTCGGGCGGACGTAGATGGTGGTCGAGGGGGAGGTCATGGGAATCAGGAGCGGGGCGATATCCGCTATGATTCCCTACGGCAAATTTAAATTCAATGAGGAAATTGTTTTCCGTGCGGGAAGTTCACCGAAAACCAACGAAAGATTAGCCTGGAAACAACTCAGTTAGCGAAAAAGATTGCATCGACTACAAGTCAGTTAACGAACAGCATAGATGGATCAACCAGGAAGGGCGCCCACGCAATAGGCCGCCATGGCCGCCAGCACGTCCGGGTCTTCGCCGACCGCGGGCACTGTCGAAAAGCTTACGTCGGGATGGGCGGCGCGCAGTTCCTCGACCAGGCGCGGGAGGTCGCGCAGCAGGTGGCCGCCCTGCCCCAGGAAGATTGGAACGATGGTGATCTCGCGTATGCCGCGCGCGGTGAGCAGCGCCGCCTCTTCCGGCAGGCTGGGCGTCATCAGCTCGAGGAAGGCCAGCGAGACCGCGACGTCGGGCCGCTGCCCGGCGGTGAGCTCGCGCAGCCGCTGGAAAGGCGCGGCCCAGGAAGCGGCGCGGGCGCCGTGGGCGAACAGGATCAGGGCACGATCGGAATGCGGTTCCACGATGGTCTCCCTAACGCCGCTCGACCCAGCGCAGGGCGCCCAGCGCGAGCAGCAGGAACAGCAGGCTGGGCGCGACCGCCGTCATGAAGGCCGGCCAGGTCGACAGCATGCCGATGTGCGAGAACAGGTTGTCGATCAACATGAAGCTCACGCCGATCATGATGCCGACGAAGATCTTGAAGCTGACCCCGCCGCTGCGCACCTGCAGGTAGCCGAAGGGCAGCGCCAGCGCCATCATCACGAAGATCGACAGCGGGCCGATCAGCTTGCGCCAGAAGGCGATCTTGAAGCGCTCGGTTTCCTGGCGGTTCTCGGCCAGGTGGCGCGTGTAGACGGCCAGTTCGTTGGCCGACATGCGCTCCGGATCGGAACGCGACACCGACAGGATCTTCGGCGTGATCTCCGATTCCAGGTCGAGGGTCGGGATCTTGCGCGTGGAAACGGCGGCGGTGTCCTGGCCGAAGCTGTTCTGGATGGTCTGGCCGTTCGGCAGCGGCGCGCCCGGTGCGGGCAGCGTGCGGCTGTTGGTGAACTGGGTCTCGGTCACGTTCTGCAGGCGCCAGGTGTGGTTGCCGCCGAAGACGGCACTGGCGGCCGTGATCAGCGCACGCATGCGCATATTGTTATCGAACTCGTAGAGGCGCACGTCCTGCAGCTGGCCGTCCGGGAGGATCTGGCGCGCGTTGAAGAAACGCGAACCGGTCACCGGGCCCTTCGGTCCGCCCTCGTGGATGGTGTCCTTGGTCCACATGCCGGAGCGGAATTCGGCCGACACGGTGGCGCCCTTGGCCGACAGGCGCAGGCGCTCGGCCAGCGGCGCCGTGCGCGGCGTGACCAGCTCGCCGAAGATGAAGGTGACGACCACGAACACGACGCCGATCTTGAACAGGATCCAGGCCGTCATCCGGGTCGACATCGATGAGGCGCGCATGATCGTGAATTCCGAGGTCTGGGCGAACTGCGCCATCGTGTAGATGGTGCCCAGCAGGGCCGCGATCGGCATCACGCGGTACATATTACCGGGCACCAGCATCAGCACGTAGAGCAGCGCGTGCTGGATCATGTAGCCGCCCTTGCCCACCGCCGGCAGTTCGCCGGTCAGGTCCATGAAGGCGGCCAGGGCCAGGAAGGCCACCAGCACGAAGGCCACGGCCTGGGCGATGTTGACGAAGAAGTAGCGCTCGAGGATCTTCATTTCGCGCCCTCCTTCGCGACGCCGCTCTGCAGGAGGCGGCGGCGCTTCCAGGCGTTCGCCAGCAGCAGCGGATGCCAGCGGTGGTGGATGTTGAGGCGCCAGGCGAACAGCCCCAGCGCGGCCAGCAGCACCAGCGCATGCAGCGGCCACCAGCCCATGCCGAAGGCGAGCTTGGCCTGCTTGACGGCCTGCTCGGCGGCCTTGGTCAGGTTCAGGTAGGTGAAGAAAATCAGCAGCGCCAGGATCAGGTTGGTCGAGGCGCCGGCGCGCGGGTTGACGAAGCCGAGCGGGATCGCCAGCAGCATCAGCACCAGGCACATGATCGGCGCGGTGATGCGGTACTGGAGTTCGGCATCGGCGTACTGGTTGCGCGGCATCGCCATCAGGGCCGGCGTCGACAGGCTCTCGACCTTGAGGTCGCCCATCACCGGGGCCTGGCTCGAGACCCGCATCCGGTAGCGTTCGAATTCCATCGACTGGAAGTCCGGCTTGCCGGGCGTGCCCTGGTAGCGCCGGCCGTTCTTCAGCACCAGGTACTGGCCGCCCTTGCCGTCCGGTTCGATCTGGCCTTCCTTGGCGACCACAGTGGTGTTCACACCCTGGTCGATGGTATTGACGAACACGTTCTGCACCACGGTCGAGGAACGCCCCGCGGAGCTTTCGACGAAGAACACGCGGTCGGCGGCGACCGATTCGCGGAACTGGCCGGGCGCGACGCGCTGCAGGTCTTCGCGCTTTTCGAAGCGTTCGGTGAACTCGTTGCTCTTGAGCTGGGCCCAGGGCATGGCGACCAGCGACAGTCCCGCCACCAGGATCGCGACCGGCAGGCCGAAGATCAGCACCGGCGCGATCCAGCGCGTGAGCGACTGGCCGGAGGCGAACCAGACGACCATTTCGGAGTCGCGGTAGCTGCGCGTGATCACGACCAGCACCGAAATAAAGCTGGTGAGGATCAGGATTGTTGGCAGATAATTCAGCACCGCAAAAGCGATCAGCGCAAGCACGTCGCCCGATGCGACCTTGCCTCCCGCGGCCCGGCCGAGGATGGTGATCAGGGTCCAGGTGACGAGGATGGAAAACAGGACGGTGAAGGTTGCGCCGGCGACGCTGGCCAATTCACGCTGTAGGGCGCGTCGGAAGATCATTCGATAGTTATAATTGCAGGTTAGGCACTGACGCGCGCATCGCCGATTCGCATGCCGCGGCCTCGAATAGACAAACGGAGAACCAAATGGACTTTAGCATAAAAGCATTCGACACAAAAAACACGCTGGCCGCAGCCAAATCCGGCTGCGTCGCAGTCGCAGTGTTCGAAAACAAGAAACTGTCGGAGGCCGCCAAAGCCCTCGACCTGAACGGCGAGATCGCTGCCGCCGTCAAGTCGGGTGATATCTCCGGCAAAGCCGGCACCACCCTTCTGCTGCGCGGCGTTGCCGGCGTTACCGCGGCCCGCGTGCTGCTGGTCGGCATGGGCGCCGACGAAGCCGTGAGCGAGAAGAGCTTCACCGGCGCCGTCAGCGCCGCCCTGAAGACCTTCGCCACGCTGGGCGCGCAGGATGCCATTATCGCATTCCCACTGGAGAATGTGAAAGACCGCGACCTGGCATGGGCAATCCGCAGCATCGTGGTTGCCGCCAACGAGGCCGAATTCCGCACCGACGCGCAAAAGAGCAAGAAGGATCCCCTGCCTTCCGGCGTGCGCAAGCTGGCCATCGCCGCCCCGCAGGCGAACGCGCAGCTGAAGACCGTGCTGGCCCAGGCCCAGGCGATCGCCAACGGCATGAACCTGACCAAGGAACTGGGCAACCTGTCGCCGAACGTCTGCACCCCGACCTACCTGGCCAACACCGCCAAGAAGCTGGCCGCCGACCACGGCTTCGACATCGAAGTCCTGGAGCGCAAGCAGCTCGAGGCGCTCAAGATGGGCAGCTTCCTGTCGGTCACCCGCGGCAGCGACGAAGCGCCCAAGTTCATCGTCCTGAAGCACAACGGCGGCAAGAAGAACGAGGCGCCGGTGGTCCTGGTCGGCAAGGGCATCACCTTCGACACCGGCGGCATCTCGCTGAAGCCGGGTCCGAACATGGACGAAATGAAGTACGACATGTGCGGCGCCGGCTCGGTGCTGGGTACCTTCCGCGCGATCGGCGAGATGGGTCTGAAGCTGAACGTGGTCGGCATCGTGGCCGCCTGCGAGAACATGCCGTCGGGTCACGCCACCAAGCCGGGCGACATCGTCACCGCGATGAACGGCACCACCATCGAGATCCTGAATACCGATGCCGAAGGCCGCCTGATCCTGTGCGACGCCCTGACCTACGCCGAGCGCTTCAAGCCGGCCGCCGTGATCGACATCGCGACCCTGACCGGCGCCGTGATCGTCTCGCTGGGCCACCACACCTCGGGCCTGTTCACCCGCGACGATGATCAGCACAACGCCCTGGCCGACGAGCTGATGGACGCCGGCAAGCAGACCGGCGACACCGCCTGGCGCCTGCCGATCGGCGAGCAGTACAACGAGCAGCTGAAGTCGAACTTCGCCGACCTGGCCAATATCGGCACCCCGGGCGGCGCCTCGATCACCGCGGCCTGCTTCCTGGAGAACTTCACCCGCAACTACACCTGGGCTCACCTGGACATCGCCGGCACCGCCTGGAAGTCGGGCGCGGCGAAAGGCGCCACCGGACGTCCGGTGCCGCTGCTGACGACTTTCCTGTTGAACCGCGTGTAATTGCTACGCCGCCCCACGCGACGTCGCCCCCCGCGCAGGCGGGGGCCCAAGTTCGTAGTGCCCTGGTTACGTTTGAAGCTGGCGGTATGCGTATAAACTTGGATCCCCGCCTGCGCGGGGACGACGCACTTTCTCAGAAAATGGGCGTAGCGGAATCCCCCACCCCATGCTCCCCTTCGCCAGGCTTAGCCGGGCGCATGAACACCGTCAGGGTGGGAGCATAGGCGTAGTTGTTCTCGACATAGTCGCGCAGGCCCGCGGTAAAGAGGATGTTGCCGACCAGGCGGTTGGCCTTGTAGTGGGCGCCCCACCACTCATCGGCGCTGCCGACGCCGTCGCGCTTGCAGTAGACGGCCAGCGGCTTGCTGCTGCGGGTCACCGTCACCCGTCCGGGCGCGACCACGAACCAGCGGCCGATGTCGTTCGCCAGCAGGCAGCCGACGCCGGTCACTTCGCGATGATCGAGAATGGCGTGCACCTCCACCTGCTGCTCGGGGGAGTCGCCGTTGATGCCGCCGCTGCCCACGCAGCCCGCCAGGCAGGCGCCCAGCGCAAGCAATGAAACTTTCTTCATGTACCGTCCGCGGCAAAGCGCGGCAGGCGCACGCCGTCGACCTCGACCGTTTCGAAAAAGACGTGCTTCGGCCGGACCCAGGTCCTGCCGTCCTCGCCACGGTAGACGATCACCGGCGTATGATCCGCCTCGAGCACGGCCTCGCAGACCAGCTCGTAGACCCCGCCCTTGTAGTGGCGGTAGCGCATCAGGCCTGTTCTGCGACCTGGCGGCTCTGGTTCTGGCTCTGGCTCTTTTTCTTCAGGCTCTGGATGACCCGCACGATGCCTTCGACGCCGGCACTCTCGTCGAGCGCACTGAAGGCATCCAGGACCTCGTTCAGCACGCGGTTGCGCACCGCGGCCTCGTCGGCCAGCATGACCGGGGCCTTGTCCTCGGCCGGCGCGAATTTCTGCACCTGCTGGGCCTGCTGCGCCTCGAGGGCCTTGCTGCCGTGCGTCAGCGCGGCCTGCCAGATCAACCAGCGGCGCTGGGTTTCATATACCAGGTACTCTTCCGGCTTATCCTCACGGCGCCGGACAATGTGGCCATCGCGTTGGGCCCATGCTTCGAATGCTTGACGCATTGCTGTCCTTTACAAAAGCTGTGTGCAAATCCTGCTTGCGGATCCGCGATCGTTACACACCTGCCAGTGGCCGGAGCGGTTCCGGCCCGGGCAACCCTAACAAAGCAATGAATTGCCAGGAGATACTTGACTTCAAAGAAATGTGCAAATACTACACTAAAATTGGCCTACTGCAACTTTTTCTTCCCGAATGAAAAAAGATACGAAATCGTTCCGCGTCTTGCCCCGATTGTTACATCTTGTCACAGTCAGGCCGTGTTTGCCAGACCTGTCATATGTTTTTCTTATCGAGCAATGATTTTACGTCATCACCATTGCATTTTCTACAAATTATTGCAATTGCGCATGGTTTCAAAAGGAAACCCTCCACAAATACAACAGGTAGCTGAAATTGCCTTACCGTCTCGCAACCGAGGTAAAGCAACATTCATTCCTCCTTGAAGAAATTTCATAAAATCAAATAGTTAGCGTTTTCCCTTTAAAGGATTTCCGCTGTCCTGTAAGTAATTCCGACAGGCATCGACTAAAGACGTTCTCATAAGCCGGTTGAGCTATTAAGATGCAGGTCTGTTTGATCTTTCGACGCCCACATTAATGAAAATTGCCACCTGGAACGTAAACTCCCTCAAAGTGCGCCTGCCGCACCTGCTGCAATGGCTTGCCGCCAATCCGGTCGACGTGCTCTGCATCCAGGAAACCAAGCTCACCGACGACAAATTCCCCGTCGCAGAGATCAACGCCTCCGGCTACGAGGTCGCCTTCACCGGCCAGAAGACGTATAACGGGGTTGCCATCCTCTCCCGCCATCCGCTGAGCGACGTGGTGCGCAACAACCCGCACTTCCCGGACGAGCAGCAGCGCCTGATCGCCGCCACCGTGCAGGGCGTGCGCATCATCTGCGCCTATGTGGTGAACGGCCAGGCGGTCGGCTCCGACAAGTACGCCTACAAGATGGCCTGGCTGTCCGCCCTGCGCGAGTGGGTGAAGGAAGAGATGGCGGCGCATCCGGACTTCGCGATCCTGGGCGACTACAACATCGCGCCGGACGACCGCGACGTCCACGATCCGGCCGAGTGGGAAGGCCAGATCCACTGCTCCGAACCGGAGCGCGAAGCCCTGCGCGCGCTGTTCGGCCTGGGGCTGACGGACGCCTTCCGGCTGTTCGAACAGCCGGAAAAGCAGTACAGCTGGTGGGACTACCGGATGATGGCCTTCCGCCGCAACCGCGGCCTGCGCATCGACCACATCCTGCTGTCGCCGGGCCTGGCGCAGCGCTGCACCGCCTGCACGATCGACCGCGAACCGCGCAAGTGGGAGCAGCCTTCGGACCACACCCCGGTCATCGCAACGCTCGACTGAACAGCGGCGGTATCTCCTCGGCGGCGGCCGGCTTCGCGAACAGGTAGCCCTGAAGATAAGCGCAGCCGTGCTGGCGCAGCAGGTCCATCTGGCCCTCGGTCTCCACGCCTTCGGCCACCACCGACAGCTGCAGGCTGCCGGCCAGCGCCATGATGGCGGCGACGATCGCCTGGTCTTCGCTGCTCGATTCCAGGTCGCGCACGAAGGCGCGGTCGATCTTGATCTTGTGGACCGGGAAGCGCTTCAGGTAGGCCAGGCTCGAATAGCCGGTGCCGAAGTCGTCGATCGACAGGCGGATGCCCATCTTCGAGATCTGCCCCAGCGTCTCCAGGGTCTGCTGGCCGTGCTGCATCAGCGCGGTCTCGGTGATCTCGAATTCGAGCAGGCTCGGGTCGATGCCGGTATCAATGAGGATGCGGCGGATCGATTCGATCAGGCCGCGCTGCATGAACTGGCGCGCCGACAGGTTGATCGCCAGCGGCACCGCCGGCAGCCCCGTGCGCTGCCACGCCACCGCCTGTTCGCAGGCGGCGCGGATCACCCACTCCCCCACCGGCACGATCAGACCGTTCTCCTCCAGCATCGGGATGAAATCGTCGGGCGCGACCAGGCCGTGGCCGGGACGGTGCCAGCGCAGCAGCACTTCCAGGCCTCTCACGCTGCGCTCCCGCATGCAGACGATGGGCTGGTAGAACAGCGTGAATTCATGGCGTTCGAGGGCCCCGCGCAGGCTGGTCTCGAGTTCGAAATGGCGCGCCGCCGCCACGTTCATGCGCTCTGCGAAGAACTGGTAGTTGTTGCGGCCCGAGGCCTTGGCGTGGTACATCGCGGCGTCCGCCTTGCGCATCAGGGTCTCGACGTCTTCGCCGTCGTCCGGGCACAGGCAGATGCCGATCGAGGGCGAGATATGCAGGCTGCGGCCTTCGAAGCGCACCGGCTCGGCCAGCGCGCCGATGATCTTCTCGCCGACCAGCGCGCATTCCTCGGCCGCGCGCACGCCCGGCACCAGCACCACGAATTCGTCGCCGCCCAGGCGCGCCACGGTGTCGACCGCGCGCACCACCTTGCACAGGCGGTTCGCGACTTCCTTCAGCAGGTGGTCGCCGGTCAGGTGGCCGAGCGAATCGTTGATTGTCTTGAAGCGGTCCAGGTCGATGAACATCACGGCCAGCTTGCGGCCCTCGCGGCGCGCCGCCAGCATCGCCCGGTCCAGGCGTTCGGAGAGGAGCGCGCGGTTCGGCAGCCCGGTCAGGGCGTCATGATAGGCCATGTGGTGGACCCGTGCCTCGGCCTGGCGGCGCTCGACGATCTCGGCCTGCAGCAGCCGGTTTGCGCCGGCCAGTTCGGCGGTACGCTCGTGGACCCTCACTTCGAGTTCGTCGCGCGCGCGGCGCAGGGCGTCGGCCGCCTCGCGCTGGTCGGTGACGTCGTCGATCAGCCAGACGCTGCGGCCGCTGCTCTCGGCCAGGTCGAAAGGCCGGCCCGACAGGCGCGCCCAGAAGCGCGTGCCGTCACGCCGCATCAGCTGGTATTCGGCCATGTGCACACGCCCGGCCGCGAAGTCGGAGCGGGTCTGGCGACGCGCCTCGTCCCAGCTGGCGGCGTCCGGATAGAGCGCGCGCACCGAGGTGCCCTCGATCGCGGCGCCGGGATAGCGGAACAGCTCTTCCATCTTGCGATTGCAGCGCAGCGTGCGCCCGTGCTCGACCACCGCGATACCCAGCACCGCGTTGTCGAGGATGGCCTGGTTTTCCAGCAGGGCGTTGCGCAGCGATTCCTCGTCGCACTTCTGGCGGGTGCGGTCCTCGATCATCCAGATCGTACCCTTGGCCGGCTCCTCACGGTTGATCGCATAGCCGATCAGCCTGGCCCACATCGGCGTGCCGTCCTTGCGCACCATGGTGCTCTCGGCCTCGAAGGGCTTGCCCTGCCCGAGCACGCTGTAGGCCGCCACGCCCAGCGCGTCGAAAGACTGGTCGTCGGCATACAGGATCCGCGTCAGCCGTTCCAGGGTTTCGCCCTCCCGGTAGCCGAACATGCGGTCGAAGCTGCTGTTGGCGCGCGTGATGACGCGTTCGCGGGTGAAGAAGATGCCGATCGAGGCGTTGGTCATGATCGCCTGCACCTCGATCAGGGCCTGGTGCGCCTCGGTGACGTCTTCCAGGATCCAGATCGTGCCGGCCTCGCGCGAGGTCATGTCGACCGCCTTGGCGCGGATGCGGCACCAGATCAGCGAGCCGTCGCGGCGGCGCAGCTGGATCTCGGCCTGTTCGAACAGCTCGCCGGCGGCCAGGACCTGGATCGCCTTCTCCATGAAGGCTGCGTACTGCGTCCGCGAGAAGAAGAACTCGACCGGGTCGCGTCCGACCAGCTCGCAGGCATCGTAGCCCAGCATCTGGGCCATGCGCGGATTGCAGGACTTGACCATATGCGGCAGGGTGACGACGATGCCGACCGGGGCGTGTTCGAGCACCGCGGCCTGCTCCAGGCGGGCGCGCTGGTCGGCCTGGCCAGTGCCGGGCAGTTCGCCGAACACGAAGGTGGCGCCGGCAATGCCGGCGTCCGGCGGCAGCGGCCGCGCCCTCACCTCGACCGGCACTTCGCGCGCGCCGGCAGCCATCACGCCGCTCCAGCGCCGTTCGCCGCCCGGCGCCAGGGCGGTCTCGTGCAGCGCCTGCGGGACGCTGCGCTCGCAGAACAGCGCCGGCAGCGTGCGGCCCTCGATCGGCGCACCGAGCAGCCGCTCGAGCGCCTCGTTGACCGCCCAAATCATCCCCTGCGCGTCGCAGGCGCATGCCGGCGCCGCGAGCAGCGCCAGCGCTTCGGCCACCAGGGCCGGTTTGCTCGTTACACGATCCATCCCTTGTTCCAGTCTCCGGGTCCGTCCATGGGACCTCTATTTCCCATGGGAATCATAAACCACAAATCACCGGAAATATCAAACTGGCAAAAAAAAGGCCCGCCGTGTTGTACGGCGGGCTCATCGGCTGAATGCGCTCCTGGAGTCGCTCTTAGAAAGCGTCGCCGGGGATGCGTACCCAGCCCTCCATCAGCACACGGGCGCTGCGGCTCATCACGGCCTTTTTGACGACCCAGTCGCCATCCACCTGCCCGGCCTGGGCGCCGACGCGCAGGGTGCCGGACGGGTGGCCGAAACGCACGGCCTCGTGCGCACGGCCGCCGGCGGCCAGGCTGACCAGGGTGCCGGGAATCGCCGCCGCGGTGCCGATCGCCACCGCCGCCGTGCCCATCATCGCGTGGTGCAGCTTGCCCATCGAGAGCGCACGCACCAGCAGGTCGATGTCGTCCGCTTTCACCTGCTTGCCGCTCGACGCCGTGTAATCGGCGGGCGGCGCGACGAAGGCGACCTTCGGCGTGTGCTGGCGGCGCGCGGCTTCCTCCACGTGCGCGATAAGGCCCATGCGCATGGCGCCGTGGGCGCGGATCGATTCGAACATCGCCAGCGCCTTCGGGTCGCCGTTGATGTCGTCCTGCAGCTCGGTGCCCTTGTAGCCGACATCCAGAGCGTTCACGAAGATGGTGGGAATGCCGGCGTTGATCATCGTGGCTCTCAGGGTGCCGACACCGGGCACCTCCAGCTCGTCGACCAGGTTCCCGGTCGGGAACATCGAATTGCTCCCCCCTTCGCCGCCCTCGCCCTCCTCGGCCGCCGGGTCCATGAACTCGAGCTGCACTTCGGCCGCCGGGAAGGTCACGCCGTCCAGCTCGAAGTCGCCGGTTTCCTGGACCTGGCCATTGGTGACCGGCACGTGGGCGACGATGGTTTTCTGGATATTGGCCTGCCAGATGCGGATGGTGACGCTACCGTTTTCCGGAATGCGACCGGCGTCGATGAAACCGTTGGCGATGGCATAGGGGCCGATCGCCGCCGACAGGTTGCCGCAGTTGCCGCTCCAGTCGACGAAGGGCTTGTCGATCGAGACCTGGCCGAACAGGTAGTCGACGTCGTGGTCCGGGCGCGTGGCCTTGCCGACGATGACGGTCTTGCTGGTGCTGGAAGTGGCGCCGCCCATGCCGTCGATCTGCTTGCCGTAGGGGTCGGGGCTGCCGATCACGCGCATCAAGAGCTTGTCGCGCGCCTCGCCGGGGACTTGCGCCGCTTCGGGCAGGTCCTGGAGGCGGAAGAAGACGCCCTTGCTGGTGCCGCCACGCATGTAGGTGGCGGGGATTTTAATCTGTGGGACTTGGGCCATATGTGTTAGCTCCAAAACCGTCATTCCCGGCATTGCCGGGAATGACGGGTTCAATATCATGCAGCGACTTTGGTGGTCGCCAAAAAGTCCTGCGCAAACCGCTGCAGCACGCCGCCGGCCTCGTAGATCGACACCTCTTCCGCCGTATCCAGGCGGCAGATCACCGGCACCTCGACCGTCTCGCCGTTCTTGCGATGGATGACCAGCGTAAGCGTCGCGCGCGGCGTGCGCTCGCCCACCACGTCATAGGTCTCGGTACCGTCCAGGCCCAGGGTCAGGCGGGTGGTGCCCGGCTGGAATTCCAGCGGCAGCACGCCCATGCCGACCAGGTTCGTGCGGTGGATGCGCTCGAAGCCTTCGGCCACGATGGCTTCCACGCCCGCCAGGCGCACGCCCTTGGCCGCCCAGTCGCGCGAGGAGCCCTGGCCATAGTCGGCACCGGCCACCACGATCAGCGGCTGCTTGCGTTCCATATAGGTCTCGATCGCTTCCCACATGCGCGTGACCTGCCCTTCCGGCTCGATGCGGGCCAGCGAGCCGGCGCGCACGCTGCCGTCGGCATTGCGCACCATTTCGTTCTTCAGCGTTGGATTGGCGAAGGTTGCGCGCTGGGCCGTCAGGTGGTCGCCGCGGTGGGTCGCGTAGGAGTTGAAGTCCTCTTCCGGCAGGCCCATCTTGTGCAGGTATTCGCCGGCCGCGGAGTTCATCATGATGGCGTTCGACGGCGACAGGTGGTCGGTGGTGATGTTATCGCCCAGCACCGCCAGTGCGCGCATGCCTTTCATGGTGCGCTCGCCGGCCAGCGCGCCTTCCCAGTACGGCGGACGGCGGATATAGGTGCTCATCGGGCGCCAGTCGTACAGCGGCGACACGGCTTCTTCCGTCGTCTCCTGGCGCGCGAACATCACGTCGTACACATTGCGGAACTGCTGCGGCTTGACCGACTGCTCGACCACGGCGTCGATCTCGGCATCGCTCGGCCAGATGTCGGCCAGCCTGATCTCGCGGCCGGAGGCATCGACGCCCAGCACGTCCTTCTCGATGTCGAAGCGGATCGTGCCGGCGATCGCATAAGCCACCACCAGCGCCGGCGAAGCCAGGAAGGCTTGCTTGGCATAGGGGTGGATTCGGCCGTCGAAGTTGCGGTTGCCGGACAGGACGGCGGTCGCGTACAGGTCGCGCTCGACCACTTCTTTTTGAATGACCGGGTCCAGCGCGCCCGACATGCCGTTGCAGGTGGTGCAGGCAAAGGCGACGATGCCGAAGCCCAGCTTTTCCAGTTCCGGCAGCAGGCCCGCCTCTTCCAGGTAGAGCGCCACGGCCTTCGAGCCTGGCGCCAGCGACGATTTCACCCAGGGCTTGCACAGCAGTCCGAGCCTGTTTGCGTTGCGGGCAATGAGACCGGCGGCGATCATATTGCGGGGGTTGTTGGTGTTGGTGCAGCTGGTGATGGCGGCGATGATCACGGCGCCGTCCGGCATCAGGCCCGGCTCATTCTCGACCTTGCCGGCGATGCCCCGGGCCGCCAGTT
Organism: Massilia sp. 2TAF26; assembly: GCF_052115005.1. Classification (NCBI taxonomy): domain Bacteria; kingdom Pseudomonadati; phylum Pseudomonadota; class Betaproteobacteria; order Burkholderiales; family Oxalobacteraceae; genus Massilia; species Massilia sp. 2TAF26. The sequence continues at coordinate 196,181 of NZ_JBFRFV010000007.1, forward strand.
CCGAAGTCGGCACGCGATTGTGGGGGTTGGAGGGTCCGGCGATGTTGCGCACCACGGTCGACAGGTCGAAATGCAGGGTGCGTTCGTACTCGACGTTCGCCAGGGTGTCGGACCACAGGCCCGCTTCCTTCGCATAGGTCTCGACCAGCTTCACCAGTTCGTCGTCGCGGCCGGTGAGCTTCAGGTACTTGATGGTCTGCTCGTCGATCGAGAACATGGCGGCGGTGGCGCCGTATTCGGGGGCCATGTTCGAGATCGTGGCGCGGTCGCCCAGGGTCAGGTTCGCCGAACCCTCGCCGAAGAATTCAAGGTAGGCGGAGACGACTTTCGACTTGCGCAGGAATTCGGTCAGCGCCAGCACGATGTCGGTGGCGGTGATGCCGGGCTGCGGTTTCCCGGTCAGCTCGACACCGACGATGTCCGGCAGGCGCATATAGGAAGCACGGCCCAGCATGACGCTCTCCGCTTCCAGGCCACCGACGCCGATCGCGATCACGCCCAGCGCATCGACCATCGGGGTATGCGAGTCGGTGCCGACCAGGGTGTCCGGGAAGGCCACGCCATCCTTTACCTGGACCACGGGGCTCATGCGCTCGAGGTTGATCTGGTGCAGGATGCCGTTCCCCGGCGGGATCACGTCGACGTTCTGGAAGGCCTTCTTGGTCCACTCGATGAAGTCGAAGCGGTCTTCGTTGCGGCGGTCTTCGATGGCACGGTTCTTGGCGAAAGCGTCCGGATCGAAGCCGCCGCACTCGACCGCCAGCGAGTGGTCGACCACCAGCTGGGTCGGCACCACCGGATTGACCAGGGCCGGATTACCGCCTTGCAGGGCGATGGCGTCGCGTAGGCCGGCCAGGTCGACCAGGGCGGTCTGGCCCAGGATATCGTGGCAGACCACGCGCGCCGGGAACCATGGGAAATCGAGGTCCCGCTTGCGTTCGATGAGCTGCTTCAGCGAAGGCACCAGGGCCTGCGGCTCGCAGCGGCGTACCAGGTTTTCGGCCAGCACACGCGAGGTGTAAGGCAGGCCGTCCCAGGCGCCCGGCTGGATTTCCTCGACTGCGGCCTTGGCGTCGAAGTAGTGCAGATTGGTCTGGGCGGCATCCTGTCCGCGCAGGGGTTTGCGATATTGGCTGTTCATGATGGATCAGGTGAAACCAGAGATAAGAGCAGGTGCTGCGTGGCGCAGTACCGGCCTTCGTGAAAGATGGCATCCGGCTGGACGCCGAATTGCTGGAAGCCGAGGCTGTCGTACAGGCGACGGGCCGGCGCGTTGTCCTCGTTGACCACCAGCGTGAGCTGCCGGATGTGGCCGAGCGAGCGGGCAAAGGCGATCAGATGCGCCGTCAGCAGTCGCCCGATGCCGGCGCCCTGATGCTCGCGCCCGACCATCAGGCTGTTCAGGCTGGCGACGTGACGCAGCCGCCTGCCCTCCTTGGCGCGCAGGCAGATGGCGCCGACCAGAAGTTCACGGTCGAAAGCGCCGAACCAGTGGTAGTCCGGCCTGGCAAGGCGCTCCGCATGCCAGGCGAGGGATTTGCCGAGCGCTTCTTCGTAGTCGGGACCGTGCGCGAACTGGAACTCGCGCAGGCTGGCCAGGCGCAGCTCGCGGTAGGCGGCTGTGTCGCTTGGGGTGAGTCGGCGGATAGTCGGATCGTTCATGTCATCCTTCGTCATCCCCACGAAAGCGGGGATGACGGCAGTGGTTTACTTACGCTCCGCCAGCGGCACGAACCTCAGATCCTCCGGACCGACATAGTTCGCGCTCGGACGAATGATCTTGTTGTCGATACGCTGCTCGATGATGTGTGCCGACCAGCCCGAGGTACGCGCGATCACGAACAGCGGCGTGAACATCGCGGTCGGCACGCCCATCATGTGGTAGGACACCGCCGAGAACCAGTCCAGGTTCGGGAACATCTTCTTCACTTCCCACATGACCGTTTCCAGGCGCTCGGCGATGTCGAACATCTTCATCGAACCGGCGCTCGCCGACAGATCGCGGGCTACTTCCTTGATCACCTTGTTGCGCGGGTCCGAGATCGTGTACACCGGGTGGCCGAAGCCGATCACGACTTCCTTGTTGGCGACGCGGTTGCGGATGTCGGCTTCGGCTTCGTCCGGGTTCTCGTAGCGCTTCTGGATCTCGAAGGCGACTTCGTTGGCGCCGCCGTGCTTCGGACCGCGCAGCGCGCCGATCGCGCCGGTGATGGCCGAGTAGATGTCGGAACCGGTGCCGGCGATCACGCGGCCGGTGAAGGTCGAGGCATTGAACTCGTGCTCGGCGTACAGGATCAGCGAAGTGTGCATCGCTTTCACCCACTCATCGGATGGCTTCTGGCCGTGCAGCAGGTGCAGGAAGTGACCGCCGATCGAGTCGTCGTCGGTCTCGACTTCGATGCGCTTGCCGTTATGGCTGAAGTGGTACCAGTACAGCAGCATCGAACCCGTTGACGCCATCAGGCGGTCGGCGATGTCGCGCGCGCCCGGGATGTTGTGGTCGTCCTTTTCCGGCAGGGTGCAGCCCAGCACCGAGACGCCGGTGCGCATCACGTCCATCGGGTGCGAGGCGGCCGGCAGGGCTTCCAGCGCGCTCTTCACCGCTTGCGGCAGGCCGCGCAACATCTTCAGCTTGGCCTTGTAGCCTTTCAGTTCGGCGGCGGTCGGCAGCTTGCCGTGCACCAGCAGGTAGGCGATCTCTTCGAATTCGGATGTGTCGGCCACGTCCAGGATGTCGTAGCCGCGGTAGTGCAGGTCGTTGCCGGAGCGGCCCACCGAGCACAGCGCGGTGTTACCGGCGGCGACGCCGGACAGGGCGACCGACTTCTTGGGTTTGAAAGTCGGGGTCTCGGTTTGGCTGGTCTGATCGGTCATGGTCTTGATATCTCCGTATTCGATGAATTATTTGGCTTTGTTCTGGGCAAACAGGGCATCGAGCTTCTGCTCGAAGCTATGGTAATCGATGCGGTCGTACAGTTCGGCGCGGGTCTGCATGGTGTCGACCACGCTCTTCTGGGTGCCTTCGCGGCGGATGGTCTCGTAGACGTTCTCGGCGGCCTTGTTCATGGCGCGGAAAGCCGACAGCGGATACAGCACGATGTCGACGTCGGCACCTTTCAACTCTTCGACGCTGAACAGCGGGGTCGCGCCGAATTCGGTGATGTTCGCGAGGATCGGCACCTTGACCGCCTTCTTGAACTGGGCGTACATCTCCAGGCTGGTGATCGCTTCCGGGAAGATCATGTCGGCGCCGGCTTCGACGCAGGCGACCGCGCGCTCCACGGCCTTGTCCAGGCCCTCGACGGCCAGCGCATCGGTGCGCGCCATGATGACGAAGTTGTCGTCGGTACGGGCGTCGACGGCGGCTTTCACGCGGTCGACCATCTCGCCCTGGCTGACGATCTCCTTGCCCGGCCGGTGGCCGCAGCGCTTGGCGCCGACCTGGTCTTCGATATGGCAGGCGCCGGCGCCGGCCTTGATCAGCGAGCGCACGGTGCGGGCCACGTTGAAGGCGGACGAGCCGAAGCCGGTGTCGATGTCGACCAGCAGCGGCAGGTCGCAGACGTCGGTGATGCGGCGCACGTCGATCAGCACGTCTTCCAGGCCCGAGATGCCGAGGTCGGGCAGGCCCAGGGAGCCGGCAGCCACGCCGCCGCCCGACAGGTAGATCGCGCGGTAGCCGGCGCGCTTGGCCAGCAGGGCGTGGTTGGCGTTGATCGCGCCGATCACCTGCAGCGGATGTTCTTCCTGCACGGCCTGGCGGAATTTGGCGCCTGCGGAGAGTTGGCTCATGTCCTCTTACCTTTCAATGATGCGTTGACGGGAATATGCCCTCACTAATGCAAACGGCGTGCCAAGCCAATCGCTGGCGCCTTGCCCCGTGTTTTCAAGCACTTGCGCCGTTTCGCCCTGCGTGTTTCGGCATCGATGTTTCACGAACGTTTCATTTTGAAACATCGTTGCGCAACACGCAAGCCTGGATCCTGTTCGCACAGCTGAGTTGCTCAGGCGTAGAATCCCCTGCGCAATTCCTTTTTGACAAAAACAACCAAGAGGATCTATGTGCGACATTCGTAAGGCCGGCCTGCTCGCCGGCATCGCCCTGCTCTGCTTCGGCGCCCATGCCGAACCGGTCGACGCCAACACCATCAACCGCATCGCCGACGAAGGCTATAACCGTGGCCAGGTCGTGAACCTGGCCGCCTACCTGAGCGACCGCATCGGCGGCCGCATGACCAATTCGCCGTCGATGCGCCAGGCGGAAAAGTGGACCCAGCAGATGTTCACGAGCTGGGGCCTGAAGAATGTCCACGCCGAAGGCTACGATTTCGGGCGCGGCTGGTGGATCGAATCCTCGAGCGTGCGCATGGTGGCGCCGCGGCCGCTGGCCCTGACCGCGATCCCGGTGGCCTGGACACCGGCGACCCGTGGCACCGTGAGCGCGACTATCGTGGTGGCGCCGGTCCGCAACGTGCGCGACCTGGCCCAGTACAAGGGCAAGGTGAAAGGCAGGATCGTGCTGGTCAGCTATCCGGAGGTGCCGAAGGACGACACCAGCGCCACCTTCAAGCGCTACGACGAGGCCGAACTGGGCAAGTTGTCGACCTACGACCAGCCGCACTACGATCCGGACCAGTCGTTCGACCTGTACAAGAAATACTTCGAGCAGGCGCGCGAGATCGACCGCTTCATGGCGGCGGAAGGAGCGGTCGCGCTGGTCAAGATGTCCTACCGTAACGGCGGCCTGGTGCAGGGCGAAGGCTACTTCCACCGCAAGGGCGACACCGTCTCCCTGCCCGAAGTCGAGATGGCGGCCGAAGACTACCGCCGCCTGGCGCGCCTGGCCAAGGTCGGCGAAGTGAAGCTCGAACTGAACAGCAATGTCCACTTCGACGACCGCGACACGAACGCCTACAACATCCTGGCCGAGATCCCGGGCAGCGATCCCCAGGCCGGCTACGTGATGGCCGGCGCCCACCTCGACAGCTGGGTGGCCGGCGACGGCGCCGCCGACAACGGCGCCGGCTCGGTGGTGGTGATGGAAGCGGCGCGCATCCTCTCGCAGCTGGGCGTGAAACCCAAGCGCACCATCCGCTTTGCGCTGTGGTCGGGCGAGGAACAAGGCCTGCTGGGCTCCCTCGCCTATATCAAAAATCACATCGCGACCCGCCCGCGCCCGAGCAATCCGGAGCACGCCAAACTGCCCGAATTCATGTGGGAGACCTACCCGGTCACGCCGCTGCCCGGCTATGACGAGATGGCCGCCTACTTCAACCTCGACAACGGCTCGGGCAAGATCCGTGGTATCTATGCCGAGGGTAACTTCGCGGCGATACCTGTGCTGAAGAACTGGCTCGCTCCCTTCGACAGCCTGGGTGCGAACAAGGTCGTGGCCAAGAAGACCGGCGGCACCGACCACCAGATCATGGCCGGCATGGGCCTGCCCGCCTTCCAGTTCATCCAGGACCCGCTCGACTACGGTTCGCGCGTGCACCATTCGAACCTCGACACCTTCGACCACCTGCGCACCGAAGACCTGCGCCAGGCCGCGGTGATCATGGCCACCGTGCTGCTGCAGGCGGCCGAGAGCGACACACCGATGCCGCGCAACGTGCTGCCGAAGCAGCCGACGCCGACCGATCCCTTCCACTACCGCGATCCGGCCAAGGAATGAGGATGAGGCGCGCATACGCATCGCTTGCCTGCGCGCTGCTGCTGACCGGTCCGGGTGCGAACGCCCGGGCCGACGGCATCGCCAGCCGCGCCGAGGCGGTGAAGATCGTCGCCGACATGCGCCGCATCGTCACCCCGCAGGGCATCGAAAGGAATCAGGCGGTCAGGATCGGCGGCATCGAGCAGTGGATCAGTGTGCGCGGCGCCGACCGCCGCAACCCGGTGCTGCTGATGCTGCACGGCGGCCCGGGCTATGTGGCGATGCCGACCAGCTGGTACTTCCAGCGCGGCTGGGAAGAGTATTTCACGGTCGTGCAATGGGACCAGCGCGGCGCCGGCAAGACCTATGCCGCCAACGATCCGGGCAAGGTAGCGCCGACCATGACCCGCGCCCGCATGCTGGCCGACGCCGAGGAGATGGTGGCCTGGCTGCGCAAGGAATTCGGCAAGCAGCGCATCTACGTGATGGGGCACTCATGGGGCAGCTCGCTCGGTATCGAACTGGCGCAGCGCCATCCTGACTGGCTGCACGCCTATATCGGCATCGGCCAGATCACGGATGCGCCGGAAAGCGAGCGGCGCGGCTGGCGCTTCGCGATGGATGCGGCGAAGAAGGAGAACAATCTCGAGGCGGTGCGCGAGCTGGAATCGATCGCGCCCTACGCCCAGCCGGGCAAGCAGGTAGCACTGAAGGACCTCTACCTGCAGCGCAAATGGCTGGGCCGCTACGGCGGCGCGGTGTATGGCAGGACCGGCTTCGACGCCGAGGCGGCCGCGGTGAAGCTGTCGCCGGAATACACGGATGCGGATTTGAAGACCATCTGGGACGCCACCGAATTCTCGTCCAGCCGCCTGCTGGCGGAGACGATCTCGATGGACTTCAGCGGCTACACGACATTCCGCTGCCCGATCCTGATCTTCAACGGACGGCACGACTACAACGTGTCCTCATCGGCCACCGCGGAATGGTTCGGGAAGGTGAAGGCGCCGTCGAAGCGGCTGGTGTGGTTCGAGCATTCGGCCCACGAGATCTTCAACGAGGAGCCGGGGAAGACCCTGGTGTCGCTGGTGCGCCATGCGCGGCCGTTTGCGGAGAAGGCGGGCGACGTCGCGCCCTGACGCAGCTTCAGCGGCGCTGCTGGAAGACCAGCGTGTTTCCGCTCGGGTCGTCGACGTAGAATTCGCGGGTGCCCCAGGTCTGCTCGAGCGGGCCGGCGTGCACCGGCGACTCCGGCCGGGTGGGCGGATTCAATCCGCGCGCGACGAAGCCTGAAAACAGGGCATCCACGTCCTCGCACAGGACGATGACGCTGGAATGGCCGAAGCGGCCTTCCCCGGGCGTCAGGTTCAGGTGCAGCTCTTCCTTGCCCCTGGCCAGGCCCGCGTAGCACGCGGATTCCCCGGGCCAGCTGAAGCGCAGCTCGAAATCGAGCACGCGCGTATAGAAGGCGATGGCTTCCTGGATGTCGCGCACGACCAGTATCGGTATCATCTTCCCCGCCCCTTCCCAAATAAAGAACCCGAAGGCCGGAAACCGGCTTTCGGGTTCAGTGTACAGCAGCGGCGGATCAGTGTGCCGATGCGGCGGCGGCGCCGATACCAGTCTCCGAACGCACTTCCTGCGCCTCGAAACCAGCCTTGTCGATCGCCGCGCGCGGGCTCTTGTCGGTGATCGAGAACAGCCACACGCCCACGAAGCCGACGATCATCGAGAACAGGGCCGGCGAGGTGTACGGGAAGATCTCGGTCTTGTTGTGGAAGACGTCGACCCACACCGATTTCGACAGCACGGTCAGGCCCACGGCCGTGATCAGGCCCAGGAAGCCGCCGATGGTGGCGCCGCGGGTGGTGCACTTGCTCCACAGGACCGACATGAACAGCACCGGGAAGTTGGCCGAGGCGGCGATCGCGAAGGCCAGCGACACCATGAAGGCGACGTTCACGGTTTCGAACACATAGCCCAGGCCCACGGCGATGATGCCGAGGATGATGGTGGTGATCTTCGAGACGCGCAGTTCGCTGCCCGGGGCCGGCTGGCCCTTCTTGATGACGGTGGCGTAGATGTCGTGCGAGACGGCCGAGGCGCCCGACAGGGTCAGGCCGGCCACCACCGCGAGGATGGTCGCGAAGGCCACGGCCGAAATGAAGCCGAGGAAGACGTCGCCGCCGACCGCGTTCGCCAGGTGCACGGCCGCCATGTTGTTACCGCCCAGGAGCTTGCCTGCCGCATCCTTGAAGGCCGGGTTGGTACCGACCAGCACGATCGCGCCGAAGCCGATGATGAAGGTCAGGATGTAGAAGTAGCCGATCCAGGTGGTGGCCCACAGCACCGACTTGCGCGCTTCCTTGGCGCTCGGGACGGTGAAGAAGCGCATCAGGATGTGCGGCAGCCCGGCGGTGCCGAACATCAGCGCCATGCCGAAGGAGATGCCGGAGATCGGGTCCTTGATGAAGTTACCCGGGCCCATGATCGAGTCCTTCTTGGCGTGCACTTCGACGGCCTTGGCGAACAGCGCTTCCGGGCTGAAGTTGTACATGGCCAGCACCGAGAACGCCATGAAGGAGGCGCCCGCCAGCAGCATCACGGCCTTGATGATCTGGACCCAGGTGGTGGCGGTCATGCCGCCGAACAGCACGTACACCATCATCAGGATACCGACCAGCACCACGGCGATGCTGTAGTCCAGGCCGAACAGCAGCTTGATCAGCTGGCCGGCGCCGACCATCTGGGCGATCAGGTAGAACAGCACGGTGACCAGGGTGCCCGAGGCGGCGAACATGCGCACCGGTTTCTGGGCGAAGCGGTAGGCGGCGACGTCGGCGAAGGTGAAACGGCCCAGGTTGCGCAGGCGCTCGGCCATCAGGAAGGTGATGACGGGCCAGCCGACCAGGAAGCCGATCGCATAGATCAGGCCATCGAAGCCGTTGGCGAACACCGCGGCCGAGATGCCCAGAAAAGAAGCGGCCGACATGAAGTCGCCGGCGATGGCGAGACCGTTCTGGAAGCCGGTGATGCCGCCGCCCGCAGTGTAGAAGTCGGACGCCGAGCGGGTGCGCTTGGCGGCCCACTTGGTGATGAACAGGGTCAGGATGACGAACACGGCGAACATCGTGATCGCGGTCCAGTTGGTGGCCTGCTTGGTGGCCTGGCCCAGGTCGGGCGCGGCGATGGCGGCGTTGGCGGCCGCCAGGACGGCCAGCGCGCTGGCGTTACGGATCAGGTTCTTCATGCTGCGCGCACCTTGTTCGGCTGGTTGGTCTGTGCGGGCTGGCCGGCGGCGGCATTGCGCTGGATGGCGTCGGTCAGGGCGTCGAATTCCTTGTTCGCGCGGCGCACGTAGATGCCGGTGACGACGACCGTGAACAGGATCACGAACAGGCCCAGGGGCACGCCCCAGGACATCACGCCCGCACCGATGCGGGAACCCATGAATTCCTTGTCGAAGGCGTTCAGCAGGGTGAAGCCGTAATACACGACCATCACGGCCCAGGTCAGCATCCAGCCGTAGCGGGAGCGGGTCTTGACCAGCTTCTGGTAATTCGGGTCGTTCTTGACCCGTTGAACAATGTCTTGATCCACTTTTGTCTCCAATACTTTTAGTGATGCCTTTTATGCAGGCTGTTTGCGATCCTACGGGCCGGTCCTTACCCGATTCTTACGGCATGGGTCGGATTCCACTACACTTGCGATATGAGTCATCCCACCCGCACCCTGCACGAGGGCCTCGACAAGCCTGTGATCTGGACCGTTTCCGTGTCCCGCCTGTCCGATCTGTTCCGCGACATCACCCTCGAATACGACCACCTGGCCCAGATCGAGCCGCTGCACCTGGGCTTCGACGACGCCGCGCGCCATATCCGCGAACGCATGGCGCTTGAGCACTGCGACGTCGTGATCGCGGCCGGCTCCAACGCCGCCTACCTGAAGGGACGGGTCTCGGTGCCGGTGGTGGCGGCGAAGGCCAGCGGCAGCGACGTGATGCAGGCGCTGGCGCGGGCGCGCCGCCTGTCGCCGCGGGTCGCGGTGATCAGCTACCAGCAGCCGATGCCGGAATTGGCGGAGTTCGCCGCCACCTTCGGCCTGTCCATCGTCCAGCGCACCTATGTGACCGAGGAGGATGCGCGCGCCGCCATCGACGAGCTGAAAGCGGACGGGATCGGGGCGATTGTCGGCGCCGGCCTGATTACCGACCTGGCCGAGGAAGCCGGCCTGAAGGCGGTGTTCGTGTATTCGGCGGCCTCGATCCGCCAGGCCTTCGACGATGCGCTGGAGATGGCGCGCCTGACCCGCCTGGAAGCGGGGCGCGGACGGCGCGGCAGCCCCGATCCGCGGCGCGCGCGGCGCGGCCTGAACGACCTGCGCGGCGACTCGCCGGCGATGGAGAGGCTGCGCCAGGCCGTGGTGCTGTACGCACGTTCGCCGGCCACGGTGCTGATCCAGGGCGAGACCGGCAGCGGCAAGGAGCTGGTGGCCCAGGCCATCCACCGCGAGAGTCCGCGCCGCGGCGCCCTGCGTCCCTTCGTCGCCGTGAACTGCGGCGCGATCGCCGAGTCGCTGCTGGAATCCGAGCTGTTCGGGCACGAGGAAGGCGCCTTCACCGGTGCGCGGCGCGGCGGGCGCGCCGGCCTGTTTGAAGCGGCCAACGGCGGCACCCTGTTCCTGGACGAGATCGGCGAGATGCCCCTTAGCCTGCAGACCCGCCTGCTGCGCGTGCTGGAAGAACGCGAAGTGATGCGGGTGGGCGGCACGCGGCCGGTGCCGATCGACGTGCGGGTGATCAGCGCCACCCACTGCGACCTCGACGCCCGCGTGCGCGAGGGACGCTTCCGCGCCGACCTGTTCTACCGCCTGGCGGTACTGCGCCTGGCGCTGCCGCCCCTGCGCGAGCGCCGCGCCGACATCCCGCAGCTGGCCGAATGGTCGCTGAAGAACGCAATGGCGGCCCTCAGCGCTCGTCCGCATCCGAACCAGGCCGCCGAGATCGCCGCCTGTGCGCCGCTCCTGCAGGCCTATGCCTGGCCGGGCAATGTGCGCGAGCTGCGCAACCTGATGGAGAGGCTGGCGCTGTTCCTGGCGGCCGAACCGCTGCAGGCCCTGACGCCGGCCTTCCTGCTGTCGGTAGCGCCGGAGCTGGGCCAGGCCCTGCCCTCGCCGGCTCCGGCCCCGTCCGCTCCCCCGCCCGCCGCGGCCGTTCTTCCATCGCCGCATGAAAGCGTGGCCGAGGTGCTGGCCCGTTTCGGCGGCCAGCGCGACGCCGCAGCCCGCCACCTGGGGATCAGCCGGACCACGCTGTGGCGGCGCCTGAAATCCGGCGCCTGACTTTCCTCAAAAGAGTTAATCTTCCCCAAGCCGGGACGCCAACAGGCGTCCTATGCTCGTCTTTTTTTGACGACCTGGCCACCTTGGAGGAGATATGGAAACCGCGCAACCCGCGTCATCCGCTGCAATCTTTTCGCTGATCGGCAACACCCCGCTGGTCGAGGTCACCCGGATGGACACCGGCCCCTGCCAGTTATTTCTCAAGCTGGAGTCCCAGAATCCCGGCGGTTCCATCAAGGACCGCATCGGCCGCGCCATGATCGAGGCCGCGGAAAAGGATGGCCGCCTGCAGCCGGGCGGCACGGTGGTCGAGGCCACCGCCGGCAATACCGGCCTCGGCCTGGCCCTGGTGGCCCGCATCAAGGGCTACCGCGTGGTGCTGGTGGTGCCGGACAAGATGGCGGCCGAAAAAGTCCTGCACCTGAAGGCCCTCGGCGCCGAGATCCACCTGACCCGCTCGGACGTCGGCAAGGGCCATCCCGAGTACTACCAGGACTATGCCGCGCGCCTGGCCCGCGAGATTCCCGGCGCCTGGTTCGCCGACCAGTTCAACAATCCGGCCAACCCCTGGGCCCACGAGACCACCACCGGTCCCGAGATCTGGGAACAGATGCGGCATGAGGTGGACGCCATCGTGGTCGGGGTCGGTTCTTCCGGCACCCTCACCGGCCTGTCGCGCTACTTCGAGAAGGTGCAGCCGGCGCTCGAATTCGTGCTGGCCGACCCCGAGGGTTCGATCCTGGCCGAGTACGTGCGTACCGGGCGCGTGTCCGAGGTGTCGGGCTCGTGGGCGGTCGAGGGCATCGGCGAGGATTTCATTCCGGCGATCGCCGACCTGTCGCGGGTGCGCCGCGCCTACTCCATCGGCGACGAGGAAAGCTTCAACACCGCGCGCGCCCTGCTGCGCCAGGAAGGCTTGCTGGCCGGTTCCTCGACCGGCACCCTGCTGGCGGCCGCCCTGCGCTACTGCCGCGAGCAGACCACGCCGAAGCGCGTGGTCACCTTCGTGTGCGACACCGGCACCCGCTACCTCACCAAGGTCTACAGCGACGGCTGGATGGTCGACCAGGGCCTGCTGCACCGGCCGCGTACCGGCGACCTGCGCGACCTGATCGGGCGCCGCTTTGACGACGGCGAAGTCGTCACCGTGTCCCCGACCGACCCGCTGCTGACCGCCTTCAACCGCATGCGAAGCGCCGACCTGGCCCAGCTGCCGGTCATCGACAAGGGCCGCCTGGTCGGACTGATCGACGAATCCGACCTGCTGCTGCACGTGACGCAAGACCAGCAACACTTCCAGGCCCCGGTATCCGGCACCATGACTTCCGAGCTGCAGACCCTGCCGCCTTCGGCCGGCATGCAGCAGTTGCGCGAGATTCTCGACCGCGGCCTGACCGCCGTGATCGCGGAAGGCGATCATTTCTACGGGCTGATCACGCGCTTCGACCTCCTCAACCACCTGCGCAGAACATTGAAATGAAATGAGTGAAATGAACGATAGAGAAAGCAAGCGCCATCTGGCCACCCGCGTCATCCACGGCGGCCAGGCGCCCGACCCCGCCACCGGCGCGGTGATGCCGCCCATCTACGCGACCTCGACCTTTGCCCAGGAAAGCCCGGGCGTGCACAAGGGCCTCGACTACGGCCGCTCGCACAACCCGACCCGCTGGGCGCTGGAACGCTGCGTGGCCGACATCGAAAGCGGCGGCGCGGCCTTCGCCTTCGCGTCCGGCCTGGCCGCCATCTCCGCGGTGCTGGAACTGCTGCCCGCCGGCTCCCACATCGTGGCCGGCGACGACATGTACGGCGGCACCTACCGCCTGTTCGAAAGGGTGCGCCGCCACAGCGCCGGCCACGATTTCACCTACGTCGACCTGACCGATCCGCTGGCCGTCGCCAATGCCCTGCGTCCGGAAACAAAGATGGTGTGGGTGGAGACGCCGACCAACCCGATGCTGAAGCTGGCCGACCTGCACGCCATCGCCACCCTGTGCCGCGAGCGCGGCGTCCTCAGCGTGTGCGACAACACTTTCGCCAGCCCCATCGTCCAGCGTCCGCTGGAGCACGGCATCGACATCGTGGTGCACTCGACCACCAAGTACATGAACGGCCATTCGGACGTGATCGGCGGCGTCGCCGTGGTGGGCCTTGAGCCGCGCCACCAGCAGCTGCGCGAGCGCCTCGGCTTCATCCAGAACGCGGTGGGCGCGATCCAGGGACCGTTCGACAGCTTCCTGGTGCTGCGCGGGATCAAGACCCTGGCGCTGCGGGTCGAGCGCAGCTCGGCGAATGCGCTGGAACTGGCGGGCTGGCTGGAAAGCCAGCGCAAGGTCAGCCGGGTGTTCTATCCCGGCCTGGCCTCGCATCCCCAGCACGAGCTGGCGCGGCGCCAGATGCACGGCTACGGCGGCATCATCTCGATCGACCTCGATACCGACCTGGCCGGGGCGCGCCGCTTTCTGGAACATTGCGAGATCTTCACCCTGGCCGAGAGCCTGGGCGGGGTCGAGAGCCTGATCGAGCACCCGGCCATCATGACCCATGCGACCATCCCGCCGGAGCAGCGGGCGCTGCTCGGCATCGGCGACGGCCTGATCCGGCTGTCTGTCGGCATCGAGCACATCGACGACCAGCGCGCCGATCTGGCGCGGGCGCTGGCCGCCGTTTGAGCACTCAATGAGTGCTCAATGAGCGCTCAGCGCTTCAGGGCCGGAATCGCCGCCGGTTTCAACGGCTTCACCGGCTCTTCCTTCATCTTCTTCTCCAGCAGCTCGAGGGCCACCTCGAGCTGGCGGTCGCGCCCGTTGAAGGTCTCGAAAGGCAGGTTGTCGACCTCGACATCCGGGGTCACGCCGACGCCTTCGATCAGCCACTCGCCATCGGTCGAGAACTGGCCGTTCTCGGCGACCCGCGCCATGCCGTTATCGAGCAGGCCGTTGCCGTCGCTGAGCCAGACGCCGGCGCCGGCGGTGCGCTTGCCGACCAGCGGGCCGAGCTTCAGGGCCTTGACGCCGGCGGCGAAGGTCTCGCCGTCCGAATAGGTCAGCTCGTCCGTCAGCACCACCAGGTGGCCGCGGAAGGTGTTCTGCATGTTCGAGTAGGGCTGCTTGCCGTTCGAAGACCAGAAGGCCCAGGCGCGCCGCAGCAGCTTTTCGATGATCCAGCTGTCGATGTTGCCGCCGTTATTGCGGCGCACGTCGATGATCAGGCCATCCTTGTTGATGTTGGCGTAGAAGTCGCGCGCGAAGGCGTTGATGTCGCGCGCCACCATCGCCCGCAGGTGCAGGTAGCCGATCTTGCCTTTCGAGGCGCTGTCGACCTGCTGGGCCCTGCCCTGCTCCCAGTCGGCGTAGCGCAGGCTGGCATGGGTCGCCATCGTGACCGGGGTGACGATGACGGCGCGCAGTTCAGCTTTACCCCGCGCATCCTTGGCGCCCGGGCTCTTCACGTTCAGCAGCACCTGCTTGCCGGCGGTGTCCAGCAGCAGGTCGGAAATGTCGCGCGCTTCCAGCAGCGACTTGCCGTTGACGGCCGTGATGATGTCGCCTTCCCTGACCTGGACGTCCGGCGCGGCCAGCGGACCGGCCTCGGACGGCAGCTCCGGCTCGCTGCGGTAGACGTGGTCGACGCGGTAACCGTCGGCCACCCGGGTCAGCACCGCGCCCAGGCTGGCGGGCGTGCCCTCGGCGGGCGCGCGGCGCACGTCGCCCGGACGGATCTGCGAGTGCAGCGCGCCGACCTCGCCGATCATCATGCCCAGCACGTCGTCCAGTTCGGCGCGGTCGGTCACGCGCTCGACCAGCGGCGCATAGCGCGTACGCGCGGCGTTCCAGTCGATGCCGCGCATGTTGGCGTCGTACAGGAAGTCGCGGTGCATGCGCCAGGCGTCGTTGAACATCTGCTTCCATTCCATGCGCGGGTTCGAGCTGACCGCCCAGTCGTCGACCTTGACCTTGGACTTCGTGAGATCCGCGGGCGCCTTGGCGGCGGCGTCGACAATCAGCATGTCGCCCGGCGCGCCCTTGGCGAAAGTCCGGTAGAAGACGTGCTTGCGGTCGGTGGACAGGCCGAATTCGCGCACATTGGCGGCGAAGGTTTCGGGTTGCGGGCTGCTGCGCGAAATGGCGAGGGTCTTGAGGGTGCCCTTGGCGCGCTCGTCGTCGCCGGCGTCCAGCAGGTAGAGACGCTTGTCGTCGACGGCGAGGGCGCTGTAGTTGCCCGGTGCGAGCGGCACTTCGTACAGGCGCTCGCGCAGGCCCTCGTACACGATCGGAGGCAGCGGCGCCGCCGGTTTGTCGGCACCCGCCCTGGCTTCCGCCGCCGCTGCGGCGGCGGCGACTGCCGCGCTCTTGGCGGCATCCGCCTCGTCCGCGCCGGGCGACTTCACGGCCGCCTTGGCCGCCGCCTCCGGCGACTTCTCTTCCGGCTTGGTCAGCTCGTCTTCCGGCTTGAACGGGAAGCGCACCCCGGGCTGCAGCGCCAGCGCATACACGCCCACGCGCTTGTCGAACACCGGGCCCATATTGCGGTCGCCCCAGGGCGAGGCATTGCCCAGGTTGAAGTGGCGCGCGGAGAGGAAGTACAGCCACTTACCGTCCGGCGAGAAGGCCGGCGAGCTGGCTTCGTAGCGGTCGGTGGTGACGAAGCTGAGCTTGCGGCTGGCCAGGTTCAGCATGCCGATCTGGCTGCGCCGTTCGCTGCTGCCGTCGCGCACGAAGGCCAGGTTGCGGCTGTCCGGCGACCAGACCACCTGGTCCGGACGCTCGAGGCCGGCCTGGCCGGCATCGTCGATGATGACGTTGGCCTTGCTGGCCAGGTCGAGCAGCCAGGTGCGGCCCTTCTTGTCGGTGTGCGCCAGCCATTTGCCGTCCGGGGACGGGTAAAGGCCCAGGCGGTGGCTGGCGCCGTCCGTGGTCAGGCGTTCGCCGTGGCCGGAACCGTCGGCCGCATAGCGCCAGATCTCGTTCTCGCCGCTGGTGTCGGCGATGGCATAGATCCACTTGTCGTCGTGGCTGAAGACGGCGCCGCGGGCACGCGCGCCTTCCGGCACCGCGATCTCGACGCGGCGATGGCTGCCGGTGCCGGCGATCGTCACCCTGCCGCGGGCGGTGAGGACGATGCGATCAAGCTTGCTGGCGACCTCGATGCCGGTCAGGGCGTCGAGCGGCGACTTCACGCGGCGCAGGCGCTGCTGGTCGAAGTCGGACACCAGGCTGGCGTGGACCAGCGAATCGCGCCCGCTCGCGATATCGAACACGTGCAGGTCGGCGCCCAGCTGGTAGGCGATGCGTCCATCGCCGAGCGAGGCGGTGCGCACGTCCCATTCCTTGTGCTGCGTGAGCTGGCGGCGGTCGCTGCCGTCCGGGAGCGAGGTCCACAGATTGTCGGCGCCGTTCGCATCGCTGATGAAGTACAGGCGGCCGTTCCACCACATGGCGTGGCGGTTGTTGGCCCGATTGTCAAGAGATTCGCCCTTGAACAGCGGCTCGGCCTCGGTCTTCGAACCCAGGTCGAAGCGCCACAGCCGGGCATGGGCGCCGCCGCGGTAGGATTTCACGTTGTCGCGGGTCTCGGACAGGCCCATGCGCGTGAAGTAGACGGTGCGCCCCAGATCGTCCAGCACGGCGTCGTTGGCGTCGGCGAGCGGCAGCACGCGGCGCGTGAGCTTGACCGGATCGAGCACGGCGACCACGCGGCGCTTGCTCGGGCCGACCGGGTTGTCGATGGCGACCAGGACTTCGCCCTGGGCCGTCCAGCCGAGCACGCTCACGCCGCCATTCTCGAAGGTGATGCGCTTCGGCAGTCCGCCTTCGATCGGCATCACATAGGCTTCCTGGGCGCCCTCGTAGGAAGCGACGAAGGCGACCAACTTGCCGTCCTGGGAAATGGCGGCATGGGTTTCGCTCGACGGGTGGGTGGTCAGGCGGGTCGCCTTGCCGCCGGCGATGGATGTGCGCCAGAGGTCGCCTTCGGCGGTGAACACGATGGTATCGCCGCGCACGGCGGGGAATCGGACATAGGGATCGGCGGCGACCGCCTGCTGGCCGATGAGGGCCAGCGACATTGCGAGGAGGGTGCGGGACACGTTCATGTTCACTAGGCAAGTTTGCTAAAGAACATGAGTTTGCCATAGCGAAACGCTTAGTTGGCGTGCATACGTGCAAAAAAGAGTGGCGTTGACCTCAGGCCGGCAACAGCCGCGCCTCCCTGCCCTGCTCCCTCACCTTGAAGGTCGAGACCACGCCGGTCAGCTGCTCGGCCTGGGCGCGCATGGTGCCGGCGGCGGCCGCGGCCTGCTCGACCATCGCCGCGTTCTGGCGGGTCGCCTCGTCCATCTCCGCGATCGTGCGGCGCACCTGGGCGATGCCCTCGGCCTGCTCGGAGCTGGCGGCATCGATGGCGGCCAGCAGGTCGGCCACCTGCTGCACGCGCTCGAGGATCTGGCGCATCGTCAGGCCGGCCGCGCCGGCAATCCCGGCGCCCGATTCGATGGCGCCGAGCGATTCCGCGATCAAGCTCTTGATTTCCTTGGCGGCCGCGGCCGAATGCTGGGCCAGGCTGCGCACCTCGTTCGCCACCACGGCAAAGCCGCGGCCTTCGGCGCCGGCGCGCGCCGCCTCCACCGCCGCGTTCAGGGCCAGGATATTGGTCTGGAAGGCGATCCCGTCGATCATCGCGGTGATGTCGCCGATCCTGGCGGCCGACTGGCGGATCGTCGCCATGCGCTCGACCATCTGCTCGACCGCGCCCGCGCCTTCGCGCGCCACGCCGGATGCCGCCAGGGCCAGTTCGCTGGCATCGTGGGCGTTCACGTGATTCTGCTGCACCGCCTCGGTCAGCTCGGCCATCGAGCGCACGGTGGCATGCAGGCTGCTGGCCTGCTGCTCGGTGCGCTGCGACAGGTCGCGGTTGCCGGCGGCGAGGTCGGCCGAGGCGTCGTCGATCATGCGCGCGCTGTCGAGCACTTTGACGACGGTGGCGGAGACGCCGCCGGTCATGTGGTTGAGGGCGTCGAACAGGCGCCCGATCTCGTCGCCGCGCGCGTGGCGGATGGTGGCGCTGAGGTCGCCGCGGGCGACCCGTTCGGCCAGCCGCACGGCGTCCTGCAGCGGCGCGACGATGCTGCGCGTGAGCAGCCAGCCGGCCAGGCCGCCGAGCAGCAGCGCGGCGCCGCCGACGCCCAGCAGCAGGACGCGGCTGAACAGCGAGGCGCTTTCCGATGCCGCGGCCAGCGCGTGGGCCTGGCGGGTCTGGTGGGCCAGCAGCGCCCCCAGCGCCCGGGTATAGGCATCGAAGGTGGCGGAGAGGCTGGTGGATGCGAGCTGTTCGACCTCGACGGTCTTGCCGAGGTCCTTGGCCTGGAAGACCTGTTGGCGCACCTTCATGTAGGCGGCCTTGTCGGCGGCGGCCTGCTGCTGCAGCTTGCGCTCGTCCGCGCTGGTGGCCAGCGCCGCGATGCGCGATTCGAGTCTGGTGGCCTCCTGCTCGCCCTGGCCGAGCTGGGCCTGGAAATAGTCGCCGACTTCGAGGCTGTCGCTGCGGGCGATGGCGACGGCGCGCATGCCGTTCAGGCGCGCCACGCCGAGCAGTTCGGAACTCAGCTGCTGGCCGGCCAGGCGGTTGTTGACGAGATCGCTGGTCAGGGCATCGGCGGCCTGCATGCGCCACAGGGCGACGGCGCAGATGACGGCGATGGCGGCAGAGACGACGGCGAAAGCGCCGAGGATCTTGGTACCGGTCTGGAGCTTGGCAAGTCGCATGGGAGCAATGCTGGTTAAATTGCCGCCCAGTATAGGATTGCATTATGACAATCCGATGACGAAAAAAAAAGCCCGCACGCGGCGGGCTTCCTGTGGCGGGGCGAACCCCGCGCACATTGTTACGTACTCGTTACTCGATCTCGACCGTTTCGACCGGCTCCGGCGGCGGCGGGACGTCGCCTTCCGGGAACTCGAGGAAGACGTCGTCCTTCTCGTTCAGGTCCACCGTCACGCGTCCGCCGTTGACCAGGCGGCCGAACAGCAGCTCGTCGGCCAGCGCCTTGCGGATCATGTCCTGGATCAGGCGCGACATCGGACGGGCGCCCATCTGCGGATCGAAGCCCTTCTTCGCGAGGAACTTGCGCAGCTTCTCGCTGAAGATGGCTTCCACCTTCTTCTCGTGCAGCTGCTCTTCCAGCTGCATCAGGAACTTGTCCACGACGCGCAGGATGATTTCCTCGTCCAGCGCGCGGAAGCTGATGATGGCATCCAGGCGGTTGCGGAACTCCGGCGTGAACATGCGCTTGATGTCGGCCATCTCGTCGCCTGCCGCCTTCGAATCCACGAAGCCCACCGAGCGCTTGGTCAGGCTCTCGGCGCCCGCATTCGTGGTCATGATGATGATCACGTTGCGGAAGTCCGCCTTGCGGCCGTTGTTGTCGGTCAGCGTGCCATGGTCCATCACCTGCAGCAGGATGTTGAAGATGTCCGGATGGGCCTTCTCGATCTCGTCCAGCAGCAGCACCGCGTGCGGCTTCTTGGTGATGGCCTCGGTCAGCAGGCCGCCCTGGTCGAAGCCGACATAGCCCGGCGGCGCACCGATCAGGCGCGACACCGCATGGCGTTCCATGTACTCCGACATGTCGAAGCGCACCAGCTCGATGCCGAGGATGAAGGCCAGCTGCTTGGCCACCTCCGTCTTGCCGACGCCGGTCGGTCCGGAGAACAGGAAGGAGCCGATCGGCTTGTCCTGTTTGCCCAGGCCCGCGCGGGCCATCTTGATCGCGGCCGACAGCGCCTCGATCGCCGGATCCTGCCCGAACACGACGTTGCGCAGGTCGCGGTCGATGGTCTGCAGCTTGCTGCGGTCGTCCTGGTTGACGGTCTGCGGTGGAATCCGCGCAATCTTCGCGATGATGTCCTCGATCTCGGTCTTGCCGATGGTCTTCTTCTGCTTCGACTTCGGCAGGATGCGCTGGGCCGCGCCCGCTTCGTCGATCACGTCGATCGCCTTGTCCGGCAGGTGACGGTCATTGATGAAGCGCGCCGCCAGTTCCGCCGCGGTGGAGAGTGCCGACGACGAGTACTTCACGCCGTGGTGCTCCTCGAAGCGCGACTTCAGGCCGCGCAGGATCTGCACGGTCTGCTCGACCGAAGGCTCGTTGACGTCGACCTTCTGGAAGCGGCGGCTGAGCGCATGGTCTTTCTCGAACACGCCGCGGAATTCCGTGAACGTCGTCGCGCCGATGCACTTCAGCTGGCCGTTCGCCAGGGCCGGCTTCAGCAGGTTCGAAGCGTCGAGCGTGCCGCCCGAAGCCGAACCGGCGCCGATGATCGTGTGGATCTCGTCGATGAAGAGGATGCCGTTCGGCATATCCTTCAGCTGCTTGAGCACCGCTTTCAGACGCTGCTCGAAGTCGCCGCGGTACTTGGTGCCGGCCAGCAGCGCGCCCATGTCCAGCGAATACACGACGGCATTCTGCAGGATGTCGGGCACGTCTTCCTGGACGATGCGCCATGCCAGGCCTTCCGCGATCGCGGTCTTGCCGACCCCGGCCTCGCCCACCAGCAGCGGGTTGTTCTTGCGGCGGCGGCACAGGATCTGGATCACGCGATCCACTTCCTCTTCGCGGCCGATCAGCGGATCGATGCGGCCATCGGCGGCAGCCTTGTTCAGGTTCTGGGTGAACTGGTCCAGCGGGCTTTCCTTGGCCTGGCCTTCGACCTGGGCCTCTTCCACGCCTTCCGACGCCTTCTGGCTGTCGATCTGCTGGTCCTTGCGCACGCCGTGCGAGATGAAATTGACCACGTCGAGACGGGTCACGCCCTGCTGGTGCAGGTAGTAGACGGCATGCGAGTCCTTCTCGCCGAAGATCGCCACCAGCACATTCGCGCCGGTCACTTCCTTCTTGCCGTTCGAGGCGGATTGCACGTGCATGATCGCACGCTGGATCACGCGCTGGAAGCCAAGGGTCGGCTGGGTATCGACCTCGCCCGTGCCCGGCACGGTCGGGGTATTGTCGCCGATGAAATTCGTCAAGGTCTTACGCAGGTCTTCGATGTTGACCGCGCATGCACGCAGGACTTCAGCGGCCGACGGGTTGTCGAGCAGCGCCAGCAGCAGGTGTTCGACCGTGATGAACTCGTGACGAGCCTGCCGCGCTTCGACAAAGGCCATATGTAAAGAGACTTCTAATTCCTGCGCAATCATACTTCCTCCATCACGCACTGCAGGGGGTGACCTGCCTTACGCGCATGCGTTAATACAAACTCCACTTTGGTACACGCTATATCTTTGGAAAACACGCCGCACACCCCTTTACCATGGCGATGTACGGAAAGCATGATCTGCGTCGCCGTCTCGCGATCCTTGTTGAAGTACTCCTGGATGATGGCGACCACGAATTCCATCGGCGTGTAGTCGTCATTCAGCAGCGCCACCTGATACAGGGGGGGTGGCTTTACGGTCTGCCGCTCCAGCAGCTGTTCGGTATCGTGCTTGGTTGCCATAAGAGTATTCTAAGATGCTTTCGCTGTTCGTGCGTACGTTAACAATCAGGGACAATTGAGGGAATCCCCCTATGCAATCCCATGTGCTTTCCATCTTACGCGTTTTCCCAACTGAGCGCAGATGGCGGTCCGATTGTAAAAATCAAGAGCTTGTTGCAAAGCAGTAGTGAATGTTTTTACAACACCCGTTCAAAAGCGCTTGACTTACAAGATTATTGCACCAACAATGCAAACATTGACATGTACTTATGTACTTGTTGATAAGAAGTGAGCAGGCTGAGGAGGGGGCAAGAAGCTTCTTGCTTTTATGGCTCGTGTGATTAGTTTTTATTTGAAAGTTTTTTATGGCAACTGGTACTGTTAAATGGTTCAATGATTCCAAGGGTTTTGGCTTCATCACTCCTGATGACGGCGGCGAGGATCTGTTCGCGCACTTCTCCGCAATCAATATGGCCGGTTTCAAGACCCTCAAAGAAGGTCAGAAAGTCCAATTCGAAGTCACGCAAGGCCCTAAAGGCAAGCAAGCTTCCAATATCCAGGGCGTGTAATCTCCCTCGGAAGCCAGAAAGCCCCGCTGCGGCGGGGCTTTTTTTCTTGGGCGCAGTCTCTCAGCCGCTGCGCCCCGCTCCCCAGGCGCAACCCTCCACCAGCGCCGCAAGCAGTTCCGGCGTGCCTCGCAGAATCTCCTCGACCTCAGGCCCATCCAGCGCCGCCTTCTCGTCCATGCGTTTGATGAAGGTCTCGTAGCGCTCAGCCAGCTGCCTGGCGCTGGACGCCATAGATCAGCTTGCCGATCCGTTCGTAAAAAGGTAGGTCGGCCATGCCGCGTCTCAACCCATGTAGTCGATCATGACCTCGCCGAAGCCCGAGCAGGAGACCTGGGTCGCGCCCTCCATCAGGCGCGCGAAGTCGTAGGTGACGCGCTTCGACATGATCGCCTTCTCCATCGAGCTGATGAGCAGGTCGGCCGCCTCGGTCCAGCCCATGTGACGCAGCATCATCTCGGCCGACAGGATCAGCGAACCCGGGTTCACATAATCCTTGCCCGCATACTTGGGCGCGGTGCCGTGGGTCGCTTCGAACATCGCCACCGAATCCGACATATTGGCGCCTGGCGCGATACCGATGCCGCCGACCTGGGCCGCCAATGCGTCCGAAATATAGTCGCCGTTCAGATTCAGGGTCGCGATCACGCTGTACTCGGCCGGGCGCAGCAGGATCTGCTGCAGGAAGGCGTCGGCGATCGAATCCTTGACGACGATGTCGCGGCCGGTCTTCGGGTTCTTGAACTTGCACCACGGACCGCCATCGACCAGCTCGGCGCCGAATTCGCGCTGGGCCAGCGCATAGCCCCAGTCGCGGAAGCCGCCTTCCGTGTACTTCATGATATTACCCTTGTGGACCAGGGTCACCGAAGGCTTGTCGTGGTCGATCGCATACTGGATCGCCTTGCGCACCAGGCGCTCGGTGCCTTCGCGCGAGACCGGCTTGACGCCGATGCCCGAGGTCTGCGGGAAGCGGATCTTCCTGACGCCCATCTCGTTGACGAGGAAGTCGATGATCTTCTTCGCGCCCTCCGACTCGGCGGCCCACTCGATGCCGGCGTAGATGTCTTCCGAATTTTCCCTGAAGATGACCATGTCGGTCTTCTGCGGCTCCTTCAGCGGCGAAGGCACGCCGGTGAAGTAGCGCACCGGGCGCAGGCAGACGTAGAGGTCCAGCTCCTGGCGCAGCGCCACGTTCAGCGAGCGGATGCCGCCGCCGACCGGGGTCGTCAGCGGGCCCTTGATCGACACCACATATTCTTTCACCGCATCGAGGGTCTCCGGCGGCAGCCAGACGTCGGGGCCGTAGATCCGGGTCGACTTCTCGCCGGCGAAGATCTCCATCCAGCTGATCTTGCGCCGCCCGCCATAGGCCTTCGCCACCGCCGCGTCGACCACCTTCAGCATCACCGGAGTGATGTCGACGCCCGTGCCGTCACCCTCGATGTAGGGGATGACCGGCTGGTCCGGGACGTCCAGGGAAAAGTCGGGCTTGACGGCGATCTTCTGGCCTTCGGTGGGTACTTTAATATGTTCGTACATCGTGTTCTCCGTAGGGGCGCGCTGGGCTGCGATAATCACAATATTGATGACGATTGCTATTTTGCTCTAAAAACCGATTACATGTCCCTCATCTTATTCAACAAGCCATTCCAGGTACTCTGCCAGTTCAGCGCCGAGCCGGGCCGCGCCTCGCTGGCCGATTACATCGATATCCCGAATATCTACCCGGCCGGCCGCCTCGACGCCGACAGCGAAGGCCTGATGCTGCTCACCGACGACGGCCGCCTGCAGCACCGCATCGCCCATCCGGACCAGAAGGAAGCCAAGACCTATATCGTGCAGGTGGAAGGCGCGGCCGACGCCGAACTGCTGGCGCGCCTGCAGGCGCCGCTCGACCTGGGCGACTTCGTGACCAAGCCCTGCCGCGCGGTGCAGATCGCCGAACCCGAATGGCTGTGGCCGCGCAATCCGCCGATCCGCGTGCGCCATGACAAGCCGACCAGCTGGATCGCCATCACGCTCGAGGAAGGAAAGAATCGCCAGGTGCGGCGCATGACGGCCGCGGTCGGACTGCCGACCTTGCGCCTGGTGCGCACCAGCATCGGCCCGTTCTCGCTGGCCAGCCATCCGCTGATGCCGGGCGACTGGATGGAAGTGCCGGCGGAGGCCGTCGGTGCCGGAAAGGCGAAGAAAGGCTGAGGGTTGACTTGCCTCAAGGGCAAGACCCTCATCCCGAAAGGAATGCCTGCCGTTAACGAGCCAGATTCACGTCGTGGATCGATTTCTTAACGAAAAGGAACCCGAAATGTCCAAACTCATCGCTGGACTGTTTGCTTCGCTGTTCGCCGTTTCCGTGTTCGCCGCCATCCCGGCAGCCGCGCCCGCAGCCGCACCGGCCGCGTCGCCGGCGGAGCCGGCCGCCGTCGCACCGAAGAAAGCCAAGAAGATGAAAAAGACCAGGAAAACCGCAGCCCCCGCGATGCCATCCGAACCGGCCAGGTAAGCACCGGCGCCGGACAAGCAAGGCAGGCCGCGGCCTGCCTTTTTTCAAATTCGGGGTCAGAGCACTTTTTTTGGCAAGATCCTCACGGCATCCCTGCTGGGCGATTAGTCGCGATGGAAGGCTGGACCTGCCCTATCCCAGCGCTGAAGCATGCGCCTGGGCAGTTGCCCAAAAAAGTGCTCTGACCCCGAAGTTGGCAAACGAAAAAACCCGCCGGACCGGGGTCGGGCGGGTCTTTCATCCTTCGGAACTGCGCGCCCGAAGGCGCGGCAGGTGTCGCTATCAGGCCGACAGGGCCTTGATGGCGGCAGCCAGGCGGCTCTTGTGGCGAGCGGCCTTGTTCTTGTGGATGATTTTCTTGTCAGCGATGCTGTCGATGGTCGACACGGATTGCTGGAAGATGGTGGTCGCAGCGGCCTTGTCGCCAGCCTGGATGGCCTTCTTGACAGCCTTGATCGCGGTGCGCAGGGTCGAGCGCTGTGCCGAGTTGTGAGCGTTTTGCTTAACTGCTTGACGAGCGCGCTTGCGCGCCTGTGCGGTATTTGCCATGGAAATTCCTAATCGGTGTAAGTTGCGTCCGCAAACACCTCAAACGATTAGTGTCTGCCAACTGAATTCAATACAGCCCTCGATTATAGCGAAGGTTTCATCGCAGGGCAATTCCCAATTCATATTCCTGTCCGCTTTACCCCGCAAAAAGCGACGCCACGGAGGTTTCCTGGGGCTATTGCCCAGCTATAATCGCGGCCTATGAACCTACTCCGAACCCTGGCGGCCATCTCGAGCATGACGATGGTTTCCCGCATCACCGGCCTGCTGCGCGACAGCCTGTTTGCCCGCGCCTTCGGCGCCTCGCCCTACACCGACGCCTTCTATATAGCGTTCCGCCTGCCCAACCTGCTGCGCCGCCTGTTCGGCGAAGGCGCCTTTTCGCAAGCCTTCGTGCCCATCCTGGCCGAATACAAGACCCAGAAGGGCGAAGCCGCCACCCACAGCCTGGTCGACCACGTCGCCACCACCCTGGTCTGGGCGACCGTGCTGGTCAGCGTGCTCGGCGTTATCGGCTCGCCGCTGATCCTGATGGCCATCGCCAGCGGCCTGGACGGCGACGGCTTCGACAAGGGGGTTGTGATGACCCGCCTGATGTTCCCCTACATCGCCTGCATGTCCTTCGTGGTGCTGTCCGGCGCCGTGCTCAACACCTGGCGCGAGTTCAAGATCCCGGCCTTCACGCCGGTGCTGTGGAACCTGTCCTCGATCATCTTCTCGCTATTCCTGGTGAAGTACTTCGAGGTGCCGATCTATTCGATGGCGGTGGCGGTGATGGTCGGCGGCGTGGCCCAGATCGCGATCCAGATCCCGGCCCTGAAGCGCATCGGCATGCTGCCGCGCCTGTCCTTCAACCCGCTCTCGGGCCTCAAGGACCCCGGCGTGCGTCGCATCCTCAAGAAGATGGGCCCGGCGGTGTTCGCCGTCTCCGCCGCCCAGATCAGTCTGCTCATCAACACCAACTACGCCTCGAACATGGGCGGCGGCGCGGTCTCCGTGCTGCAGTATGCCGACCGCCTGATGGAATTCCCGACCGGGATGCTGGGCGTGGCCCTCGGCACCATCCTGCTGCCCAGCCTGTCCAAGGCCAATTCGGACGGCGACGTTGCCGAATACTCGGCCCTGCTCGACTGGGGCCTGCGCCTGACCCTGCTGCTGGCCCTGCCCGCCGCGGTCGGCCTGGCAGCCCTGTCGACGCCGCTGATTGCCGCCCTGTTCAACTACGGCGAATTCAACGCCGCCAACGTGGCCGCCGCCACCGCGCCGCTGATGGCCTATGCCGCCGGCCTGCTGGGCATCATCCTGGTCAAGATCCTGGCGCCGGCCTTCTATGCGCGCCAGGACATCCGCACCCCGGTGCGGATCGCCATCGGCGTGCTGATCGCGACCCAGGCGATGAACCTGGTCTTCGTGCCGCTGCTGGGCGTGGCCGGGCTGGCGCTGTCGATCGGCATGGGCGCCTGCATCAACGCGCTCTTCCTGTTCATCGGCCTGCGCAAGCGACGCATCTACACGCCGCATGCCGGCTGGCTGGGCTTCTTCCTGAAGGTGGTGGCCGCCGTCGTCGTGATGGGCATGGCGGCCTGGTTCAGCCAGGCGCAGCTCGACTGGGCTGCGTTGCGCTCCCATCCCTTCCTGCGCATCGGCGCCCTGCTCCTGATCATCGGCTTCAGCGCCGCCGTCTACTTTGCCGTGCTGTTCGCGCTGGGCTTCCGTCCGCGCGACTTCATGCGCCGCGCGAAGTAAGACGGTCCTTCGCGTCCTTCGCGTCCTTCTCGTCCTTCTCGTCCTTCTCGTCGTCGCCGGAACCCGAGGCTTCCGACGGCGGCGGCGGTTCGGCCGGTTCCGGCGGTGCCGCATGTTCCGCCGGCGGCGGTTTTACATTCTCCGGATCGCCGCGTCCCGGGAACAGCGACGGCGGCTCGGACGGCGCGGCGCCGGGCGGCTGGCCGGCGGGCGGCTGGCCGGCAGCGGGCTGGCCCGGCTGGCCGAACAACCCCGGCTGCCCCGGCTGACCCGGCGGCTGCCCCGGCTGTCCCTGCGCCACCCCCTGCCCGGTCGCCGCAAACTTCCAGTCCGAGATGTGCTCGCGCCCCTCCAGGTTCTGGAAGCGCGCATCGAAGTTCGCCTGCTTCAGCGGCTTAGCCTGCGACAGGCTGTACACCGCCACCACCCCGCTGCCCTTGCCGTCGATGCCGCCTCCCTTGTTCAGCCAGACGATGCCCCACTCGGCCTTGCCGCTGACCGGGTCGACGAAGATCTTGCGCAGGTGACGGCGGGTGCCGGGAAAGCGCGGATCCTTCAGCAATTCTTCCAGCGAGGGCGGCTGCGGCGGCTGGCCGCGCGGGGTGGCCTCCGCATAGCTGGTCAGCGCGGCGCCGAAGGCGGCACCGATCTCCAGCAGCTCCTGCTCGGCGGCGGCGCGGCGCAGCAGGGCGTCGGCCTTCAGGGTCGCGGCGCCCACCAGGCCGATGATCGTGACCAGCACGATCAGACCGACATAGGTGAAGCCGGCCTCGCGGCGCAGCCGCATGCAAGGCCCGCGCGCTACCATTCCGAATACGGCTTGCCGTTATGGCCCTTGCCCTCGGCGCCGCTGCGGATGTCGTACACGTTGCCGCGCGACGGATCCTCGGGCGGCACGACGATCCAGCTGGCGTCGCTGTCCGCCACCGGATCGAAGGGCAGGCGCGGCAGGTATTTTTTATCGACCAGCTGCTCCAGCGATTCCGGATAGCGTCCGGTATCGGCATGGAACTGGTCGATCACTGCGCGCATGGTGCGCAGGTTCTCGGCCAGGATGGTCTCCTTCGTCCTGTCGACGCTCGGGAAAAAGCGCGGCACGGCCAGGGTCAGCAGCAGGGCCACGATACCCAGCACCACCAGCAGTTCGATCAGGGTGAATCCGCGGTTCGTCTTCATGCGTTCACCACCTGCCGTAGGGGATGCCGTTCAGGCCCACCCGGCCGGACAGCGAATACACGTCGTACACGTCGTCGCCCTCCTTCGGTTCTTTGGCCTCGCTGGCATAGCTGCGCTTGCCCCAGGTCTGGGCATCGTCCAGCGCCGGGTCGGCGGCGAAGGGATCGCGCGGCAGGCGGCGCAGGAAGTAGATCTTCGCCTTCTTCGGGCTGCGCTGGTCGACCACGCCGTCGGCCAGCAGCTGCAGCCTGGGCGGATAGCCGGTCGCGCCCACGGCCTTGGCGATGCGGCCTTCGTCGCTGGCCTTCTTGTAGGCGTCGATGGCCTGGCGGATCTCGCGCAGGGCCAGGCGCAGGTCCTGCTCGTGGCGGCGCTGCGCGGCCATGCTGGCGGCTGGCACCACCATGGCCCCGAGCAGGGCCAGGATGGCGAGCGTGACCAGCAGCTCGATCAGCGTGAAGCCGCGCGCGCGACGCATCATTGGCGGGACGGCACCGGCGTCACGTCGGGCTGGGGCAGCGGCACGGCCTGCACCTCGGGCGTCGGCGGCAGCGCGGTGGCAGGACTCGAGGGCGGCGCGGATGGCGGCGGACCGCCCATGTTGACGCTGGTGGCCGGCACCATCGCCGCCGGCGCAAGCGCAGGTGCAGGCGCGGGCACCGGCGCCGGTGCAGCGACGGGCGAGGCCGGCGCGGACAGCTGCGGACGGCCCGGCAGCGTGGCCGGCAGGCGCACCGCCTGGTCCGGACGGCGCCGGAAGCTGGCCTCGGTGCCGGCATTGAATTCGGCGGCGCCGGCGGCCGGACGCTGGATGTTGCGCACCAGGTGGGGCGTGATCGACAGCACCACCTCGGTCTTGTCCCGGGTGTCCTGGCGGCTGCCGAACAGGCGGCCGACTAGCGGCAGGTCGCCCAGGCCCGGCAGGTGGGTGGCGCTGCTGCGCTCGTCGTTCTTGATCAGGCCCGCCAGCACCTGGTTCTCGCCATCCTTCAGCTGCAGCATGGTGGCGGCCGAGCGCGTGCCGATGCGGTAGGCGGTGGTGCCGGTCTTGGTCTGGATGGTGTCGACCAGGGTGCTGGCCTCGAGCGAGATGCGGATGCCGATCTCGTTGTTCAGGTAGATGGTCGGCTCGACGTTCAGGGTCAGGCCGACGTCCACGTAATTCACCGACTCGGAGGCGAAGCCGCCCACGCCCGAGGAGATGGTGGTGGTGATGGTCGGCAGCTTGTCGCCGATGACGACCTTGGCCTTTTCCTTGTTGCGCACGCGGATGCGCGGCGCGGCCAGGGTGTTGGCGTCGCCGTCGGTCTTCTTGGCGGCGATGGTCGCCGACACGCCGGTCACGCCGATATTGCCGGCATTGAGGCCGCGCACCTGGTCGATGGTGAGAGGGACGTCGTTCAGGTTCTTCAGCGGCGCGAAGGACAGCGCGGTCGGCCAGTCGACGCCGAGATCGAGCAGGCGGTTGCGCTGCACCTCGAGCACCTCGACGTCGAGCACGACCTCGGGTTCCGGCACGTCCTGCAGCTGGACCAGCTGGGTGGCCAGCCTGACCGCTTCCGGGCTGTCGCGCAGGATCACCAGGTTGAGCTTCTCGTCGACCACCACGTCGCGCGACTTGAGGATGGTCTTGAGCGTGTTGGCGATGCTCTTCGCGTCGGCATTCGCCAGGAAGAAGGTCTTGACCGTCATCTCCTGGTATTCCTTCTGCTTGGCCGCGATGTTCGGGTAGATCAGGATGGTGTTGCCGTCCATGACCTGGCGCTCGAGCTGGTTGGTCATCAGGAGGTAGTAGACCGCCGATTCGACGGTGCTGTTCTTCAGGAAGATGGAGGCCCGCTGGTCGGTCTTGACGTCCTTGTCGAACAGGAAGTTGAGGCCCGAATGGCGGGCGATGACTTCGAAGATCTGCTTGATCGGGGCATCGCGGAATTCCAGGCTGATCGGCGTCCTGAAGGCCTGGGCCAGGGCCGCCTCGCCCGGCGCCGCCGTGGTCTTTTCCGTGACCTCGGCCAGCAGCCGGCGCGCCGGTTCGTGGCTGGGGCGCTCGCTCAGGATCGCGCCCAGCTTCTGGCGCGCTGCGTCGTAGTCCTTGCGTTCGAAGGCGGCGCGCGCGTCCTCGAGCAGCACGGCGTGGCGGCGGTCGGCCTCGACCAGGCGCAGGCCGGCGCGGGCGCGGTCGTTGACCGGATCGATGCCCAGCACACGCTGGTAATCCTGCAGGGCCAGCTGCACATTGCCGTCGGCGAGTTCGCGGTCGGCCTGGGTCAGCAGGCGGTTGGTGGCGTTGTCGCGCGCGCCCAGCCAGGCCGTCTTGTAGGCCGCATTCGCCGGATCGGCGGCCACCGCTTCCTGGTATTTCAGCAGGCCGGCCTCGACCCTGTCCTGGGCCACCAGCGCATTGCCCTCGCGGTAGGCCGCCTGGCCGGCGCAACCGGCCAGCAGGATGGCGACTGCAAGAGGTACCGCCAAGTTACGGGACAGACGCAGCATCAGTCGAATACTCCAATATTGAGCTGCTGAACCTGGTTCAGCGGCAAATAGGTCAGGGTCAGCAAGGGCGGTGCGATGGCGTCGACGCGATAAGTGCCGTCGATCAGGCTCTTGTCGTGCACGACATAGGTGCGGTCGCCGCGCGTCAGGTAGACCTCCCAGGCGCCGTTGGCCACCGCCTTGCCGATGAAGGTGAAGGGCAGCGGCGGCGCGCTCGGCGGCGCAGGCGGCGGCGCGGGTTGAGGCGGCGGCGGCGGCGTCCAGTCCTGGCGTCCGAACACGCCGCTCTCGCCCTGGCGGAATGCGGCCTCGCTGTCGCCGACCAGGGCTTCGCGCGGTATCAGTGCCAGGATGCGCGGTCCGCCGGAGCCCTCCGCCGCGGCCGGTGTGGCCGCCGCGGTGGCCGCTGCGAGCGCGGATGGGACAGGTGATGCGGCACGCGGGCGCGGTGCCCGCTCCGCCGCCTCGGCCACCTCGACCTCGGGCGAGCGGTCGCCGAAGATGGCCAGCAGCGCGGCGCCCGCCAGGGCCGCGCCCAGCAGCAGGTGGCGCGGCTTCATCGCTCGCCTCCCGGAACGTCCTTCAGGTAGAGGGTCAGGCGCAGGCGCGCCTCCACCACCGGATCGCCGATGCTGTCGCGGCGGAAGCCGATGTCGTCCAGCGAGGCGAACGGGATCGCGCGCAGCGCGCCCAGCGCGAACTGCCAGATGGCGCCATAACTTCCCTTCACCGGCAGGTTCACCTGGTAGGTGTAGAAGCGCGCATTGCGGTCGTAGGCGCTCTTGTACTCGCCCTGGCTGAGCGACAGGCCGTTCTTCGCCGCCAGCGCGAACAGGGTCTTCACCTGTTGCTCGGCGTAGCTGCGCGGGCCGAGGGCGGCATAGAAGGCGTCCAGCGTGTCGGGCGGCGGCGCGGCCGGAAGCGCGGACACAGGCGCGGCCGCAGGCACCTTTGATGCCGGGCTCGACGTGCGCGCCGCGGCCGCCTTCAGCGCATCGTGTTCCTGGTCGGCCCGCACGGCCGCGTGCAGGGTCCAGGCCAGCGCCGCGAGGCAGGCCAGGATGGCCAGCCCGATCGCCGTCAGCAGCGGATTGGCGCGCACGGCCAGCCGCAGGCGCAGCATCAGGCCGCCGAAGGATGGGGAGCTCATTGCGCCGCCCTCCACTGCACGTCGAGCTGGAAGCGGATCGGCCGGTTGGGATCCTGTTCGTTGATCTCGTGGCGCGCCAGGACGACGCTGCTGAACCATTCCTGTTTCCGCAGCTGCCCGACGTAGGCGATCATGTCGTCGCTGCTCTTCGCCTCGGCAGTGATGCGCACGCTGTGCCTGCGCGCGTCCGGTTCCAGGGCCAGCAGCGCGACGCTGGCCGGCGTGCCGGCCTGCACGGCGTCGTGCAGCGCGCGCCAGGGCAAGTTCAGCTGCAGCACGGCGGCGTTCACCGCGGCCGCCTGGGCGTCGGGCACGGGCGGCCGGGCCACGGCCGGCGCCACCGTCCGCGCCTGCGCCTGGGTGCGCGCCTGCGATTGCGCGCGCAGCAGATCGATTTCGCGCTGCCGCTTGCCGATTCCGACGTTGGCGGCGCCCAGCGCGAACGCGATGCAGAGCAGCGCCCATCCCGCGGCCCAGGTCTGGCGCGGCGTACGGAACACGCTGCGCACCAGGCCCGGCGGTGCGAAATCGATGCGGACCTTCTTCATGGCGCCCTCCCCGTCATGGCCAGGCGCGCGCTGTCCGGCCACAGCGGATCGAGCTCGTCCTCGAACAGGGTGCAGGCGAACTTCAGGCGCCCGGCGCTGCTGGCCCAGCCTTGCGGCGCCGGGCCGCAGACCTGCAGGCGCTCCGGGCGGCCCAGGCCCACGCGCAGAGCCTCGCGCGCGACGTGGCTTTCCAGCCAGTCGCGGTCGGCGCCGTCGGGAATCGGCGCGGTACGCACCGCGGCCAGCTGTCTGCCCTCGAAGGCCGCCACGCTCAGCACGCCGCCATGCACCAGGCCGAACCAGGCGCCAGGACGCAGCCGCGAACGGAACTGGTTCAGCGCGGCGACGAATTGCGGCGCCACCTCGACCAGGTGGAAGCGGTGGCTGGCAGCGGCCTGCCGCAGCTGCGCCAGCAGGGCCTGCGGCACGGCCGCGGCCAGGAAGGGCTGGCTGGCGTTCCAGTCGGCGCGGATGCTCCATCCGGCCAGGCCGGCGCCGAACAGCGCCTGGTAGCGCAGCGCGGCGGCGGCTTCCAGGTCGGCCATCCGCGCCGCGCCGCCCGGGGGCGCAACCTGCCACAGGCGCACCAGTTCGTCGGACAGCACCACGCTCACGCGCATGCCGGCCACGTCGTGCTCATCCAGCAGCAGCGGCAGCGCCTCCGCGATCGCATCCAGGCCCGTGTACGCGCCATCCGCGGCCAGGCGCAGCTGTCCGAGCAGCAGGGCGCGCTCGTGCTGCCAGGCGCTGGTGTGCACCAGCGCCAGACCGTCGGGCGCGATCCCGAGGCGCAGCGCCTGCGCCAGCCAGGGTCTCAGCCATCTACGCATGCAGGGTCACCCGTTTGATCTCTTCGATGGTGGTGGCGCCGCGCCTGACCAGGTCGAGCGCGGCCATGCGCAGGCTGCGGGTGCCGTTGGCGGCGGCCGCGGCCTTGATGCGGCGGATCGGCTGCTTGTCGACGATCAGCTCGCGGATCTCGTCGTTCAGGGTCAGGATCTCGGCGATCGAGCGGCGGCCCTTGTAGCCGGTGCCGCGGCAGTCGCCGCAGCCCTTCCCGCGCATGAACAGGTAGTCGCCCACCTCTTCCGGGTGCAGGTGCGCCGAGGCCAGCTCGGCGTCGTCCGGCTCGTATTGCGCGGCGCAGTGCGGGCAATTCATGCGGATCAGGCGCTGGGCCCAGATGCCGTTCAGGGCCGAGACGAAGGCATACGGATCGATGCCCATATGGGTGAAGCGCCCGAACACGTCGAACACATTGTTGGCGTGGACGGTCGTCAGCACCAGGTGGCCGGTCAGGGCCGACTGCACCGCGATCTCGGCGGTCTCGCGGTCGCGGATCTCGCCGACCATGATCTTGTCCGGGTCGTGGCGCAGGATCGAGCGCAGGCCCTTGGCGAAGGTCAGGCCCTTCTTCTCGTTGACCGGGATCTGCAGGATGCCCGGCAGCTGGTATTCGACCGGATCCTCGATGGTGATGATCTTCTCGCGCCCATTGTGGATCTCGGTGAGCGCCGCGTACAGGGTCGTGGTCTTGCCCGAGCCGGTCGGCCCGGTCACCAGCAGCATGCCGTAGGCTTCCTGGGCCAGCATGCGCAGGGTCGCCAGCGAGGGCGCATCGAAGCCCAGCGCCTCCAGTGTCAGCGCGCCATAGGACTCGATCATGGCGCGCTTGTCGAGGATACGGATGACCGCGTCCTCGCCGTGGATGCTGGGCATGATGGAAACCCGCAGGTCGATCTCGCGGCCGCCGGACTCCACGCGGAAGCTGCCGTCCTGCGGGATGCGGCGCTCGGCGATGTCGAGTTCGGCCAGCACCTTCAGGCGCGAGATGATGTGCTCGGCCAGTTCGATGCCGCCCACCGAGGCCGCATGATCGAGCACGCCGTCGACGCGGTATTTCACGGCCAGGCCGCCGGCCGTGCTCTCGAGATGAATGTCGGAGGCGCCGGCCTTCAAGGCATCGTACAGGGTCGAGTTGACCAGCTTGACGGCCGGGCTGGCGCCCTCCGACACCGAGGCGAAGGACAGCATCGTGGCTGCCTTGCCGTCGCGGCGCCCGGAGTCGCTGTCGCCCACCAGCGTATCGACGGCGCGCGCCGATTCCTCCTGCTTGCCGAGATAGGCCTGGATGTCCCCGGCCAGCGCCAGGCGCAGGTGCAGCGGACGCACAGCCGTGCAGCCGGCCTGCGCCGCCAGCCAGGTCTGGAGGTCGAGGTCGAAGGGGTCGGCGATCACGCCGGTCAGCTGCCCCTCTCCGTCTTTCAGCAGGACGCAGTTGCGCGCCATCGCATGCGCCAGCGGCAGCAGGTCGAAGGCCGGCTGCCGGCCGAACATCTCGGCCGTCTCCATGACCGTCAGACCGAAGGGCTCGGCCAGCCGGCGCACGATCTGGCGTGCTTCCAGCCCGGACAGGGACTGCAGCTCCTCGACCAGCGAACGCTGCGACTGGCGGCTCTGGGCGCGCGCGCGAGCCAGCAGGGCGGGATCGAAGTGAGCGAACATGTCGGCGTTCGAATCAGTCACGACATGTCTCCGGCAAGGTCGAAGATCGGCATGTACAGCAGCACCACGATGGCGCCGACCACCAGGCCGATGGCGGCCATCAGCAGCGGCTCGAAGGTGCGCGTGAAGCGGTCGATCCAGCGCCCGATCTCGCCGTCGTAGAAGGCGGCCGAGCGGGTCAGCATCGGGCCCATGTCGCCGGTGCGCTCGCCCACCCGCAGCATGCGCAGCGAGATCGGCGTGGTCAGGCCGTTGGCCTCGAAGGCGTCGGACAGCGGACGCCCGGATTCGATCGCCGCCTTGGCCGCGCGCAGGCTGGCGCCGATGCCGGGCGAGACCATGCCCTGCACGGTCTCGATCGCGCTGACGATGGTGATGCCGCCCTCGTTGAGCATGCCCAGGGTCAGGTAGAGGCGCGACAGTTCGTAGACGCGGGCGCGCTCGCCGATGCCCGGCAGCTTCGCCAGCAGGCGCGCGGCGCCGCCCTGGCGCAGCACGCGGCGCATGCCCCAGCCGGCCAGCAGGATGGCGGCGGCGAAGGACAGCAGCAGGCCGCCGGCGTGGCGGCCGGCGAACTGGCCCCAGTCCAGCATCAGGCGCGACATCCACGGCAGGTTGCGCCCGGCCCCTTGATACACCTCGGCGAAGCGCGGCACCACATAGGACATCAGGAAGATCGAGACGCCGCCGCCGACCACCAGCAGGATCGCCGGATAGATCGAGGCGCTGACGATTTTCGAGCGCACGGCATCGATGCGCTGCTGGTATTCGATATAGCGTTCGAGGGCGCGCGGCAGGTCGCTGGTGCCCTCGGCGGCACGCACGATGCCGACGTAGAGCGGCGGGAACAGGGCCGGCTGCTCGGCCAGCACGCCGGAGAAGCGCTTGCCCTCGCGCAGGCCGGCCAGCAGGCGCTCCAGCACCGCGCGGGTGGACGGACCGGCTTCCTTTTCGAGCAGGGCTTCGAGGCCCTCGACGATGCCCAGGCCCGCGGTCAGCAGGGCCAGCAGCTCCTCGCTGAACAGGACCAGCGACAGCTTGCCGCCGCGCCGGCGCAGCTGGAAGCCGGCCGCGCGCGCCGGTTCGACCGCGCTGACGTAGAGACCGCGCGCCTCGACCTGGCGGCGGGCGTCGGCTTCATCCGAGGCATCGACCACCACGCTGGCGATGCTCATGTCGGGAGCGAGGGTGCGGACCGCGAACTGCACGGCAGGCGCGCTTATTGCGAGCTGATGTCGGCGGCGTCGCCGGTGCCGCCCGGCTGGCCATCCTTGCCGAGCGAGACGATCTCGTAGTCGCCCTTGGTGCCGGGCGCACGGTACTGGTAGGGGTGGCCCCAGGGATCAGGCGGCACGCCCTTCTTCAGGTAGGGACCGTTCCACTTGCCGGCGGCGGTGGGCGGCGCCACCACCAGGGCGTTCAGGCCTTCCTCGGTGGTCGGGTAGCGGCCGACGTCGAGGCGGTAGGTGTCGAGCGATTTTTCGAAGGCTTCGATCTGGGCGCGCGCCACCGTGACTTCGGATTTGCCGAGCTGGGAGAAATACTTGGGGCCGACATAAGCGGCCAGCAGGCCGATGATGACGATCACCACCAGCAGCTCGAGCAGCGTGAAACCTGCGCTGCGGGCCTTGTCGACACGACCGTGTGCGCCCCGGTACTTCTCTGAAACCATCCCCACTCCTTTGTGCTTTTGGAAAGCCTAGCCGTGCAAGGCTACCATGCTCCTAGACGCACAGACAATTTCTTTTTTACTATGCAACACAAGTTGCGACAATCGAAGGAAACGTATCGATGCGTCACAGGCTTGTAACCGAAAAAAGCCAGGAATAATGCAGCCACGCAAGGGGAATCGCCGGGGAAATCAGCGCGCCTGCAGAACCCCGCTGCCGCCCAGCTGGCAGGTGCCGGCGCGGCAGACGGCGCCGGGATCCATCATGTATTGGCAGGTCGAGACCCTGCCGTCCGCCGCATTGGCGGTGCGCCGCTCTTCCTTGTAGCGCTCGCCGAGGGCCTGGAGTTCGGCCTGCTGCGTCTTGCCCGAGGACCAGGCCAGGTAGCTTTCGGGCCCTCCGCAGGGACGCGCACCGAGCGCCAGCGTATGGCATTGCGCATCGCTGGAACAGTCCGGCGTGCCGACCAGGGCGCGGATGCGCGCAAGGGTATCGCCCGGTTCGCCTGCGGCGGCGGCCGGCGGGGTCTGGGTGCCGCGCGGCACCTGCCGGGCCTCGGGGGCGGCGGCGCTGCAGGCGGTACAGGCGGCCAGCGCCAGCAATAAGGGGATCAGGGTTCGCATGGACCCATCATGCGCCCCGGCCCGTCGCAGCGTCAAGCGTACCGATGGGGCGTCGGCACCCTTCGTTCATAAGCGCCTGTTACACGACAGATGCTTAGTTAATTCAAATATTATTCGGCTGAATGTGAATATCGCCGTTCGTTCGCTTGTGTGTTATCTGCCACACAAAGTTATCTTAAATGATATATTCTATGGCAAGTTTTTGGCAGTCCCGCAAGCCGCGCATCCGCGCATCCTCCACCGAAAAAAGGCAAACCATGATCAGGACCACACTTCGCGGCGGTGTACTCAAACATATCTTCGGCGCTGCCGTGCTTGCCATCGCCTCCGCCGGCGTGGCCCAGGCGGCCGTCATCGATTTCGAAGGCCAGAGCGGGCCGGCGCTCAACACGAGAAGCTTCGTGCAGGACGGCTACAAGGTCACCTTCCTCGATCCGGGTGGCGTGGCGCCGCCGAACACGATCCTGATCGGCCGCTTCATCGACGGCGGCAACCTGGCCAGCTGCGGTCCGAACGTTTGCCCGATCAATAACACGACGACCTACTTCGACCTGCTGACCAGCGGCCTGATCGACATCACGCCGAACGTGTCGGGAGCGACCTTCAGCTTCAGCGGACTGGACGCCAGCTTCATCGCCGCCCTCGGCGAACAGTACCCGTCCATCCCGGCCGCGCTGCAAGTGATCGGCCTGCGCGCCGACGGGACCACCATCGACACCATCCAGTTCAACATCCCGGACACGATCGCCTTCCAGCACTTCGACGCGACCGATGCCGTCGGCGGCCTCGACTTCTCGCAGCAACAGTTCATCGAACTGGCGATCGTCGGCTTCCGCTGCAACGCGGAGGGCCAGTGCGGTGGCCTGGACGGCAATCCGGCCCAGATCGGCCTGGACAATATCGCCCTGTCCGACCTGCCCAGCAACGAGGTGCCGGAGCCGGCCAGCGCGGCCCTGCTGGCGCTGGGCCTGCTGGGTGTGGGCGCGGGCACCCGCCGCCGCCGCTGATCCCTTCGCGGCAACGCCGGCGCGGCCTCCGGGATGCGCCGACTCCCCTCCTTTTCTGCCCTCCTCCTCCCACGTGCCGAAGCGATAACACAGCTTGCCGCGGATGTGAATTTGTTTATGCAGTTTTTCCAGATGTCAGTACGCAAACGTCGCATCAGCACGACGTTGCCTTGGTGCACTTAAAATTTCCCCGAGCACACTTTCGGCATTTACTCACAACTTCGCTTATTTCCACACAAAAATCTTTCAAAACATCAATATTTGCACTAAATTAACGAAAAAAATATTGAGTCGCGGAAAATTTCCTGCCTACAATAGATCATCTGTCGAACGCACCCTCTTCCGCACCATGAAACTTCACGCCTTCCGCTCCGTTTCCGCCCTCGTCGTCGCCGTCATCCTCGCCGCCTGCGGCGGTGGCCAGGCCGACCAGCCGACCCAGACCGCTGCCGCCGTGCTCGTGTCCGGACAGTCGGGCACTGCATCCCAGGTCGCTGCCACCATGCCGGCGCCGGATTGCGCCGCCGATGGCTGCAAGAGCCCGCGCATCATCGACGGCAACGCCGAAGCCTACCGCTACGATGCGATGCGCCGCGCCGCCGCCGGCCAGGCAGCCGGCGACACCAGCAGCAGCATCTGATTCTTGCCGGAGGCTCAGGCTTCCAGCAGGCGTAGTTCGAGGCAGCGCGCCAGAGCGTGCGCGCGATTGCCGACCCCGAGCAGGCGGTAGATCCGCTGCAGGTGGTTCTTGACGGTCAGCGCGCTGATCCCGAGGATCAGCGCCATCTCTTCATTGCTCTTCCCCTCGCGCAGCCAGCCGACGATCTCGGTTTCGCGCGCGCTCAGCGGCCGCGGCGGCCGGCCGGCGGCATGCGCTTCCGACACCGGCAGGCGCAGCAGCGCCAGGTGCAGGTGGGCGAGCAGCAATTCCAGGAAATAGGCATGCCGCGGCCCCGGCCGCATCGGCAGGCCGAACAGCAGGAATACGCTTGCCCCGTCCGCCAGCGGCCCGGTGCCGTGCACCAGCACGCTGTCGAAGCCGGCTTCCCGCAACTCCGTTCCGAAACCGGCCAGGGGGCCGCGCCTGCCGTCCGCCTCATCCGCGCCGAGGTCGGCCAGCGCCGGCAACCTGCCGCCCCGCATGCAGTGGCGGGCGATGCGCAGCGCCAGGCCGTCGCGGCAGTCTGCCAGCAGGGTTTCGGCATCGGCCGGCAGCAGGGTCGCATGCAGGCATTCCAGCCGGCGCAGCGCACCCGAAGGCGCGAACTGCAGCGCCACCATCACCTGGTGCGGCAGCAGCGCCTGCAGCTGGCCCTGGGTCCAGAGAAAGAACTGGCGCATGCTGGCCACCCGCAGGCCGGATTCGACGGCGCGCAGCAGGTATTCCTGCTCCTGCCGGCTGAGGATGACGACCGCGTCCACGCGCGAACTCAGGCGACCTCGGACCAGTCGACACGCGCGTTCCAGGCCACGAAGCGGTAGCCGGTGCCGCGCACGGTTTCGATGTGTTCCTGGTGGCCGCTGGGCTGCAGGGCGTTGCGCAGACGGCCGACGTGGGTATCGACGGTGCGCTCGTCGAGCACGGCATGGCGGCCCCAGACCTTGTCGAGCAGCTGGGAACGGGTGTGCACGCGCTCCGGATGGTGCATCAGGAAGTTCAGCAGGCGGAATTCGACCGGTCCCAGCGCCAGCAGGCGCGAGCCGGCGATCACGCGCTGGGTGCCGGGATCGAGGCGCAGGCCGGCCATCTGCACGGTCTCGCTCGACACGTGCGGGATGCGCCGCCGCAGCACCGCTCCCATGCGCGCCAGCAGCTCACGCGGATTGAAGGGTTTGCCGAGGTAATCGTCGGCGCCCGATTCCAGTGCCAGGATCTTGTCGTGCTCGCCGATCCGGCCGGACACCATGATGATCGGCAGCTCGCGGGTGCGCGCCTGGGCGCGCAGGCGGCGGATCAGCGCCTCGCCGGATTGTCCGGGCAGGTCCCACTCGAGCAGCAGCATGTCGGGCAGGCTGTCGTCCATCAGCACCAGGGCCGACTCGGCGTCGAGGCAGCTGGCGGCATGGTGGCCGGCGCTGCTCAGGTTCAGCTCGAGCAGCCGGCGGATGGCGGGATCGGGGTCGACCACGAGAATGTGTGCTGCCATGGAACTCGGTCTACATTGCTGGGTCTGCGGGAACAGGAATGATTTTAATATGCACCAAGCAAGATGAACTGAACAATATGATTTGCCTTGGAGATTGATATCTTTCCCGAATAAATGAGAAAAGCGCGCAAACCCTAGAGGGAAGCGGGCTTCACCCGTCCGGAACAGGCCGGCGAGGGCGCGGCAAAAGTGGCGAAAAGGATACATACAAGACACAAAAAACCCGCCTGCCCTCGCGGACAGGCGGGTGATTGCAGCCGCTGCCCGGGTCAGGCGCGGCGGCGCTGCATCAGGCCCATCAGGCCGAGGCCGGTCATGACCAGGGCCCAGTCGGCCGGTTCGGGCACGTCGGTGTTGCCGCCGCCGGCGCCTTCGGTGACGAACGCGATGTCGCTGCCCTGGATCTGCGGCGGCGCGCCGGCGGACAGGTCGATCTGGACCACGGATCCGGTGAGGTAATCCGTCTGCTCCTGGTTCACGAAGGCGACGCTGAAGCGGCTGAAGTCGCTGCCGGTATCGCCGACATCGAGCGTCAGGTCGAAGCCGAGCAGGCCGCCGAAGGTGACGGCTTGCCACAGCGCGCCGTCCGGAGCACGCAAGGTAAAGCCGTTGCCCGCCGCGGACGCGTCGCCGAACAGCGTGGTGCCGCTGCCGACGCCGGTGAGCTTGCTGATGAAGGCCGAGGTCGGCACCCCGGTGCCCGGGCCGGCCAGCGACAGCTCCAGGTAGCCGCTGCCTTCGGCGGCGAAGGACTTGGTGGTCAGGTCCACGTGGTAGGTGATCGGGGTGGCCAGGGCGGCGCCGCAGGCCATGGTCAGTGCCAGCAGCGAGCTGGTCAGGAGCGATTTCAGAGTTGCCATCTTGTTTGATCCTTGATTCGGTGGGTTAGAACGAGCCGCTGTACAGCTTCGGCGTGTACGAGATCGTGACCTTGTTCGGGTTGCTGAATGTCACGCTGACCGTCACCGAGGCGCCCGCGGCGAGCGACGCATCGGGCAGCGTCACATACGGCGCACCATCCCTGGTGCCGCTCTTGTTGTCGAGCGTGACGCCGGCCGGCAGGCCTTGCAGCAGGAACTGCAGGGGACCGCTCAGCGCCGCAGCGCCGATGTTGGTGAAGGTGACCGAGCCGCTGTACTTGTTGGTGATGCGGTTGACGGTGAAGCCCGACTGCACCGCTTTCACGCTGGCGCTCACGTCGGTCAGTACCGGCGCCAGGTTCAGGCTGACGATCACCGGATCGTGGTCGGAGGCGCGGAAGGCGTTGTTCACGTAGGGGTCGTTGCCGGCCTTGCCTTCCAGGTTGTAGTCGATCGCATCCGGTTCGTCGGCGTTGTTATGCCATTCGGTCACGCCGGCCACCTGCTTGTCCAGCGAGGTACTGGCCAGCGCGTGGTCGAGGTAGCCGCTCTGGCCGTCGAACACATAGGAGTACGGCATGCCGTTCGGACGCACGAAGCGCTCCAGCTCGCTGACCATGCCCTGGCCGTTCAGGTAGACGATCGGATCTTCCTGGCCGTAGGCATTGAAGTCGCCCACCGCCAGCACGTCCGGATCGCCCGAGCTTGCCACCACCTGGTTGATGAAGCTCACCAGCTGCTGTGCCTGCTTGACGCGGGTGGCGTTCCAGCAGCCCTGGCCGTCGCCGCTGTCGCTGTCGCCGGTGCCGGCGCCGCTGCAGCTGCCCTTCGACTTCAGGTGGTTGACGATCAGCGAGAACCTGGCGCCGTTGGCGACCGACTTGAAGGTCTGGGCCATCGGCGGACGGTTGTTGATCGCGGCGTTGTCGGACATCGAAGCGCCCACCAGGCTCACCACGGCCGGCTTGTAGATCATCGCCACGCGGATCGCGTCGGTGCCGGTGGCCGGCGGCTGCGGCACGACGGCGTAGGCCGGATAGCCGACCGCCTGATTGAGCTGGCCGACCAGGTAGTTGACCGCATAGTCGCCGTTGTTCTGGATTTCCATCAGGCCGACCACGTCGGCATCCATGCCCTTCAGCTCGTTGACGATCTTGTCGCGCTGGCGCACGAACTCGGCCAGGCTGTCGGCGCCGCGGCAATTGCTCTTGCTGGTCGAACTGCCGAGCTTGCAGCCCTGGCCGGTCCGGCCCTCGACATCGGTGCCGTCGGTGAAGGTGGTGAAGAAGTTCAGCACGTTGGCGCTGGCGACCTTGACGTTGCCCGGGGCGACTTCCGGCTTGTCCAGGCGCGCATTGGTGCGGCTGATCTGCGGGGTCTCGGTCGGCTGCACCTTGAACGCGGCGCCGCCGCCGCCGATCGCGCCGAAGTCGAGCACGCCGGTCAGGTCGTTCACGGTATCGCCGGTGCGCACGGTCTTGTCGTCGGCCAGGTAGGGAATCTGCGGCGGGGTCGTGAAGATGCCGTCGTCGAGGACGACCATGTTGCGGTCGTTGGCCTTGATCAGCGCGATCGCTTCCGGGGTGCCCGGGCGATAGCGGTTGGTGGCGGTTTCGCGGCGGCCGTTCGACAGCACCAGTTCGCCGCGGTCGGCCAGGTAGCTGTTGCCGTTCACGGTCAGCGGGCCGACGAAGCGCACCAGCATGCCTTCGTAGTTGGCGAGGTCGGCGTCCGGCAGCTGGATATTGGTCGGGGCGATGGTGTAGCCGCTGCCGGTGACGGTGACCGCGGTGACGCTGGTGAGTTCGGTGTAGGAACGGGTCGCGCCGCTCGGCTTGTATTCGGTCACGGTGCCGGTCACGCGCACCATGTCGCCGACGTTGCCGGCAGTGGCGGCGCCGAACACGTAGATGGCGTCCGAGGTGGTCGGGTCGCCGTCGCCGTTCGGGTCCTGGATGAAGAAGCCGCCGCCGCTGAGCTTCTTGGTGATC
Source organism: Massilia sp. 2TAF26 (assembly GCF_052115005.1). Lineage (NCBI taxonomy): Bacteria > Pseudomonadati > Pseudomonadota > Betaproteobacteria > Burkholderiales > Oxalobacteraceae > Massilia > Massilia sp. 2TAF26. Next base: position 239,180 of record NZ_JBFRFV010000007.1, read on the forward strand.
ACGCCGCTGGTGGTCTGGACGGTGTTCGCGTACTTGCTGGTGGCGCCGCTGCCCTGGATCTGCGGGATCGTCAGCTGGCCGGCGACCGAGACGTTGACGGTGCAGCTGTTGCTCTGGCTGGCGTCGTTGCTGAAGCTCACCACCACCGGATAGAGGCCGGCCGGCACGTTGGCCGCGACCGACAGCTTGACCGAGGCGCTGCCGCCGGCGGCGGCGGCCGGTGCGAAGTCGGTAAGGCTGATGCCGCTCACGGCGCCGCTGGCGATGACGGCGGCGTTGACGATGCTGTCGCTGTCCGATGCGCTCAGGGCGCCGGAGAAAGCGGTGCCGAGGCCGCCGCTGACGGTGGCCGGGCAGTTCAGGACGATCGGCGCGGCCGGCGGGGTGCCGCCGCCAGTGCCGCTGCAGACATGCAGATCGCTGGCGGTGTTGCGCGGCGCCGGCGTGCCGTTGACGAAATCGTTCTTGTTATCGTCGGTATCGGCACAGCCGCCGTCCTTGCGCAGCGCGGCGAGCGAACTCGACAGGTTCGGCGAGGTGGGGCCAGTGCCTTCGTAGCCGGTGGCGCTGGTGCCGAAGCCGACCAGGTCGGCCAGCGTGGGCTGGTCGGTCGGATTCGGATTGGCGACCGTCGGCAGAGCGGTCTGGCTCCTGACCAGCGCGACCTTGCCTGCGCTGGCGCTCATGTTGACGCTGCCGGATGAGGCGTCCGCGGCCGGCATCGCGGCGCCGACCGCGCCGCCGGATTGCAGCTGAATCAAGTAGTACTGTCCCGCAGCCAGGGTTACCTTGGGAATGTTGACCTTGTTGCTACCCCAGCTGTTGCCGCCGGCAGAGGTGTACTGGATGCTCCAGCCATCGAGGGTGACAGGGGCGCCGCTGCGGTTGAACAGTTCGACGAAGTCGTTCTGATAGGTGGCGCCGCCGTTGCCGCCGCCGCCGTAGACCTGGCTGATGACGATGGGGCCGCCGTCACCGGCGAAGGCCGGCGCCGACAGGCTGGCCAGCAGGGCCGCGAGCACGGTCAGGCGGCCTGGAGCTTGAAAGAATGAACGTTGGGTCATGTGGGTTCCCGAAGTGGATGCGGTTGTCAGTGAAACACTTAACAAATCAATATTAAATGCACAAATTGACAACATCATGACCACGGATTAGTCCGTACGGACCAATCCGCTTCACCGCTCGGGAAACGGAAGGGGGACGGCCGTCAGCGCGGCCGTTTGCGGTAGGGAGCCGCCAGCGGCTCGCCGATGAACAGGCCCTGGGTCGGCCAGGCGACGCTCTTCCAGTAGGCTTCGATCGCGCTATTGCCCTGCACGTAATGCTTGAGCAGCACGGTCGGATTGGGGAATTTCTGCCAGTAGTTGCAGGGTTCGCTGACCGAGCCGTAGCTGGCGGTGGCGCCCGCCTCCAGCCAGCGCAGGCTGCTCATCTGCCCTTCTCCCAGCAGGTCGCCGCCGAGCGAAGTCAGGTGATCGGCCAGGGCGCCGGGCAGGAAATGCAGGGTATTCAGCTTGTCCACCTGGGCCATGCCGGTCTCGTAGATCATCACGTCCTTCGCGCCTTCCAGCACATCGCCCTGGATCGTCTTGGTGCTGAGTTTCCTGGACTCGATACGGCCCGGCGGCGGGAAGAAGCCGGCGCGCGAGTTGCGCGCCTTTTCCGAGGTGACCAGGTAATAGGCGGTGGCCGGCACGACGCGGAAACCGGCCGAGGCGCCGCGATCGATAAGCGCCCTGGCTTCCGATACCGATTCGGTCGGCAGCAGCATCGACAGGCGCAGCTTGAGGTCGGTATAGGGCCGTGTGGAACTGGAGTTGAAGTAAGGGCTGGAGCGTCCGCTGGCGCAGGTCTTGGCGCACTGGGAGGGATCGAAGCCCAGCGTGTAGGCGCCGGTGATCGAATTGCACTCGACCCTGTAGGGCGCGGTCCAGACCATCAGCACCGCCTGGATGTCCGGGCCGAGGTGGCTGTCGATCTCTTCCCTGAGTTCCTGGAAGCGTTCGAAGCTGATCTCGTGCGGCTTGTCCGGAATGCTGACGTGGACCACGTTGGCTTCCGGGATGCCGCGCCGCTTGCGGTAGTACTCGCCGATCTTGACGCTGTTCGGCTCGGCATCGTTGATGACGACGGCCAGTTGCGCCGGCTGCAGGCTGGGGGCACTGGTGAACTGGGCATGGGCGCCGGCGCTGACCGCCAGCATCAGGAAGGGAAGAAAACGTCGGATCGATCTCATCCCTTCATCATGCCACAACTTGCAACGAGGACAATTTACGCCCGTTTGCGCTGGCGCCAGTGTCCGAACGCGGCGAGCATGCCGATCCCGGCCAGCAGCATCGCGCCGGCGCTTGGCTCCGGCACCGGGACGATGGCGAAGATTTCCATCGCATTCACGGTGACGGCCTGGCCGCCCAGGCTGCCGTCGATGATGCTCATGCCCTCGTTCATCGGATTGCCATAGCTCAGTTGCCAGGACAAGGCCTTGGTGAGGTCGTCATTGACCAGCAGGTCGGGGCCGGAGCCGAACACGGGGCCGAACAGGATGTCGTTGAAGGTCTGGCGCAGACCCTGGCTGGGCAGCTCGTAGCTGGTCGGCACCTGGCGGTAGACCGCCGGCGTGGTGAAGTTGAACAGGAAGGCGGTGCGCTGGAAGTCGCGCTCGGTCTCGTGCCAGCCGTCGGTGGACGACCAGCTCTGCGGGTTGTAGCCGCCCACCAGGAAGCTCTGCCCGCTGCTGTTGGTCACGTCGAGCAGGGTGAAGCTTGCGCCCCTGCCGTCGGCGGCCTGGTGGAAGGTGGCCGAGGTATCGCCCGGACGCAAGGTGTAGACCTTGTCGAGGTTGAACTCGCCCTTGCCGAGCCAGCGCTCTAGCTGGGCCTGGCGGCCGTCGTCCAGCAGGCTGGAGCCGCCGATGATATCGCCTGCACGCGCAAGGCCGCCGGCCAGCGCCAGCACCATGCCGCCCGCCGCAATGATCGTCTTCATGGGAGTCCCCCATCGGTTCGAGTCAAGGCATTGTATGCCTGACGCATGATGATGTACGCACTGTAGACCTGCGGAAAAGAGAACGCCGCCGGCGCTGGTGCGCGGGCGGCGTGATCAAGGCGAATGTGATTCAGGCGAACGGGTCAGGCGCGCTGGTAGACGTCCTCGAAACGCACGATGTCGTCTTCGCCCAGGTAGCTGCCCGACTGCACCTCGATCAGGTGCAGCGGCAGCTTGCCCGGGTTTTCCAGGCGGTGGGTCATGCCGATCGGAATATAGGTCGACTCGTTCTCGGCCAGCAGCTTGACGCTGTCGCCGCAGGTGACGCGCGCGGTGCCCGACACCACGACCCAGTGCTCGGCGCGGTGGTGGTGCATCTGCAGCGACAGCTTCTCGCCCGGCTTGACGCAGATGCGCTTGACCTGGAAGCGCTCGCCGGCATCGATGCCTTCGTAGAAGCCCCAGGGACGGTAGACCCGGGTGTGATACAGGTGCTCGGTGCGCTCCTGGACCTTCAGGTGGTCGACGATGTTCTTGACGCGCTGGACCTGGTCCTTGTGCGCCACCAGCACCGCGTCCGAGGTTTCCACCACGACCAGGTCCTTGACGCCGACCACGGCCACGATGCGGCTCTCGGCGCGCACCAGCGAATTGCTGACGCCGTCCAGGTAGACGTCGCCGCGCTGCACGTTGCCGTGGGCATCGGCCTGCTGCACGTCGGCCAGGGCCGACCAGGAACCGACGTCGCTCCAGCCGATGTCGGCGGCGACCACCACGCCGTCACGGGTATGTTCCATGACAGCATAGTCGATCGAATCCGACGGGCAGGCCGTGAACGCGGCTTCGTCCAGGCGGCAGAAGTCGAGGTCGCGGTAGGCGCTGCTCATGGCCTGCTCCGCCGCCCTGGCGATCTCGGGCGCGTGCTGCTCGATCTCGGCCAGGAAGCGGTCGGCGCGGAACATGAACATGCCGCTGTTCCAGTAGAAGCCGCCATCGGCCACGAAAGCTTCGGCCGTGTTGCGGTCGGGCTTCTCGACGAAGCGCTCGATCTTGTAGCAATCATCAACGCCCGGCAGCGGCTCGCCGCGGCGGATGTAGCCGTAGCCGGTTTCCGGCACGCTCGGCACGATGCCGAAGGTGGCCAGCGAACCGTCCTGCACCATCTGGTACGCACGCTCGACCGCCAGGCGGAAGGCTTCGTTCTTCTCGATCACGTGGTCGGCCGGCAGCACCAGCATGATGGCCTCGGGATCCTCGGCCAGTAGGTGGCGCGCGGCCGCGGTCACGGCCGGGGCCGTGTTGCGGCCGACCGGCTCGAGCAGGATGCCGCTCGGGGTGATGCCCACCTCGCGCAGTTGCTCGGCAACCAGGAAACGGTGTTCGTTGCCGCAGACGACCAGCGGCGCCATCAACCCCGGCCAGCCGCGGACCCGCAAAGCGGTCTCCTGCAGCATGGTCTTGTCGGTGACCAGCGGCAAGAGCTGCTTGGGCATCAGGGCACGCGAGAGCGGCCACAGGCGGGTGCCGGCGCCGCCGGAGAGGATGACTGGATAAATTTTCATGCGCTAATTTTCTCTAATGGGGAATCTGTCTCGTCCGCGCCGTCTTTGCGGCGGCTGCGGCGACGGTCGCGGGCGTTCAGCCACTCGTCGGAGCTGTATTCGGACGAGTGCTTCATCTCGCCGGCGCGGTCGATGCTGTAGTCCTTGAAGACGATCATCTCGTGCAATGTCACATCGTTAAGCACGCGAGTATATTCGAAAAGCACGCTACGGACGATTTCGGCACCTTCGCAGATGTGGCTGCCATGGCCGATCCAGGTCGGGCCGATGATGGTGGCGCCGGCCTCGATCTTGACGCCCGAGCCGATATAGACCGGGCCCTTGATGGTGGTACCGTTCCAGTCGATGCTGGTGTTCAGGCCCACCCACAGGCCGGGCTCGATCTCGATGCCGGGCACGTCCATGTGATTGACTTCGCCGGTCAGCACGTTCTGCAGCACTTCCCAGTAATCCGACACGCTGCCGATGTCCAGCCAGTTGAACGGGCGGCCCTGGGCATAGAAGGGCATGCCCTTCTCCGCCAGCAGCGGGAACAGCTGGGAGCCGATGTCGAACTCCACGCCGGAGGGGATCAGGTCGATGACTTCGGGTTCGAAGATGTAGATGCCGGTGCTGATGAAATTCGACAGCGCCTCTTCCTGCTTCGGCTTTTCCTGGAACTGGGTGATGCGGCCGTTCTGGTCGGTGACCACCACGCCATAGCTCGACACCCTGTCCCAAGGCACTTCCTTGGTGATCACGGTGGCCATCGCCCCCTTGCGGCGGTGCTCCAGCAGGGCCGCCTTCAGGTCGAGGTCGATCAGGGCGTCGCCGCACAGGACGATGGTGGTGTCGTCGAAGAAGCCGCCGAATTCCTGGATCTTCTTCATGCCGCCGGCCGAGCCGATCGGCACCGCCACCACTTCGCCGTCTTCCTTGGTATAGCCTTCGAAGGAGTAGCCGATCTGGACGCCGAACTGCTCGCCCTCGCCGAAGTATTCCTCGATCTTTTCGTGCAGGTGGCTGACGTTGACCATGATCTCAGACACGCCGTGCTTGCGCAGGTGTTCGATCAGGTAAGCCATCACGGGCTTGCCCAGCACGGGGATCATCGGTTTCGGCAGGTCATAGGTCAGCGGACGTACGCGGGTGCCTTTGCCTGCTGCAAGAATCATCGCTTTCATGGTTCGGTCCTCATGCTCATTTTGGGGTAGTCTGGTAGCGCCAGGAGTCGGCGCACATCTGCGCGATGTCACGCTTCGCCGTCCAACCGAGTTCCTCGCGCGCGCGGGTCGGGTCGGCGTAGCACTTCGCGATGTCGCCGGGGCGACGGTCTACGATCTGATACGGAATCGGCTTGCCGCAGGCCTTTTCGAAGGCATGCACCATTTCCAGCACGCTGTTGCCATTGCCGGTGCCCAGGTTGTAAGTATGCAGTCCGGCGCCCTGGGCCAGCTTGTCGAGGGTCTTGACGTGGCCGATCGCCAGGTCGACCACGTGGATGTAGTCGCGCATGCCGGTGCCGTCCGGGGTCGGGTAGTCGCCACCGTACACGGACAGTTTCTCGCGCTGGCCGTTGGCGACCTGGGCGAT
>NZ_JBFRFV010000008.1:0-239565 GCF_052115005.1 Massilia sp. 2TAF26
GCCGGCGCCCGCGCCGCCCTGCCCCCTCGCGCCGGCGCCCGCACCCGGACCGGCGCCGGCGCCTGCGCCTGCTGGCTGGTGGGTCAGGTGCCAGGCCAGCCAGCCCAGGCCGGCCATCACGAGGATGGCGACGATGGCGCCGATCACGCGCGAACGGCGTGTGCGCTGGGGGCGGATGGCTGGCTTTTCCTTATCTGGGGTAACGGTCGGGTTCATGCGAGTCCTTGGCGGCCGAGTGTTCAAATGCACAATAAAAATGACTCCCCGAATGTAGCATGGAGCGCCTTGCCTTTATGTTTCAGAACGTACAGAAGCAAAAACGAAAACGGGCGCGGATCGGCTCCGCGCCCGTGGTAACTGGCTTGCTCAGGCCTACAACTTGTTACAAAGGCTTAACGCTCGTTAAGAGCGTTAAGGAACTTCGCACAGGCAGTGCGTGACCGCCGCGAAAGGCTGGCGGCGCGAGGCCACCTGCGACAGCCAGCCGAGGTCCCTGGCCACCCCGGCGGCGGCGCCGGCCGGCAGCGCGTCCAGGGCCAGGTCGGCCGGCAGCAGGCCCAGCTTGACCTGGACGGTCAGGGTCTGGGCTTCGGACAGGCCCATGCGCTCCAGCAGGCGCGCGAACACGCTTTCCTCGCGCTCGGTGTAGGCGACGCGGAAGTTGCCCTCCAGGTGGGCGCGCTTGGCCGCCGACTGCAGGGCGTCGCCGTAGCTGCCGAGACGGTCGACCAGGCCGCGTTCCTTGGCCTGGCCGCCGGTCCACACGCGGCCCTGGCCGACAGCGTCGATCTTCTCGGGCGTGGTGCGGCGCGCGATCGCGGCCTTGGTGGTGAACTCGTCGTAGATGTGGTTGATGCTGGCCTGGACCACCTGGCCGAAGCGCGGGTCGAGCGGGCGCAGCGGATTGTAGGCGTCGGCCAGCCAGGTGGTGGTCACGCCGGCCGTGTGGATGCCCAGCTTGTCGACCACTTTATCGGCGGTCGGCAGGATCGCGAACACGCCGATCGAGCCGGTCACGGTGTTCGGGTCGGCGATGACTTCGTCGGCCGCCATCGAGATCCAGTAGCCGCCGGACGCCGCCACGTCGCCCATCGACACCACCACCGGCTTGCCGGCGTTGCGGGTCAGTTCCAGCTCGCGGCGGATCAGCTCCGAACCGTAGGCGCTGCCGCCCGGCGAATTGATGCGCAGGACCAGGGCCTTGACCTGCTTGTCTTCGCGCGCGGCGCGGATCATGTTGGCGGTCGTGATGCCGCCCACCATGCCGGGGCCGCCCGTGCCCTCGGTGATGTCGCCGGCGGCGACCACCACGGCCACCGCATCGCCCAGCAGCTTGGGCGGATTGCGCGCCAGGTAGTCGTGGAAGGACACCTGGCGGAAGGTCTTGTTGGCCTCGTCCCAGGCGCCGCGCTTGACCATCAGGGCACGCACTTCGTCGCGGGTCTTGAGGCCGTCGATCAGCTTGGCGTCCAGCGCCACCTTGCCCGCGTTGCCGTTGGCGGCCGTCATGCGCTGCGGCAGTTCTTCGATGCCCTTCGCGATGCTGCCGGCCGGCAGCCTGCGCGCCTTCTCGACTTCGTTCGTGTAGTTGGTCCACAGGGCGTTGTAGAGGAAGCTGTCGGCCTCCTGCGCCGCCGGCGACGGACCGTTGCCGATGAACGGCTCGGCAAAGCTCTTATAGGTGCCGACCTTCATCAGGTTGACCGTCACGCCGATCTTGTCGAGGGCGTCGCGGTAGTAGTTGCGGTGGCGCCCGAAGCCTTCGATCATCACCATGCCCATCGGGTGCAGGTAGACCTCGTTGGCGTGCGAGGCGACCAGGTAGCGCTTCTGGTCGTAGGCCCCGCCCCAGGCCACCACGGTCTTGCCGGCCGCCTTCACGCGCTCGACGGCGGCGCCGATTTCGCGCAGCGAAGCCAGGCCGCCGCCGTCCATCTCGTCGAGCAGCAGCACCACGCTGTCGATATTGCCGTCCTTGGCGGCGGCGTCGAGCACGGTGAGGACGTCGCGCAGTTGAATCAGGCGGCGCGCATTGCCGGACAGGCCGGCCACCAGCGAGTCGCGCACGCTGCCGGCCTTTTCTTCGACCAGCTCGCCCTTCAGGTCCAGCACCAGGGCGGTCTTCGGCGCCAGCGGCTTGATGCCGCCGCCGAAGATCCCCCACAGCAGGAAGATCAGGATCAGCAGGAAGATCAGGTTCAGCACGAAGCGGCGGGTGGCATCGAGGCCGCGCCAGAGCGACCCGAGGCCGCGGCGCAGGGAGGTCATGGGCTTGAATGGCATCGGGAACTCCTTTGAAAGAGGTTAGGCAGCGACGGCAGCGGGCTTGATGGTCGCCCGGCGCGAGATCGCCAGCAAGCCCAGGAACACGAGTGCGCCGTTGACAATAAGCAACTCCAGGCCCAATCGGTAATGGCCCAGCAGATAGTGCTGGTTGTATTCGAGCAGGGCGCACAGGATCGGCGCGCCGATCGTCACCACCGGCACCAGGCGGTCGTTCAGCGTGCGCCTGGTCATCATGCCGAAGGCGAACAGGCCCAGCAGCGGTCCGTAGGTATAGCCGGCCAGCTTCAGGATCACGCCGATCATGCTGGGATTGTCGACCCATTTGAAGAACAGCACCATCAGCAGGAACAGCAGGGCGAATCCGAGGTGGACGTGGCGGCGCAGGCGCTGCTTGCCTTCTTCCGACAGGTCGTCGCGGCGCTTGATGCCGAGGATGTCGATGCAGAAGGTGGAGGTGAGCGCGGTGATGGCACCGTCGGCGCTGGGGAACAGGGCCGAGATCAGGGCGACCAGGAAGATGATCTGCACCGCGGCCGGCAGGTGGCCCATGACCACGGCGGCGAAGATCTTGTCGCCGGTGGCGGTGACGCCGGCGATCGGCGCGTACAGGTAGAGCAGGCCGCCCAGGAACAGGAAGGCGGACAGCACCACCACCAGCACCGCGGTCAGGCTCAGCAGGTTCTTCTGGGAGTCGCCCAGGGTCTTCACGGAGATCGTCTTCTGCATCATCTCCTGGTCCATGCCGGTCATGGTCACGACGATGAAGGCGCCGGCCACGATCTGCTTCAGCCAGAAATTCGGGCTGTCGGCGTCGAAGGTGAACACGCGCGACAGGCCGCGCTCGTGCATCTGCCGCAGGGCCTGCGGGACGGTGAGGTCGAGGTGGCCCAGCATGAACCAGACGCAGGCGAACAGGCCGCCCAGCATGCAGGTGGTCTGCAGGGTGTCGGTCCAGACGATGGTCTTGACGCCGCCCTGGTAGGTGTAGAGCAGGATCATGCCGAGGATGACGAAGGTGGTCAGCCAGAACGGCACGCCCAGGCTGTCGAGGATGATGCTCTGCAGGACCGCCACCACCAGGTACAGGCGCGCGGTGGCGCCGAACAGGCGCGACAGGATGAAGAAGCCGGCCCCGCTCTGGTAGGCGCGGCGTCCGAGGCGGCCGTCGAGATAGGTGTAGATCGAGGTCAGCTTGAGCCGGTAGTACAGGGGCAGCAGCAGGTAGACCACGGCGATGTAGCCGAACACATAGCCGATCAGCACCTGGCCATAGCCGAAGGCGTCGATGCCGACCGCGCCCGGCACGCTGATGAAGGTGGCGCCGGACAGCGTGGTGCCGACCATGCCGAAGGCGACCAGCATCCAGTTGCTGCTCTTGTTACCGATGAAGAAGCTGTCGTTGTTGGCGTTGCGCGAAGTCGCCCAGGCGACGCCGAGCAGCAGTGCGAAATAAGCGATGAGGATGCAGAAGAGGAGTGCCGGGGACATCAGGGTTCCGATAATGACGATTGACTAATCGCCGAGCAATATACACCGAAGCTGGGCGATGGACTACCGTCAGCACCCGTCATGCCCGCTTTCGCGGAATGACGGCGGATCAGATCCCCTGCGCCGGCATCCGCTCGAAAGGTCCGATACAAGCCTCCATCGACTCTTCCCGGCACATCACGAAGCGCGCTCCCGACGGGTGAAAGCGCAGGTAGTTGGTGGCGCGGGTGCCGACCTGCATCACTTCGCCCGAGCAGTCCTGCTTGCCGTTGTCCTTGACGACGCGGTCTTCGAGCTTGTAGAAGCCCTTGGCGCTGGGTTTTTCGGCCACCGTGAACTCGCTCTCGGAGACTTCCTGGGCGCTCTTGACCAGCGTGGTGCCGTCGCCGCGGAAGTGGTAGGTCTCGGAGCAGCCGAGCTGGGGGATGCTGAGGACCCAGATCCCGAGCAGCGGATGGGAGGCCGACGGTGCGGCGGCGAACGCAGACGGCGCCGCGAGCGCGGCGGCCAGGGTGGCGGCGGAAACGAGCAGTCCGGTGAGCGGTCGCATGATGTCGGTCCTTTGCGCAAACGGGCAAGCTTGAGAGTGCGTTGTCATTATCACACATCCCCGAGCCTGCCCGGCGCGCGTATGGCCCGGATCAGGCGCCTTCCGGCGTCTTCGGCTTGGCCGGACGGCGGGCGCGCGTGGCCGGCTTGCGCGACGCCTTGTGGGCCGGGCGGGACGACTTCTTGCGCGCCGGCTTGTCGCCCTGGGCCTCCCCCTGTTCTTCGGCCGGCGCCGGATCGGACGGGTCGGCGTCGGTCACGCCGTCGGTGCCGGCTTCGGCGCCGCCATCGATACCGGCCACGGCCTTGTCCAGCGCCACCACGGCGTCAGTGGCGACCGCCGCATTGTCGGCTCCGGCCTCGGGCGCCGCGGCGGCCGTCGCAGCCTGTGCCGCCGCGGATTTGCGCGTGGACGGCTTGCGCGGCGCGCGGCGGCGTTCCTTCACCGGCGCGGCCGGCTGCTCGGCTGCGGTCTCGGCTGCGGCTTCCGGCTGCACCTCCACCGGCGCGGCCGCGGTATCGTCCGCTTCCTCCACCAGATCCGGCGTCGGCGCCGGCCAGGTGGGCATGCCGAGGTCTTCCTGCACGTCTTCCGGCGCAGCCCGGGTATCCGCCACCGGGGCCGCTGCCTGCTCGGCCGCCTGGTCGCGCCCTTTGCGGCCACGACCGCCACGGCGGCGCGACTCGCGTGCCGGTGCAGCAATCGCCGGAATTTCGCTCGGCTGCTCGCCCCGCGTCTCCTCGGCCACGTCGCCGCCGCGCTCCTGCGTCGCGCCATCCAGGGCCGCCATTTCCGGCAGCGGCTCCGCTTCCGGCACGGCGCCGAGTACCTCGATGGGCTGGGCGCTGCGGTAGACATAGGTGCCCGACTTCTCGTCGCGGCCGAATTCGAACAGGCCGCGGGTCTGGGCCTCTTCGAGCAGGTTGCCGAAGGTGCGGAAGCCGTAATAGGTTTCCGAGAAATCCGGACGGCGGCGCTTCAGGGTGTCCTTCAGCAGCGATGCCCAGATCTTGCCGGTGTCGCCGCGCTCGGAGACCAGGGCGTCGAAGGTCTCGACCACCATCTCCAGGGCCTGCAGCTTGCGCGCCTCCATCTCTTCCTTCTTGCGATTGTTCTCGTCGGAAGGACGGCGGCCCTGCTGCGGCTGGCTCTTGCGCTCGTCGCGCTTGGCGGCGGCGCGGCGCACTTCGCGCACCAGGTCGTCGTAGAAGATGAATTCGTCGCAGTTGGCGACCAGCAGGTCGGAGGTCGAATTCTTGACGCCGACGCCGATCACGCGCTTGGCGTTTTCGCGCAGCTTGGAGACCAGCGGCGAGAAGTCGGAGTCGCCCGAGATAATCACGAAGGTATCGACGTGGGCCTTGGTGTAGCACAGGTCGAGGGCGTCCACCACCATGCGGATGTCCGCCGAATTCTTGCCCGACTGGCGCACGTGCGGAATTTCGATCAGCTCGAAGTTCGCTTCATGCATCGTGGCCTTGAAGCCCTTGTAACGGTCCCAGTCGCAATAGGCTTTCTTGACCACGATGCTGCCCTTGAGCAGCAGGCGTTCGAGGACGGGCTTGATGTCGAATTTTTCGTAATTCGCATCGCGCACGCCGAGTGCGACGTTCTCGAAGTCGCAGAACACCGCCATGCTGATGTTTTCTGAAGATGAAGCCATGTGTTGTTAGTGAGAATGTGTTGTTGGGCAAGCTATTCGGCGGATTATACGCAACAACGGGAAATCCACCTCAGCTCGCACGACTGGGCAGCAGGCAGGAGGCGTAGGGACTGACGAAAGGCGTGACCCGGCCATCCGTTTCCCAGCGCGAGCGGGTGATGGCGGCAATGTCGGCCCCGTAGACGTGAATGCTGACCGAGGTGCCGCCGGCAAGCGCATTCGATACGCGATGTATATCACCGACGCTGGGTGATACGAAATCGATATCACCGGGTTCCAGCTCATGCACGTGGCCGGGAACCAGCGACCCGCCCGGCCGGGCTGGAAGGCCGAACTCCTCGCAGCGCTCCCTCCCCCTCAGCACACCGACCATGCCCCACACCGTGTGGTCATGGATGGGCGTGCCCTGACCCGGCCCCCACACCATGGCCGACACCGAGAAGCGTCCCGCCGGATCGCGGTGCAGCAGGTGGATGCGGTAGTTGGCCGGGTCGGGCTCGGTGAGCGCAGCGGGCAGCCAATCGTCGTGCGCGATCAGGCCGGCCAGCAAGGCGCGGCCGTCGCGGAAGATCGTGGCTTCGTCGGCGCCGCCGTCGACCAGCCCCGTCAGGCCGTCCACGAAAATCGCCAGGGGATCCGGAATTCTCGCGTTCATGCCAGCCTCTCGACGGTGGCGTGATCGGGCTCGCCGCCGAAGAAGCGGTCGAGGCAGGTCTGGAAGATCGCCTCGTCCGGGGCGACGTCGGCGAACAGGGTCATACTGGAGTGGAATTTCATGTTGTCGGGATCGCCGAAGATCTCGTCGACATTGCGATCCTGGTGCATCGCGACCGCGGAGGCGCACTCGCGCAGGCGCTTGCCCAGCACCGGGTGGGCCAGGTAGGCCGCGGCCTCGTCGGCGGAGCGGATCGCGTAGCGCTGCGCCATCCCGCTGCGTCCCAACCCTTCCAGCTGCGGGAAGACGAACCACATCCAGTGGCTGCGCTTGCGCCCGGCGCGCAGTTCGGCGAGCGCGGTGGCGTAGACGTCGTGCTGGGCGTCCACGAAGCGTTGCAGGTCGTAGTCGGTGTCCATGCTGCTTTCCTCCTCGCGGTCATGCTACTACACTGGCGGCACCATGAAACCCGAACACCTGCAACTCCTCCTCGTCCGCGAAATGCCCTTCGGTAAATACCAGGGCAAGAAGATCGCGGACCTTCCCGGCCACTACCTCGCCTGGTTCGCGCGCGAAGGCTTTCCCCGTGGCGAGCTGGGCGAGCTGCTCGAACTGATGTACGAGATCGATCACAACGCCCTACGCGGGCTGCTGGATCCGTTAAAACGTTAATAATCGATTTTTTCGATCATAGCCCGCAAAACTACTCGTTTTTCTTCCCGGTGCGGCCTCGCTATACTGGCTTCCATCGAGAACACACACAGGGAGCAAATCATGATCGAAATTCGCAAAAGTGAAGACCGCGGCGACGCCAACCACGGCTGGCTGAAATCGAAACACAGCTTTTCCTTCGCCGACTACTACGATCCGCGCCACGTCGGCTTCGGCCCGCTGCGCGTGATCAACGAAGACCGTGTCGCCGCAGGCGCCGGCTTCGGCACCCACGGCCACCGCGACATGGAGATCATCTCCTACGTGCTGGACGGCGCGCTGGAGCACAAGGACAGCATGGGCACCGGTTCGGTCCTGCACTACGGCGACGTCCAGCGCATGAGCGCCGGCAGCGGCGTGCGGCACAGCGAGTTCAACGGTTCGCAGACCGAGCCGGTGCACTTCCTGCAGATCTGGATCCAGCCGAGCGTGCAGGGCATCCCGCCGAGCTACGAAGAGAAGCACTTCGACAGGGATGAGAAACTGGGCAGGCTGCGCCTGATCGCTTCCAGCGACGGCAGAGAAGGCTCGGTGCTGATCCACCAGGACGCCTCGCTGTACGCGGCCATCCTGAACGGCGAGGACAAGCTGGAGCACGCCCTGCAGCGCGGACGCCTCGGCTACGTGCACGTGATCCGCGGCCAGGTCGAGGTGAATGGCGTCGCCTTGAAAGGCGGCGACGCCGTCAAGATCGGCGACGAGGAAAGCATCAGCTTCGCGAACGCCGACGCCGCCGAACTGCTGTTGTTCGACCTGCCGCGTTAATCCCTGCTCGGCAGGCTGGCCACCCTGGTGGTCGGCCTGCCAAGGGTAGTCGCATGCAGGCCACACAGCGGCGTCCGGAAAGGGCTTGTTGTCCCGGCTCGGTATAGAATCAGGCCTCAGAGCAACTTTTCCGCCCTTTTCATGAGCGCACAACCCACCGTCCTCGTCGTCGAGGACGACGCCCACATCGCCCACGTCCTCACCTTCATGCTGGAACGCCAAGGCTACCTCGTGACCCACGTCGCCGACGGCCGCGCCGCGACCGCGCACGTGCTCGGCAATCCGGCGCCGGACCTGGTGCTGCTGGACGTGATGCTGCCCTATGTGGACGGGTTCGAGATCGTGGGCCTGATCCGCGCCCAGGCCGGCTGGCAGGAAACCCCGGTCATCATGCTGACCGCCAAGAACACCGAACGCGACACCGTGCGCGCGCTCGATGCCGGCGCCGACGATTTCATCATCAAGCCCTTCCAGCCCCAGGAATTGCTGGCGCGCCTGCGCCGCTTCCTCAAGACCGCGGCCTGACGGCGCGGCCTCTCCGCGCTCTGTCCGTGAGGTTTCCCACGCTTGCGACCGCGCCCGGCTTCGGCGCGCCCTCCGATCCGATCCTGGCGGCGGCCTTCTGGACCGGCATCGCCGCCCTGCTGCTGACCCTCCTGCTCGGCCTGCAGATCGTGCGCCTGCGCATCTCGCTGCGCGCGCGCGAACGGCGCCGCGCACGCACCTTGGCGCGCTGGCGGCCGTTGCTGAACGCCGCCATCGTCGGCGACGGCCCGCAGGAACTGCCACGCCTGCTCGCCTCCGAACGCCTGCACTTCATCAAGCTGTGGGTGCACCTGCAGTCCTCGCTGCGCGGCGAGGCCGGCGCCGCCCTCAACGCCATCGCGCGCCGCATGGGCCTCGACGCCGAAGCGCGCGCCATGCTGGGCCGGCGAGCCCGCACCGAGCGCCTGCTGGCGGCCCTGATGCTGGGCCACCTGGGCGACCGCGAAGCCTGGCCCCAACTGCTGCGCCTGGCCGGCCTGGACGACCCGACCCTGTCGCTGACCGCGCTGTGGGCGCTGGTGCGGATCGATCCCGAGGCCGCGGCCGAATACCTGACCCCGCTCTTCGTCGAACGCGAGGACTGGGCCATGTCGCACGTGGCCGGCATCCTGCAACAAGCCGGCACGCCGGTGGCGGCGGTGCTGGCCGGGATGCTGCCGCGCCTGAATCCCGATCGCCTGCCGCGCGCCCTGCGCATCGCCGAGGCCCTGCGCGTCGAGCTGCCGGCCGCGACCCTGGCCGGCGCGCTGGCCAACGACGCCGTCGCCGTGGTCACCGCCGCCCTGCGCATCGTGAACACGCCGCTGCTGCAGGGCCAGGTGCGCGCCCTGCTGGCGCACGCGGACTGGCAGGTGCGTGTGCAGGCCGCCAAGGCCCTGGGCCGCATCGGCGACCGCGGCGACGTCGAGCGCCTGGCGGACCTGCTGGCCGACCGCGAATGGTGGGTGCGCTACCGCGCCGCCCAGGCGCTGGCCGCGCTGCCCTGGCTGAAGCGCGCCGACCTCGACGCCCTGCACGCCTCGCTGGAAGACCGCTACGCGGCCGACATGCTGGCCCAGGTGGTGGCCGAGCAGGACGCCGCCAATGCGAAGCAAGAGACGCCGGCCGGCCCGGCAATGGAGGGCGCATGAACACCCACCACCTGCTGGTCCAGTTCGTCACCTGGTTCGTGCTGTGCTACTTCATCCTGCTGAACGGCGGCTACCTGCTCCTCAACCTGCTGTCGCTGCGCACCCTGCACCGCAAGGGCCAGGAAGAGATGCTGGACGACCTGCCGCGCGCCTATTCCGGCCTCGAGCCGCCGGTCAGCATCCTGGTGCCGGCGTATAACGAGGAAGCGAGCATCGCCGCTTCGGTGCGCTCGATGCTGCAGCTGACCTATTCCGAATACGAGGTCGTGGTGGTCAACGACGGCTCGAAGGACGGCACGCTGGAGGTGCTGAAGCGCGAATTCGGCCTGCTGCCTTTCCCGGAAGCCTACCGCCGTCAGATTCCCACCAGGGAGATCCGCGCGATCTACCGCTCGACGCGCTTCCCGAACCTGCGCGTGATCGACAAGTTCAACGGCGGCAAGGCCGACTCGCTGAATGCCGGCATCAATGCCGCGCGCTATCCGCTGTTCTGCGGCGTCGACGCCGACTCGGTCCTGCAGCGCGACAGCCTGGAACGCGTGACCCAGCCTTTCCTGCGCGACCCGACCGTGGTCGCCACCGGCGGCACCATCCGCATCGCCAACGGCTGCGAAGTCAGCGGCGGCTTCCTGACCCGGGTGGGCCTGCCGCGCAATCCCTGGGCCCTGCTCCAGGTGGTCGAATACCTGCGCGCCTTCCTGTTCGGCCGCCTCGGCTGGTCTGCCGTGAACGGCATGCTGATCATCTCCGGCGCCTTCGGCGTGTTCCGCAAGGATGCCGTGGTCAGCGTCGGCGGCTACCGCCCCGACACCATCGGCGAGGACATGGAACTGATCGTGCGCCTGCACCGCCTGCTGCGCGCGCGGCGCCAGCCCTACCGCATCGAATTCGTGCCCGATCCCGTGTGCTGGACCGAGGCGCCGGAAGACTTCAAGACCCTGAAGAACCAGCGGATCCGCTGGCAGCGCGGCCTGGCCGAGAGCCTGAACGCCAACTGGGGCCTGATGTTCTCGCGCAACGGCGGCGTGCCCGGCTGGCTGGCCTTCCCGTTCATGCTGCTGTTCGAGTGGCTGGGACCCCTGGTCGAGGTCGGCGGCTACCTGTTCATGATCGTCTCTTTCCTGGCCGGCGACATCTCCTGGCAGGCCTTCTCGACCTTCATGTTCGTGGCGATCGGGCTGGGCATCCTGCTGTCCGCCTCCGGCCTGCTGCTGGAAGAGATGTCCTTCCACATCTACCCGCGCGGCAAGCAGCTGCTGGCCCTGGGCGTGGTGGTGCTGGTCGAGAACCTCGGCTACCGCCAGCTGAACACCTGGTGGCGCCTGGTCGGCCTGTTCCGCTGGGCGATGCAAAAGGAAGCGACCTGGGGCACCATGGCGCGCAAGGGCAGCTTCGCGGACAAGCCGTGATCGCGCGCGCCCTGATGCTGTCCCTGTTCGCGATGAGCGCTCCCGCCCATGCCGCCTGGTTGCACCTGTGCCCGCAAAGCGCCGCAGCGGCTGCCGCGCCGTCGGCCACGCCGTTTGCCGATACTGTCGGCGCCGACGGCGCGCGCCTGCGCTGGCAGGCCGACAGCCAGGCCGCACACCCCGGCTGCACCAGCATCGCCCTGCCGGCCGGCGCCCGGGTCGAGACCCTGTTCCCGCTCGGCCCCACCGAAGCCATCGAGCACACCATCCTGCTGCACGGCCGCGTGCGCGAAGGCCGCTTTGCGGTCAGCGAGCACCTGCTGCCCTCTTCGCGCCCCGGCGTCCAGAAGCCCGGCATCATGCCGCTGCGCGCCAACCTGCTGGAGCGCATGCAGGCGCGCGCCTTCGGGGTGGAGGAGCGGGTCAATCTCAAGCTCGAGGGCGGCCGGCTGACCGTCGACTGCGGCGCCGGCACCCGGTCGGCCGGGGTGCTGCTCGGCGGCCCCTGGTTCCTGCCGCGCGCGCGCCTGCGCCTGGCGGCCTCGTATGCGGGCGGCGCCGGCTTCTCGCTGCAGGCCGCCGACGGCGTCCGCGCCGCGCGCGAAACCGCATTGGATCTGGGCGAACTGCCCGCGCATCCGGCCGCCGCCTCGCCGCAGATCTTCACGCCGGCGCTGCCGGACACCCTGGACCGCGCAAGCTGGAAGCACTTCGTCCTGCAATGCCCGGCCCAGCCAGCCAGCCTGGCGCTGGACTATCTGGCCATCGAACCCGATCCCTCACCGACCGCCCGGCCGGCGGCCCGCTCGACCTGGGTCTGGAAGGCGGCCGACTGGCGCGAGCATGGCGCCGCGCTGCTGGACTGGGCCGCGGCGCAGCGGGTGCGCGAGCTGTTCGTCAGCGTGCCGTTCAGGAACGAGGCGGTCCGGGAACCGGCGCGCCTGGCCGCCTTCGTCCGGCGTGCGAACGCGCGCGGCATCCGCGTGCTGAGCGTGGACGGCGACCCGCACATGGTGCTGCCCGAGCAGCAGCCGGCGCTGGCGCGCATGGTGCGCGCCTACCTGAACTACAACGCCGGCGTCGAACCGGCCGCGCGCCTGGCCGGCCTGCAGTTCGACGTCGAACCCTACCTGCTACCCGATTATCAGCTTTTGGAGCGCGGCGCCGGCAAGGTCGACTGGGACGCGCGCTACCTGGCGATGGCGCACACCCTGCGCGAGGCGGCCGGCAGCCTGCACCTGGAGCTGGTGGTGCCCTTCTGGTGGGATGGCAAGACCGCCCTGCTGGACGGCCTGGCACCGCTGGTCGATACCCTCGCCGTGATGGATTACCGCACCGATCCGGCCCAGGTGAGCGAATTCGCCATGCCCTTCCTCGATTGGGGCGCGCGCCATGGCAGGCAGGTGCGCATCGCGCTGGAAGCCGGCGGGATCGCCGCCGAAACCCAGCGCCGCTACGTGCGCGCCCAGGCGGGCGAAGCGGCCGGCCTGCTGCGCCTGAAGGTCGGCGGCCAGCAGGTGCTGGCCCTGCTGCGCGAACCCGTGGCCGCGGCGGCGGGCGCCGAGGGGTTCCGCCTGCAATCGACCCGCGAGATCGACGGCAGCGCCACCAGCTTCCACCGGGATAGACAATCCCTGCTGCGCCTTCTCCCGGCACTAGAATCCGACTTCAGCGCCTGGGATGGCGCCTTCGGCGGCATCGCCCTGCATGAGCTGCGTTGATGCCGCGTCAAACCATCGCGCGAGTATTTACGGCCTGAAAACAACGCTTCCCATCGTGTATAGAACACCATCTTCTTTCCGTGTATTATTAATTTCCGGTAATAAATACAAACCAGATCACGCCAAGGAGAGGCTCATGACGTTCCGGAAACTCAAGCAAGGCTGCATGACGCTGGCCCTGGTCCTGGCCTGCCTGCCGGCCACGCAGGCGGTCGCGGGTCCGCTGGACGAAGCCAAGGCGCGCGCCCACCTCGACGCCGTCGCCGCCGGCGACCTCGAGGCCCTGATGAAGGACTATCCCGAGGATGCCTATATGGAATGGGTCGGCGGCCCGCTCGACGGCCGCTACCGCGGCAAGGAAGCGATCCGCGCCGTCTGGCAGAAATTCATCGCGGTCAACGAGGGCAAGCCCCGTCCCGCCACCTTCGGCAAGCTGAGCGCCTTCGCCAATCCGAAGGGCGCCTCGGTGCAGCAGCGCGCCGACTACGGCGGCAAGCTGCCGCTCAAGGTCCTGCACGTCCTGACCTACCGCGACGGCGAACTCACCACCGAACTCTGGCAGATCGCTCCTGCCATGCAGCTCGACCAATAAGGACGCCGATGTTCCTGCGCGCGTCCCTGCCGGCCCTGCTGGTCGTCCTCGGCTTGCCGCTGGCATCAAGCGCGGCCGGCGCCACCCTGGACGCGCGGGTGGCGACGCCGGCCGGCAAGCCGGTGCCCGGCGCCGTCGTGGTGCTCGAACCGCTCGCGGGCGCCGTACCGGCGGCAAAGAACCGCCCGCATGCCGTGATCGAGCAGCGCGGCGCCGAATTTTCTCCCTGGGTGACGGTCGTGCAGACCGGCACCGCGGTCGACTTCCCGAACAACGACACGGTCCGCCACCACGTCTACTCCTTCTCCCAGCCCAAGCGCTTCGAGATCAAGCTCTATGCCGGCAAGCCGGGCCAGCCCATCACTTTCGACAAGCCGGGCGAGGTCGTCATCGGCTGCAATATCCACGACTGGATGGAAGCCTATGTGCTGGTGGTGGAGTCGCCGTATTTCGGCAAGACCGGGCCCGACGGCCAGGTCCGCATCGCCAACCTGCCGGCCGGGCGCTACCGCCTGCAGCTCTGGCATCCGCTGCAGAAGGCGCAGGCGGCGGCCAGTGAGATCGAACTCGCGGCCGCCCCGGCCAGGCTGAACCTGGTACTGGACGCGCGGGCGCGCGAGCCCAAGCCGCACACGGCGATCGACCAGGACAGTTACTGAAACAAAGGAAGCATCGTTCATGGGTCTCACCTCGCTCCAGCGCCGCATCGTCCTCGTGTTCGTGGGCCTGCTGGTGCTCGTCATGGGCCTGGTGCTGACCCTGGTGCGCGAGAGCAGCGCGCGCATCGTCGGCAGCGAAGGCAGCAACGGCCTGGTGGTGGGTGCCAAGGTGTTCCAGCGCCTGCTCGACCAGAACCAGCGCCAGCTGGAGACGGCGGCCGGCGTGCTGTCCGCCGACTTCGCCTTCCGCGAAGCGATCGCGACCCAGGACCAGCCCACCATGCGCTCGGTGATCCGCAACCACGGCCAGCGCATCCACGCCCAGGTCATGATGGTGGCCGACACCAGCGGCGCCCTGATCGCCAGCTCCCAGCGCGAAACCGCCGCCGGCGACGCCTTCCCCTTCCCCGACCTGCTGCTCGAGGCCGAATCCAGCGGACGCAGCGCCGGTTTCCGCCAGATGCGCAATGGCCAGCTCTACCAGGTGGTGCTGGTGCCGATCATGGCGCCGCGCCGCATCGCCTGGGTGGCGATGGCCTTCCGGGTCGACGACGGCTGGGCGCGCGACATGGCCGAGGTGACCGGACTGGCCGTGCACGTGGTGCGCTTCGGCGCGCGCGGCCCGGTCCTGCTGGCCTCGTCCTTCGATGCGAAGCAGCGCGCCGCGCTGAGCCTGAGCGGCCTGCAGGCGGCCGGCAGGCAGGCCCTGCTCGACGCCGGCGGCGAAACCTGGCGCACCATGCGCCTGCCGCTGGACGGCGCCATGCAGGCCGTGCTGCAGCTGCCGGTTTCGACGGTGGAGGCGCCGTTCAGCCAGTTGCTGCAGCGCCTGCTGTGGGTGGTCGGCATCGCGATCCTGGTGTTCGCGCTGGGCAGCATCACGCTGGCGCGGCGCATCGTCAAGCCGCTCGAAGAACTGTCGGCGGCCGCGCACCGCATCGCCCAGGGCGACTACGGCCAGGCGCTGCCGGCCCTGCCCCAGGACGAGATCGGCCGGCTGGCCACCAGCTTCGCCCACATGCGCGACGGCATCGCCAGCCGCGAGGAACGCATCGTGCGCCTGGCCTACGTGGACGGCCTGACGGACCTGCCGAACCGCACCCGCTTCCTCGAGACCTTCGCGCGCCTGCCGGCCGGCACCTCGCGTGCGGTGGCGGTGCTCAACATCGACCGCTTCGCGATGATCAACAATGCGCTCGGCTACCAGGTCGGCGACCGCCTGCTGCGCGAAGTCGGCGAACGCATCTCCAGGCTGGAACGGCCGCCGCTGATGGTGGCGCGGCTGTGGGGCGACCACTTCGCCTTCCTGCTCGAGATCGAGACCGAGGATTGCGCACGCGGCTTTGCCCGTGCGGTGCTGGAGCAGCTGCACGATCCGATCACGCTGGACGGGCAGCGACTCGACATCGGCGGCAGCATCGGCATCGCCCTGTATCCGCAGGATGGTACGGACGCCGGCACCCTGCTGCGGCGCGCCGAACTGGCGCTGGCGGCGGCCAAGCGGCGCCGCTCGGGCCTGGCCTTCGCCCACGAGGCGGGCGCGGAGCCGGCGCCGGAGCAGCTGTCCCTGATCGGCGACATGCGCGCCGCGATGGCGAACGGCGAATTCCTGCTGGCCTACCAGCCCAAGCTGGACCTGGTGAGCGGCCGCGTCAATGCCGCCGAAGCGCTGCTGCGCTGGCGCCGTCCGGGCAGCGGCATGGTCGCGCCGGGAAGCTTCATCCCCTTCGCCGAGCAGACCGGCTTCATCCGCGAGATCACGCCCTGGGTGCTGGACGCCGCCATCCGCCAGCTGGCGCAATGGCAGGCGCAGGGCCTGGACATCGCGGTCTCGGCCAACCTGTCGACCCTTGACCTGCTGGATCCGGAACTGCCGCGGCGCGTGAAGGCCCTGCTCGAGTTCCACCGCGTACCGCCGGCGCGCCTGTGCCTGGAGATCACCGAGAGCGCCCTGATGGACGAGCCGGCGCTGGCCCTGTCCCACCTGAACGCGCTGGCGGCGCTCGGGGTGAAACTCTCGATCGACGACTACGGCGTCGGCCAGGCCTCGCTGGCCTACCTGAAAAGCCTGCCGGTGAATGAACTGAAACTGGACCGCAGCTTCGTCACCGCGATCGCCGACTCGCCGCGCAACGCCGCCATCGTGAAGTCGACCATCATGCTCAGCCACGCGCTGGGGCTGTCGGTGGTGGCGGAAGGCGTCGAGACCGCCGAGGAACTGGACTGGCTGCGCGCCAACGGCTGCGACGTCGGCCAGGGCTACCGCATCTCGAAGCCCATCATGGCCGCGGAGCTCGCGGACTGGATGGCCTGCAACGCCGCCATTTGAATCGAACGACTCAGGCGCGGCAATTGAGTACGCGGTCGATCAGTCCATATGCCACGCCCTGGCTGGTCGCCATGTAATTGTCGCGGTCGGAGTCCGTTTCGATCCGCTCGAACGGCTGGCCTGCCGAGGACGTCGTGCAGCACCAGTCGATCGACCGCCCGCGGCGCCGCTTCCAGGCCACGATCAACGGCCGGGATCTGCCGGCGATGGCGAGCCTGCTGGCGGCGGAGCAGCCGGTGTCCGTGCGCGAAGCGCCTGCCAACGACGCCTCCTATGCGCAGGCGCTGGCGGCCTGGGTCCCCGACAGCGGCGTCCATTACAATATGCGGCCGCTTACATCCGCCGAAACCGCCATGACCAGACGCCTCCACATTGCCGCCGCCCTGCTCCTGAACGCCGAAGGAAAAACGCTTTTGGTGCGCAAGCGCGGCACCGCCGCCTTCATGCAGCCCGGCGGGAAGATCGAAGCGGATGAGCGTCCCGAAGACGCGCTCGGCAGGGAGTTGAAGGAAGAGCTGGATATCGATGCCGATATCGCACGGGCGCGCTTTCTTGGCCGGTTCAGCGCGCCGGCCGCGAACGAGCCGGGCTTCGAGGTGTGCTGCGAGCTGTATGAGATCCGGGTGGATCCTCCGGTCATGCCCGCGGCCGAGATCGAAGAGGCGGTCTGGGTCGATGCCGATTCCGCGACGGCTCTCGAACTCGCCCCGCTGACCCGCGATCACGTGCTGCCCCTGTACCGGCGAAGGCTCGGCGGTCGCCTAGGCCTCGATACGGTCGAATAGGCCGGGATAGCGCAGGACGAGATCGTCCTCGTCCACATCCAGTTCGGCCTGGAAGTCGCTGCCGATTCCTTCGTACAGGACACGGCCCGGCGCGATGCGGGTATAGGCCTGCCGCGCCGGCGCACAGTCCAGCGTGGGAATATGCACATACGCCACCTCGATGACCGTGCGCCCGGCCAGCGCCCTGCCGAGGCGGCGCAAGGGCAAGGTATTGGTGAAGCAGCTGGCGGTCAGGTCGACATCGATGGCGCCGTCGAGTGCTTCAAGCGGCTGGCCGGCGCCATCGGTCCAGCGGCCCTGCCCGTCGCCCAGCAGGACCAGTCCGCCGCCGTCGATGCTGTCCACGCTCAGCCTGCGCACGCGCCAAGCGGCATCGCAGAGGATGCTGTAGCGCACGGTGTAGGGTTCGCCGAAACGCCCGCCGAAGCGCTCGCCAATGATCATGCCATCCGCGCTCACACCGCGCTCGTCCGCGCGCAGCAGCAGGTGTTCCAGGCCGTGGCCCTCGACGGCCTTCCAGCGGACTACCCGGGGCGGCTCAGGCGAGCGCATAGGCGAGGGTCACCGCCACCACCAGCACGCTTGCGGCGATGAGCGAGCTGCGCACGGCCCTGCTGCGCCGCGCGGCGACGTTCAGCGCGACTTCGGCACCTGCCTGGAAGAGAAGGTCGAGGATCATGGCGTCGGATTCGTCGATAATGGAATGGATGACAACTTAACACGAACGCAAGGCTCGAACACTTAAGCCGTCGTTAAAGCCGGCAGCTCGACAAAGAAACTGGTCCCCTCGCCTTCCACGCTCTCGAAGCGGATGCGCCCGCCGTGCTCCTCGACGATGGTCTTGCAGATGTTCAGCCCCAGCCCGGTGCCGCCCTTCTGGCGCGAGTCGGCCGAATCGGCCTGGGCGAAGCGCTGGAAGATGCGCTGGCGGAAGGCTTCCGGAATGCCGGCCCCATGGTCGATCACGGCGATCTTCAGCATCCCGCCAACGCGTTCCAGGCGGGTCAGCACCTCGCCGCCCGGCCCGGAAAACTTGATCGCATTGGACAGCAGATTGGTCAGTACCTGGGTGAAGCGGTCACGGTCGACCTTAGCGCGCAGGTCCTGCGCATCGCCCGCCGCCTCGACGGCCAGCCGCACGCCGGCCTGGGACGCGAAGCTGTCCATTGCCGCCACCGCGCCCTCCACCACCGGCGCCATCTGCTGCGCTTCGAAGCGGTAGTCCATCTGCCCCGCTTCCATCTTCTGGATGTCGAGCACGTCGCCGATCAGGCGCACCAGGCGCTCGGAACTGGCGCAGGCGACGCCGACCAGGCCTTGCGCATCCGCCGGCAGCTCACCGGCCATGCCGTCCTTCAGCAGCGACAGCGAGGCGCTGATCGCGGTCAGCGGCGTGCGCAGCTCGTGCGAGACGGTGGAGATGAACTCGTTTTTCATGCGCTCGATCTGCTTGCGCTCCGAGACGTCGTGCAGGAACACGCTGAAGAACACGCCCTCGCCGGTGCCGACCAGGCCGACCGTCATCTCGGCCGTGATCTCGGCGCCGTCGCGCCGCACCAGGTTGCGCTCGACGCGGTGGCCGAGCAGCGCGAGCTCGCCGGTCTCGCGGAAATGCTGGAGGGCCCGCAGCGCGCTGGCGCGATGGCGTTCCGGAATCGCCACGTCGACCAGCATCCGGCCGACGGCTTCCTGGCGGGTCCGGCCCAGCATGTCCCTGGCGGCGGAGTTCCAGTCGGTGATGCGGCCGTCGAGATCGACGCTGATGAAGGCGTCCTGGGCGGTCTCGATGATGTTCACGATGCGCTGCTGGCTGGCGCGCACCGTGTTCAGGGCCTGCTCCAGTTCGCGGGTGCGCTGCTCGACCCGCAGTTCGAGGGTGGCGTTCAGGTCCTCCAGCTCGCCGCGCCGCCGGACCAGGTCGGCCACCAGCGCGTTCAGGGTGCCGGACAGGGTCTCGACTTCCTCGTAGCCGCCGCGGCCCGGGCTGATGGTCACCGGCTCGCCCTCGCGGATGCCGCGCGCCGAACGCGCCAGTTCGTCCAGCGGGCGGGTGATGCGGCGCGCCACCAGCACGCCGGCGATCGAGCACAGGCCCGCCAGCAGGATGCCGGCGGTGAGGCCGTATTCGCTCAGCCGGCGTACCGGCGCGTAGGCGTCGTCGACGTTCTGGCGCACCAGCACGGTCCAGCCGAGGCCGGGATATTCGGCATAGCCGTGGCCGCGCGCGAAGCCGACCAGGTAGGAGACGCCGTCCGGCCACTTCTCGACCAGGTAGCCGTCCTCCTTCTGCGTCTGCGCCGACTTCAGGCTGGCCAGCGACAGGGTCTTGCCCTGCAAGCCCGCGGGGCCGAGCAGGACCACGCCCTTGGCATCGACGATCAGGGCCTCGACCTGGCGCCGCGCGGCGATCGGCGCGATCACCGAGCGCTCGACGTCGCGCGCCCATTGCCAGGACAGATGCACGCCCAGCACGCCCTCGGCGCGGCCGGCATCGTCCCGTACCGGGAAGGCGACGTCGACGAAGCGCCAGGGTTCCTGCTGCTGCGGCAGGAACTTGGCCAGCAGCACCGCCTCGTGCACGTCGCCGGCGTGCACGCCCTTCAGGGCGCTGCCGAACCACGGGCGCTTCGACACGTCCGCGCCTTCCAGCAGGCCCCTGGCCGCCACCTGTACCCTGCCGTCCATGCCGGCCACGCCGATCCAGCTGTAGTAGCCGTAGCTGCCCTGCAACTGGTCGAGGGTTTCGCGGCGCCGCTTCACCGGGGTCTCCGGACGCAGGCCGCGGCGCTGCGCCATCAGGTGCACTTCGCGATAGCGTTCGTACATGCCGCGCTCGAGCTTGTCGGAGGTCTGCAGCGCCAGCTCGGCCAGGCTGTGGCCGATGTTGGACTTGACCTGTTCGGTATTCCTGCGCTCGATGACGGTGACGAGCAGCACGGACAGGGCAACGGTCAGCAGGGTGAAGGCGAGCGCCAGCCAGGCACCCAGGCGGCGCGGCAGCAGATTGCGGGGAAAGGAGCGTGAGGACGGCATCGGGATCATCGAGGAAAAGGCCGCCGCCAGCGTAGCACACGATGATGCCCTGCGGACACAGTGTGAACGTGGGTAAACACCCGGCGCCACACGGCCATGTCGGATTTCCGGTAAACTTCGGGTTTACTGTTGCAGAAATCATTGCCTACGTCTCAGGAACCAGTCATGCAAGACAACGCCGCCGCTTCGTCCAACCTCGTCGACTACGTCACGTCGTGCACCCTGCCGACGCCGTGGGCGCAGTTCACGCTGCACGCCTTCGTCGAGCATGCCACCGGCAAGGAACACCTGGCGATGACGCTGGGCGACCTGTCCACGAATGAGGCGCCGCTGATGCGCATCCACTCGGAGTGCCTGACCGGCGACGTGATGTTCTCGCAGCGCTGCGACTGCGGCGCCCAGCTCGAAGGCGCGCTGAAGAAGATCGCCGCCGAAGGCCGCGGCATCCTCCTCTACCTGCGCCAGGAAGGCCGCGGCATCGGCCTGGTGAACAAGATCCGCGCCTACCGCCTGCAGGAAGCCGGCGCCGACACCGTCGAAGCCAACCTGCAGCTGGGCTTCCACGCCGACGCCCGCAACTACGAGCTGGTGCAGCCGATGCTGGCCCACTTCGGCATCGGGTCGGTGCGCCTGATGACCAACAACCCGCGCAAGATCGACGCCCTGACCAAGCTCGGCTTCGACGTCGCCGAACGCGTGCCGCTGCTGGTGAACCGTAACGCTTTCAATAACAACTACCTGAATACCAAGCAGGCGAAGCTGGGGCATATGATGACGCCTGCGGCCGAGCCGGTGCTGGACGGCGAGCTGTAAGTATTTGACGTCGTCCCCGCCTTCGCGGGGATGGCGTTGCACCATCGAGCGCTACCCTCCTGCATCTTCTGGCAAGATGAACTCCAGTCATCTTTCCAGCGACGAATGGAATGCGCCCGCTCCCGCTTGTCACCCTCTTGTGCCTGCTCTGCGCCATCGCCGGCGCCGCGCCTGTCGCACAGAAGAGCGCTTCGACGGGCGCCGGCGGCAAGCAGGCGCCGCAGCCGCCGCTGGTGATCCCTCCCGCCACGCCGCCCGCCACCACGCCGCCCGCTCCCCTCCCCGGCGAAACCGACGAAACCGCGGCCCTGCCGCCGCCCTCCACCGCCGCCCAGGACCTGTACTCGGCCGCCAAGTCCGACCTGCTGCAGATCCGCATGCTGCTGAAGAACGGCCGCAGCCAGTCCTCGGTCGGCTCGGGCTTCCTGGTCGGCACCGGCAGGCTGGTGCTGACGAATTACCACGTGGTGTCGCAGATGGCGCTCGACCCCGACGTCTACATCGGCGAATACGTCGACACCGACGGCAGGACCGGCCCGGTCGAGCTGATGGCGGTCGACGTGCTGCACGACCTCGCGGTGGTGCGCGTGAACCGCGAAGGCACCGGTTTCTTCCAGGTGCCCGACCGTCCGGTCAGGCTGACCCAGGGCCAGTACCTGTACTCGCTGGGGAATCCTCTCGACCTCGGCTTCGCGATCTCGGAAGGCGCCTATAACGGTGTGGTCACGCGCAGCTTCTACGACCAGCTGATCTTCACGGGGCCGATCAACTCCGGCATGAGCGGCGGTCCCAGCGTGACGGCGTCCGGCACCGTGGCCGGGATCAACGTCTCGAAGCGCCGCGACGGCGAGTCGGTCAGCTTCCTGGTGCCGGTACGCTTCGCCCAGGAACTGCTGCGCAAGGTTGCCGCGCAGCCGCACCCGCCGAAAGACTTCAATCCGCTGATCGCCCAGCAGCTGCTGGCCCACCAGCGCGAAATGATCGACCGCCTGCTGGCCGAGCCGCTGTCGATCAAGACCATGGGGCCCTATCACGTGCCGGTGCGCGAATCGCAGCAGCTGCGCTGCTGGGGGCGCACCAACTTCCGCCTCGAAGCCGAGTTCACCGGCGATTCCGTCAGCTGCGCGATGGAGGTGGCGGTGTACGTCTCCGATTCCCAGCAGACCGGGCATGTGTCGATGTCCCACCTCTACCTGCGTTCGGCCGGCATGCATCCGCTGCAGTTCGCGGCACTGGCCAGCGCCCGCTTCCGGGTCGACCGCATCGGCGCCTCGCGCGACGTGCGCCTGACCCGCCCGTCCTGCACCGAGCAGTTCGTGCACACGGCCAGCCTGCCGCTGCGCGCCGTCACCTGCGTGCGCGCCTACCGCAAGTTTGCCGGCCTGTACAACTTCACCCTGCTCACCGCCAGCACCGACGACGGCCATGCCAGCCTGCAGAGCCGTCTCGACCTGGCCGGCGTCTCCTACGAGAACGGCCTGCGCGCCACCCGCGCCTTCCTGTCCTCGCTGGGACGGACCCAGCCCCGGAGGCTGGCGCGATGAGCGGCCCCTGGTATATCGAGACCCTGGCGCGCAACGGCGACGTGCTGCAGCGCCACTGCGTGGACGCCCTGCCGATCCGGATCGGCCGCGGCTACGATAACGAGCTGATTCTCGACGACGACTATGTGGCCGCCAGCCACGCGCGCATCGAGCTGGACAATGCCGGACGCCTGGTGTTGCGCGACCTCGGCAGCAGGAACGGCCTGAATCATCGCGGCAAGCGGCTGCAGGAAGTGGTGCTGTCCGGGGATACCGTGGTGCGCATCGGCCATACCTCGCTGCGGGTGCGGGCGGCGAGTTTTCCGGTGGCGCCGGAGCTCGAGGACCGCACCTTCCACCGCTGGGAAGGCGCGCTGCCCGGCACGGCCGGCGTCCTGCTGGTCGGCGCCTGCGCCCTGTTTGCGCGCTGGCTCAGCGACACGCAGTATGTCGAGTTCGTGCGCTATTTCGAGGCCCTGGCATGGGGCGTCGGCGCGGCCCTGCTGTGGGCCGGCGTGTGGTCCTTCGCCAACCGCCTGTTCGGACGCCATGCGCGCCTGGGCCGCCACCTGTTCGTGTTCGGCTGCGGGCTGGCTGCGCTGAGCCTGGTGGCGATGCTGTGCGCCACCGCCGCCTATGCCTTCTCGGTCGAGTTCTTCACCCGCTATGCCTCGCACGCGGCGACGCTGCTGGTGGCCGGCATGCTCTATTTCCACCTCTGCACCGTCAGGCCGCAGAACCGCCTGCGCTACCGCTGGATCGCCGCCGGCCTGGCGGTGCTGGGCTCCGGCCTGATCCTGGCCTTCAACCTGCAGCGCACCGGACGCCTGGCGGACGAGCTCTACATGGCGGTGCTGATGCCGCCCGGTCTGCGGGTCAGCCGCGACCACGGCATCGACGAATTCATGCGCGAGGTCGAGGGCATGAAGGAGCCGCTCGACCGCAGCCGCGGGCGCAAGCCGGGCGAGGATGAACTGGAATACTGATTCCAGTATTCTGGATTTTGACAATCAGGCAAGGATGGCAGATGATTTCGCCATGCAGATTCCTCGCCGCAATCTCGTCTTCATCCTGGTATGGGTCCTGTTCTGGACCCTGATGGTGCTGGTGGCCGTCCAGGACTTCCAGCGCAACGAACACAGCCCCGAGCTGTGGAAGCCGGTGTTATGGGAGGGTTCGTCGGCACTGGTGGCGACCGTGCTGGTACTCGCGCAGCTGCGCTTCAGCCGCCGCGACGACGCGCTGCTCGGCAGTCCCGGTCGCTGGTTCGCGCGCCAGGCGCTGTGGCTGCCGGTGTGGTGGATCGTCTTCACGCCGCTCGCCTTCGGCATCCGCCACGCCGTGTATGCGCTGATGGGCGCTACCTACTACCATGATTCATGGCCGCACCTGTTCGTCTACGAGTCGATGAAGATCTCGATCTTCGCCGGCCTGTTCACGGCGGTCCGCTTCGGCATCAAGTCCTACCTGGCCCTGGTCGAAGCCGAGCTGCGCGCGCAGCGGGCGATCGCCCTCCAGCAGCAGGCCCAGCTGCAGCGCCTGGCCCAGCAGATGCAACCCCACTTCCTGTTCAATGCGCTGAACACGGTGTCCTCGCTGATGCACGTCGACGTCGACAAGGCCGACGCCACCCTCCAGCAACTGGCCGAGATGCTGCG
Organism: Massilia sp. 2TAF26; assembly: GCF_052115005.1. Taxonomy (NCBI): domain Bacteria; kingdom Pseudomonadati; phylum Pseudomonadota; class Betaproteobacteria; order Burkholderiales; family Oxalobacteraceae; genus Massilia; species Massilia sp. 2TAF26. Next base: position 24,317 of record NZ_JBFRFV010000008.1, read on the forward strand.
CGCCACCCTCGCCCTGGGGGAGGCGCACGAGGCGCCGCTGCGGGCCGAGCTGGCGATCGCGCAAAGCTATGCCGGCGTGATGGCGGAGCGCTTTGCCGGCCGGGTCGAGATCGGCTGGCGCATCGACGATGCCCTGCTGGCCCAGCCGCTGCCCGTGATGAGCCTGCAGCCGCTGCTGGAAAACGTGTTCAAGCACACGGTCGAAAAGCGCCGCGGCCTGACCCGCATCGAGGTCTCGGCCCAGCGCGAACAGGATGCGATGGTGCTGCGGGTGGACGACGACGGCCGTCTCGGCGCCACGGCCGGCGCGGGCGGCGGCATCGGCCTGTCAAACCTGCGGGCCCGCCTGGCGGCGCTGTACGGCACGCGCGCCTCGCTGGACCTGGCCGCCCGCGACGGTGGCGGCGTGCGCGCCGAGCTGAGGGTGCCATGCTGAGGTTCACATGCGTATTCTGATCGTCGACGACGAAAAGCCCGCGCGCGACAAGCTGCGCCGCCTGCTGGCGCAGGAAACGGGCGTCGCCGCGATCGAGGAAGCGCCGGACGGCATCGACGCGCTGGAACGCATCGAAGCCTTCAGGCCGGACGCCCTGTTCCTCGACATCGCCATGCCCGAGCTGTCCGGCATCGAGCTGGCAGCCTCGCTGCCGGAACCGGCGCCGGCCATCGTCTTCGTGACCGCTTACGACGAGTATGCACTGCGCGCCTTCGACGCCGGCGCCATCGACTACCTGCTCAAGCCCTACGATGCGGCCCGCCTGGCGCGCGCCGTACAGCGCCTGCGGGAACGCATCGCCGCACCCGGGGCCCAGGCCTTGCCGGCCCTGCCCGTGCAACAGCTGCTGGTTTCCGAACGCGGCGCCACGCGCGTGGTGCCGGTGGCCGAGATCGGCTGGATCGAGAGCGCGGACAACTACGTGGCCCTGCACACGCCGTCCGGCAGCCCACTGCTGCGCCAGACCCTGGCCGGACTGGCGGAACGGCTGGAACCGGCCTTCCTGCGCTGCCACCGGCGCGCCGCCGTGCAGCTGGCGTGGATCGAGCGGGTGGTCCCGCTCGACAAGGGGGATTGCGAACTGGTGCTGCGCGGCGGCGCCCGCGTGCCCTGCAGCCGCCAGTACCGCGCTGCCGTGATGGAAAGGCTGGGCGCGGTCACTGGGGCTTGCACCGGAAGGTAATGCCGCTCAGTGCGTCGTTGCGCCGCGCTGGCTCTGGCTGCCGCCCTGGCCGCCGGACTGCGTCTGCTGCGGGCTGCCCTGGGCATTGGCCGCACCGCTCTGCGTGCCCGCGCCGGCGCTCGATTGCGACGAGGAAGCGGCGCCGTTGCCCACGTGCGCGAAGGGATCGGAGAACTGGCGCACGGTTTCCTGCTGGGCGCGCAGGCCGCGCTCGGTCTGCTCGGTGGCGTCGCGCGCCACCTCGTCGGCCAGGGCCCGTGCGGTACGGGTGGTATTCTGGACGTGCTGCTCGGTCACTCTTGCCAGGTCCACCTGGGCGTCGGCCGCCAGGCGGGTGATGTGCTGCTGGTAGGCGCGCAGCTTGTCGCTGGCCGGCTGGGCGCGCGCGGCGGCGGCGCTCAGCAGCTCGGTCTGGCGGTCGGCGCTGAGCATGTGCTTGCCGGCCAGCGTGGTTTCCTCGATCATGGTCTGCATCAGCTGGATGTTCAGGTCGCACATCTGCTGGAAGGAGCGGAACAGCGACTTCGACATGTCGTTCAGGAATGCGGTCTGGGCGTCGACGTGGGTCTTCACTGCCGGGGCGACGGTTTGCGGAAATGGATACATGCCTTGCCTCGCTTTCAGGATAAATGATTGGAAGAATCTGAAAGGCCACGGCGGCGGTTTTGCTGCACCGCCGCATGTCCGTGGCATGAAGCTAGAAGACTAAAGACGCGGCTGTACACGAGTTTGATCTAGATTAAACGTGCCGGACTTGAATTCAGGAGGACGAACCCGGCCCCGCCTGGGGCTTGGACGCCGGCAACTCCCTGCCGCAATCCTTGCAGAAACGGGCGCCCGCTTCGTGGCCACGACTGCCGCAGGCCTCGCATTTGCGCGTCGCCAGCAGACGTGCCGGCCCGACCCTGCGGTCGCCGCGTCGCGCCGAGATTTCGGCCGTCACGATGCCGGTCGGCACCGCCAGGATGCCCCAGCCCAGCAGCATCATGAAGGAAGCGATCGCCTTGCCCAGTTGGGTATGCGGCGTGATGTCGCCGTAGCCGACCGTGGTCATGGTCACGGTGGCCCAGTACATCGCGACCGGGATGCTGGTATAGCCGTTCTTCGGCCCCTCGACCACGTACATGACGGTGCCGAGGATCAGGATAGCCATCAGCACCACCGACAGGAAGACCAGGATCTTGCGGCGGCTGGCGGACAGCGCCTCGCCCAGGCGCGTGTACTCCTCGATGTAGAGCGTCAGCTTGAAGATGCGGAAGACGCGCAGCAGGCGCAGGATGCGGATGTCGAGGAAGAGATTGCTGCCCGGCAGCAGCAGCGAGAAATAGGTCGGCAGCACGGCCAACAGGTCGATCACGCCGTAGAACCCGGCCGCATAGCGCCAGGGCCGCTGCACGCAGGCGAGGCGCGCCAGGTATTCGACGCTGAACAGCAGGGTGAAGGTCCACTCGACCACGTTCAGCGTTTCGCCGTACTCGCGGTGCAGGCCGGGCACGCTGTCCAGCACCACGACCAGGATGCTGAGCATGATCGCGAAGACCAGTCCGATGTCGAAGCGGCGCCCGGCCGGGGTGTCGGCCTCGAAGATGACGTCGAACATGCGCCGCCGCAGGCCGGACGGCGGCTTGCCGTAGGAGTCCGGAACCTGCGAAACGTAGGGCTTGTCGGCGCGCGGTTCCGGCGTCACTTTGTGGCCGGCCCCTTCAGCTCGATCATGTTCCCTTCCGGGTCTTGCAGGTAGATCGAGGGCCCTTCGCCCTCGGCGCCGAAGCGCGATTCGACGGGGCCGGCCTCGACCCCGTGCGCCGCCAGGTGGGCGCGGATCGCGGCTTCGTCGAAGGGCTCGACGCGGAAGCAGATGTGGTCGATCTCGCGGATCCTGACCGCGCCGCAGGTCCCCATGTCAGTCGGCATGGCGTTCGACCCAGGTGGCGAAGCATTCCATGAACTGCTGCAGGAAGCCGTGCAGCGATTCGTCGGTGAGCTTGTCGCCGTCGAACTTGTTGCCGATGCCGCCGATATAGGCCTCCGGCTGCTGCATGCAGGGCATGTTGAGGAAGACCAGGGACTGGCGCAAGGCGTGGTTGGCGCCGAAGCCGCCCATTGCGCCCGGCGAATTGCTGACCACGGCGCAGGGCTTGCCGTTCCAGGCCGCCTTGCCGTAGGGGCGCGAGCCGACGTCGATGGCGTTCTTGAGCACCCCGGGCAGCGAACGGTTGTACTCGGGCGTGCAGAACAGCACGCCGTCGGCCTCGCGGATGCGGTCGCGGAACTCGGTCCAGCGCGGCGGCGGCGTGTCGGTCTCGTCATCCTGGTTGTACATCGGAAGCTGGGCGATGTTGACGATTTCCAGCTCCAGCGTGGGCGGGGCTACCAGCATCAGGCTTTTGGCGAGCTTGCGGGTGAACGATTCCTTGCGCAGGCTGCCGACGAGAACTGCGATCTTACGCGTTGCCATGAAATTCCTTTCGAGGTTGCGGGATGGATGTCAGTACTTCAAGTGTAGCGATTTTTCATCGGGGCGGTCACGTCGTTGGCGTTTACTGGAAAGACCGTGGGCTTGCCGAGGAGCGCCGACCCGCCAATTTCAACGAATTCCGGATCTCGGGATTGAATGCCTGTGCGCTCCAGGGCACGCTCGACCAGATGGATGCGCTCCAGCAGCTTCAGAAAGCCGAGAAGCTTCCCGGTGAGCTGGCATTAGGGGACAGCGTTTATCAATTATCGCAGGGCAGCACTTCCGACCGGTGTGTCGAACGGATCCGCATACTGCTCAAGTCCTGTCCTTATGCCCTTTCGAATAATGCAAAAGGAAAATTGCTTGCCCTTCGCGGTAACTAGCTTACGCGGCATGCAGGCGCGGCACCGACCACACCTTGAACGCGCGCTCGATCAGCAAGGTCTCGCGGGTATCCAGCACGCTGTCCGCATGGACGATGTCGAGCATGGCCTTCATGACCGCCATGCGCAAGGTCGTGTCCTGGAGTTCGCCCAGCAGGGCATCGAGCAGGTGGACGTCGATCTCGACTTCCTGGCTGCAGCGCCGGGCGGCGGTCGCGAGCAGGTCTTCGCAGAGGTCGCGCACCACGTCGTCGAAATCGTCCTCGGCGATGCCCACCTGCTGCAGGATGCCCGAGCGGTGCATGGCCTTCAGTTCCGAGGGCGCCAGGTGGCCGTCGACGATCATGGTCAGCGCCAGCAGCCTGGAAATTGCCTTGGGACTGTCGGTGGGATAGGAACGCATTGTGAAACTCCTCGAATAGTGGAGACAACAGACTACTGCCTTCCACCCAAAACTAAAACCGAAGAAATCTTGAGATATATTCAGGTTTTTTCGAAGTCAAATCCGCCGGCGGCGATATTCGTCAAGGAAGGACTCGGTTTCGCGCGCCGTCAGCACCTTCACCGGATCGCCATGGTGGGCGTACAGGTAAGGCGCCCCGCCCATCCGGTCGGTCAGCTTGGCGCGGATCAGGAAGCGGGTCCCGAGCGGGTACAGTTCCGGGTCGCGCAGCGCGCGCGAGCAATGCACGCGCATCGAGGTCGCGTAGGCCTGTCCCGCCATCGGCCGGATGTGCGGCATCCCGGTGCGCGGGTCCATCACCGATTCGACCGCAACCTCGCGGTAGGCCCAGGGATCGCGCGCCATCTCAGGCTTTCGCCGCCGCCGCTGCGGCGGCGCTGTGCACGGCCGCCTCGCGGATCGGCAGGTTGACCAGGGCGGCGGCCAGCGCCAGCAGGATGTCGGCGTACCACATCCAGGAATAATCGCCGAACTTCACGAAGGCCAGTCCGCCCAGCCACGCGCCGAAGAAGCCGCCGATCTGGTGCGACAGCAGGGTCAGGCCGAACAGGGTCGACAGGTAGCGCATGCCGAACAACTTGCCGACCAGGCCGGCCGTCGGCGGCACCGTCGCCAGCCACGAGAAGCCGAGCGCCGCCGCGAACAGGTAGAAGGTCAGCGCGGTCTTCGGCGCCAGCAGGTAGAGGCCGATGATGACGGCACGTCCGCCATAGATCGCGGCCAGCAGCCACTTCATGCGGTAGCGCTGGCCGAGCGCCCCGGCAACCAGCGAGCCGGCGATGTTGAACAGGCCGATCAGACCCAGCGCGGTGGCGGACACGCCGGCCGGCAGGCCGCACAGGGCGACCTCGCCCGGCAGGTGGGTGACCAGGAAGGCGATGTGGAAGCCGCAGGTGAAGAAGCCGGCGTGCAGGCAGAGGTAGCTCTTGTCGCGCATGGCTTCGCGCACCTGGCGGCCCAGCGAATACTCGTCGACGGCGGCGCCGGCTTTTGCGCCCGGCGCCGGCGCGCGCCCGCGTACGAGGGCGGCCAGCGGAATGGTCAGCAAGGTGGTGGCGGCCAGCGCGAACATCGCCACGACCCATCCGCTGGCCTGGATCACGAGCTGCACCAGCGGCGAGAACACGAACTGGCCGAAGGAGCCGCCCGCATTGATGAAGCCGGCGGCGAAGGGCCGGCGCTCGGGCGGCAGGCGCTGGGCGGTGGCGCCGATCAGGATCGAGAAACTGCCGGCCCCCGCCCCGGCCGCCGACAGCACGCCCAGGGTCAGCATCAATCCCCACTGCGATGACACGAAAGGCGTGGCGGCCAGGCCCGCGGCCAGCATCACGCCGCCCAGCACGATCACGCGCGCCGGGCCCCACTTGTCGGCCACGGCGCCGAAGATCGGCTGCGAAGCGCCCCACATGAACTGGCCGACCGCCATCGCCAGGCTGATCGAGGCGACGCCGAGGCCGGTGGAGGTGTTGATCGGGGAAAGGAAGAGACCGGTGGTCAGGCGCGCCGCCATCGTGATCATCAGGATCGCACTGGCGGACAGGATGAGCAGCCACGCGGCGCGTGGCGTCATCGGGGTCTGGCTGGTCATCTTGGCTCCCTTGTTGTCGTTTGTGTTCGACAGTGTCGCATGGAGTGCGGGAAGCTGCAGAGGGATGCCCCAAAACCGTCGCCCCCGCGAAGGCGGGGGGCCCATGTTCTGCTTGAGCTATCGAAACGCCGGCAAACTTGGGTCCCCGCCTGCGCGGGGACGACGCAGGGGTGCGCGAAAGCGACGAGTCAGACCTTGACCAACAAAGCCGTAGCCTGCGCCGCCATCCCCTCTTCCCGCCCCAGGAAGCCGAGCTTCTCGTTGGTCTTGGCCTTGATGTTGACCTGCTGCGGCGAAACGCCCAGGTCCTCGGCGATGCGCGAGACCATCTGCGGGATGTGCGGCGCCATCTTCGGCTGCTGGGCGATGATGGTGGCGTCGATGTTGCCGATGGTATAGCCGGTGGCGAGCACGCGCGAGGCCACTTCGCGCAGCAGGGTGCGCGAGTCGGCGCCGGCGAACATCGGATCGGTGTCCGGGAAGTGCTTGCCGATGTCGCCGAGGGCGGCGGCGCCCAGCAGGGAATCGATGATGGCGTGCAGCAGCACGTCGGCATCCGAATGGCCCAGCAGGCCAAGGCGATGCGGGATGGTGACGCCGCCGACGATCAGCTTGCGCCCCTCGACCAGGGCGTGGCAGTCATAGCCGGTCCCGATACGGAACGGCGGAGTTGGGTTATACGATGCAAGAGCCATGGTGTTCACACGAGTTCAGGTTGGGACACTGCCAGGTACAGCTCGGCAATCCGGATATCGTCCGGCAGCGTCACTTTCAGGTTGCGGGGATGCCCTTCGACCAACTTGGGGGTCAATCCCAGCGCTTCAACCGCACTGGCGTCATCGGTAATCGTATTCGGGTCGGTAGCCGCCGTCAGCGCTTCGCGCAGCAGCTGGAAACGGAACATCTGCGGGGTCTGCGCCAGCCACAGGCCGTTGCGCGGAATGGTGCCGCAGGCTTCGCCTTCGATGCAGCGCTTGACGGTGTCGACCACCGGCAGGCCCAGCAGGCCGCCGACCGGGTGGTCGCCGGTAGCCGTGATCAGCTTCTCGATCAGCTCGGCGGTCAGTCCCGGGCGGGCGGCGTCATGCACCAGCACCCAGTCGGTCGGCGCCAGGGTGTTGGCCAGCACGGCCAGCCCGTTGCGCACCGATTCCATGCGGCTCGCGCCGCCGCAGCGCAGGACGGTCACGCCATGGCTCGGGGCCACCGCGTCGATGCAGGGGTCGTCCGGGCTCACCACGACGAAGGTGTGGGCGATCAGGTCGCTCGACAGGAAGGCGTCGAGGGTATGCCGCAGCATCGGCTTGCCGCCGATCTTGATGTACTGCTTGGGGCTGCCCGCGCCCATGCGGGCACCGACGCCCGCGGCAGGAATTAAGGCAAAGTAACGTGGTGCTTGATTCATTTATGAGCTTGTTGATGAAGGCGATCGTCTTGTCGATCCAATAAGAGACTGTACCTCACCTTGGCAAACTTTGCTGAGACGCGCGTACTCGCGCGGACTGTCGATACCTGCCTGCAGCGCCCTGGCCTTGCCCATTTCGCGCTTGATGAAGGGCATCCAGCGCCCGTCCAGTTCGGCCTGCACGCGGGCCAGGGCCTGGCCGTGCAAGGCATACACGGGACGGCCGTCGAAACGCCGCCCCAGCGCCTCGCGCACCCTGCTTTCCACTTTCGGCAGGTAATCGACGTAGGCCTTGAGATGGCGCATCTCGTGCGCAAGTATCTCGCGATATGCACAAGTGCCCGGGGCGAACTCGCTGCCCACATAGATCACGATCGGCAGATAGGACAGGCTCACGCCGACCTGGGGCAGCAGGCATTCCTCGCCGGTATCCGGGTCGCTGACGATGGCGCCCTCGACGCTGATCGCCACCCGCGACTCGGCGCGGGTCAGGCCCAGCACGTAGTCGCCCACGCGTTCCGGCTTGATCCGGGTGAGGCTGCGGTAGGACAGGCTGCTGTCGACGCGGTAGCCGTTGTCGTGGGCCTCGACGCTGACGCCGGGGCGCCGCACTTCGCTGTCCAGCCCCAGTTGCCGGGCTTCGCAGCGCGCCTCGAAAGGCGTGCGCGCCGCCGCGTCGGCGGCCGCGAACAGGATCAGCAACGGCAGGCACAGCGGCAGGCACGGCGCCAGTCTCGCCATCTCAGGAAGGTGTCCAGGTGCCGGCGGCGTACTTCTCCAGCCAGAAGGTACCGATGATGGTTTTCACGTCCGTGATCTCGCCCTTGCGCACCATCTCGAGCAGCTCGGGAATGGTGGCGGTGAAGAGTTCGAGGAATTCGCCCTCGTCCAGCTTGGCCTCGCCCGCGCTCAGGCCGCGCGCCAGGAAGATCTCGAGGTGCTCGTCGGAATAGGCGATCGCGTTGTGGATGGTGCAGACGAAGTTCCACTCGGTGGCCGTATAACCGGTCTCTTCTTCGAGTTCGCGCCTGGCGGTGGCCAGAGGAAGTTCGCCCGGGTCGATCTTCCCGGCCGGGAATTCGATGAAGACGCGGTCGTTCGGGTAGCGGTACTGGCGCTCCAGCAGCACGCGGCCGTCGGCCAGCAACGGCAGGATCACGACGGCGCCGGGATGGCGGATGAACTCGCGCTTGCTTTCCGAGCCGTCGGGCAGCCTGATGCGGTCGCGGGAGACTTTGAGGAAGTGGCCATCGTAGGCGAGCTCGCCATCGATGCGGGTTTCTCTCAGGTGGGAATCCATGGTTGATGCTCCGGTGATGCGTAGGTTTTCAACAGCACCGGCGCCATGGACGCGGGTGCTCAATGCCGGCGCTTGCGCAGGTATCTCAGCACGAAACCCGGAAACGCCAGCACGACGAACATGCAGGCCGAGATTGCATAGAATTCCCAGGTTTGCGGAAAGGTATTGCCGATCCGGGATTCCAGCACATGGGCGAGTCCGCCGACGACGAAGTATAAGACAAACAACTCGAGAAGGCGCACGACGAAGAACTTCGTGTGCGCCCTGCCCTGCGCGGGCTTCAGGGGAATGAAGCCGAACACGCTCTCGTTCAGGAAAGGCAGGTTGGCGAACGCGATCGCGACCGCGATCACCAACCAGGTTGCCAGGGACAGGTCCACAGGCGCTTACGAACCCAGGGTCTGGGTCATGGCGTTGAGGCAGGCGCTCAGCAGGCCGTTCGGCATCACGCCCAGCAGCACCACCAGCACGCCGTTCAGCGACAGGGCCACGCGCATGTCGAGCGGGGTCGAGATCGGCGAAGCATCCACCACCTCGTCGAACCAGATGGTCTTGACGACGCGCAGGTAGTAGAAGGCGCCGATCAGCGAGAACATCACCGCGACGATCGCCAGCCAGTACTGGCCCGTGGCCACGACCGACTGCAGGACTGCCCACTTGGCCATGAAGCCCATCATCGGCGGCACGCCGGCCAGCGAGAACATCAGCAGGGTCATGATGACGGCGTACCACGGGCTGCGCTTGGCCAGGCCCTTGAAGTCGGCGATTTCTTCCGCTTCGAAGCCCGAGCGCGCCAGCATCATCACCAGGCCGAAGCTGCCCAGGGTGGTCAGCACGTAGGTGATGCTGTAGTACATGGCGGCGCTGTAGGCCGGGGCCGCGTTGGCGGCGTTGACCGCATCCTTGCCGCCGGTGACGCCGGCCATCATGGCCAGCAGCACGAAGCCGAGCTGGGCGATGGTCGAGTAGGCCAGCATGCGCTTGATGTTGGTCTGGGCGATCGCGGTCAGGTTACCCACGGCCAGCGACAGCACGGCCAGCACCAGCAGCATCTGCTGCCAGTCGACCGCCATCGGCAGCAGGCCTTCGACCAGGATACGGATCATCATCGCGAACGAGGCCAGCTTCGGCGCGGCGCCCAGCAGCAGGGTCACGGCGGTCGGCGAGCCCTGGTAGACGTCCGGCACCCACATGTGGAAGGGAACGGCGCCCAGCTTGAAGGCCATGCCGGCAACGATGAAGACCAGGCCGAACACCAGGATGGTGTGGTTGGCGGCGCCGGCGGCGGTCAGCTTGGCGATGGTGGTGATGTCCAGCGAACCGGTGGCACCGTAGACCATCGAGATACCGTAGAGCATGAAGCCCGAGGCCAGCGAACCCAGGATGAAGTACTTCATCGCGGCTTCGGTCGAGGTCGCATGGTCGCGGCGCAGTGCCACCAGGGCGTACAGCGACAGCGACATCATTTCCAGGCCCAGGTAGATCGGCAGCATGTTGTTGCCGGAGATCATGATCATCTGGCCCAGCATGGTGAACAGCGCGAGCACGTAGAACTCGCCGCCCATGTTACCGGACATCATGCCGCGGTCGCCGGTGTACTGGCGCGAGTACACCAGGGTGATGCCGACGGCCAGGTAGGTGAACAGCTTCAGCAGGTTCGCCATCGGATCCGACACGAACATGTTGAAGAAGGTGTAGGTCGTGGTGCCGGCGCTGAAGTCGGTCCAGGTGATCGCCGCGCAGCCCACCAGGGTGAGCAGCGACAGGATATAGGTCAGGTTGCGCTTCCCTTCCTTCAGGAACATGTCGATCAGGAGGATCGCACAGGCGGCAATCACCAGGAAGATTTCCGCGGCGAGCGGCGCCATGTTGATGGACGCCACCGATACAGTGTTGTTAATCATCGGATTCATATCGTTGTAGTTTCCTGCTTAGTGCAACGGCGGCAGCTTGCTGACCGAGACGTGCTGCAGCAGGTCGGCCACCGACACTTGCAGCGAATCGGTGAACGGCGCCGGATACAGGCCCATGTAGATGGTCAGGATCGCGAGCACGCCCAGCATGAAGAACTCACGGCCGTTCAGGTCGGTCAGTTCGGCCACATGCTTGTTGCCGATCTTGCCGAACACGACGCGCTTGACCATCCACAGCGAGTAGGCTGCGCCCAGGATCAGGGCGGTGGCGGCCAGCAGGCCGGTCCAGAAGTTGAACTTCACGGCGCCCAGGATGACCATGAATTCGCCCACGAAGCCCGAGGTCGCCGGCAGGCCGCAGTTGGCCATCGCGAACAGGACCGAGAAAGCGGCGAACTTCGGCATGCGGTTCACGACGCCGCCGTAGTCGGCGATTTCACGCGAGTGCATGCGGTCGTACAGCACGCCGATGCACAGGAACATGGCGCCCGACACGAAGCCGTGCGAGATCATCTGCACGATACCGCCCTGCACGCCGATCTCGTTGAAGATGAAGAAGCCGAGGGTGACGAAGCCCATGTGGGCGATCGACGAGTAAGCGACCAGCTTCTTCATGTCCTTCTGGACCATGGCGACCAGGCCGATGTAGATCACGGCGGTCAGCGACAGCACGATGATCAGGGGCGCCAGGTAGTGCGAGGCGTCCGGTGCGATCGGCAGCGAGAACCGCAGGAAGCCGTAGCCGCCCAGCTTCAGCATGATCGCGGCCAGCACCACGGAACCGCCGGTCGGCGCTTCCACGTGGGCGTCGGGCAGCCAGGTGTGGACCGGGAACATCGGCACCTTGACGGCGAAGGCCATCAGGAAGGCCAGGAAGATCAGGACCTGTTCCTTCATGTCCAGCGGTAACTGGTGCCATGCCAGGATGTCGAACGAACCGCCCGACTTGTTGTACAGGTAGATGATCGCGATCAGGGTCAGCAGCGAACCCATGAAGGTGTACAGGAAGAACTTGAATGCCGCGTACACACGGTTCGGGCCGCCGAACACGCCGATGATGATGTACATCGGGATCAGGGTGGCTTCAAAGAAGAAGTAGAACAGCAGGCCGTCCAGCGAGACGAACACGCCGATCATCAGGCCCGACAGCATCAGGAAGGAACCCATGTACTGGGCCACGCGTTCCTCGATCACCTGCCATGCGGAGATGACGACGATGATGGTGATGAAGGCAGTCAGCGGCACGAACCAGAGGCTCAGGCCGTCGATACCCAGGTAGTAATGGATGTTGAAGCGCTCGATCCAGGCCGCCTTCTCGACGAACTGGGGACCGTGGGCGGTATTGCTGAAGCTCGACATCAGCGGGATGGTCGGCAGGAAGCTGACCACCGCGCCGATCAGCGACAGCACGCGGGTGAAGCCCGCCTTGCTGTCACGGCCGACGGCCAGCACGATCATGCCGAAGATGATCGGTAGCCAGACCGACAGGCTCAGGTACGGAGGAAATGTGGAAATCGTGGACTGCATCTTGTTTTTCTCTCTGTTTAAGCGCGCCAGAACGGGAAGAAGTACAGCAGCGTACCCAGCACGCCCAGGATCATCACGAACGCGTAGTGGTAGATATAACCAGTCTGGAACGTGCGGACGACGGTCGAGAACCAGCCCACCAGCTTGGCGGAACCGTTGACGACCAGGCCGTCGATCAGCACGCGGTCACCCACCTGCCACAAGGCCTTGCCCACGCCGCGGGCGCCACCGGCGAACACCACCTCGTTGAACTTGTCCATGTAGTACTTGTTGTCCAGCAGGGTGTGGAGCGGGCGCAGCTTGTTGTAGAACCAGGCCGGTACGCGCGGATTGATCATGTAGCAGTAGTAGGCGGCAACGACGCCGGCCAGTGCCAGCCAGAACGGCAGCGCGGTGAAGCCGTGCAGGGCCATCTGCAGCGGGCCGTGGAATTCTTCGGCCAGCTTTTCCATCGCCGGGTGACGCTCGGCGTTGATCGTGATGACCTTGTCGAAGAAGCCGCCGTACAGCATCGGCTTGATCGCGAAGAAACCGATGATGACCGACGGGATCGCCAGCAGGATCAGCGGCAGGGTCACCACCAGCGGCGACTCGTGCGGCTTCTGGCCCGGGGCCAGGCCGTGGTGGCCGTGATCGTCGTCCTCGTCCTCTTCGTGGTGGGCGGTGGCTTCGTGCAGGGCGGTCGGGTCCTTGCCCTCGTCGCCCTGGTTGCTTGCATGATGCGCATGGTCGTCATGGTGGTCATGCGCATGGGCCTTGCCGAAACGTTCTTCGCCGTGGAACACCAGGAAGTACATGCGGAAGGAGTAGAAGGCGGTGATGAACACGCCGGCGATGACCGCGAAGTAGGCGAAGCCCGAACCCCACAGGTGGGACTCGTGCACGGCCTCGATGATCGAGTCCTTCGAATAGAAACCGGCGAAGAACGGGGTACCGATCAGGGCCAGCGAACCGAGCAGCGAGGTGATCCAGGTGATCGGCATGTACTTGCGCAGGCCGCCCATGTTGCGCATGTCCTGGTCGTGGTGCATGCCGATGATGACCGAACCGGCGCCGAGGAACAGCAGGGCCTTGAAGAAGGCGTGGGTCATCAGGTGGAACACGGCCACGTTATAGGCCGACACGCCCAAGGCGACGGTCATGTAGCCCAGCTGGGAAAGCGTGGAATAAGCAACAACGCGCTTGATGTCATTTTGAATGATGCCCAGGAAGCCCATGAACAGCGCGGTGATCGAACCGATGACGATGATGAAGGACAGCGCGGTGTCCGACAGCTCGAACAGCGGCGACATGCGCGACACCATGAAGATACCGGCGGTAACCATGGTGGCGGCGTGGATCAGCGCCGAGATCGGGGTCGGGCCTTCCATCGAGTCCGGCAGCCAGACGTGCAGCGGGAACTGCGCCGACTTGCCCATCGCGCCGATGAACAGGCAGATGCAGGCGGCGGTCAGCAGCGGCCAGCCGAGGCCGGGCACGGTCATGCCGGCCAGGTCGTGGGCCTTGGCGAAGGTTTCGCCGTAGTTCATGGTGCCGGTGGCGGCCAGCAGCAGGCCGATGCCGAGGATGAAGCCGAAGTCACCGACGCGGTTGACCAGGAAGGCCTTCATGTTCGCGAAGATGGCGGTCGGACGGGTGTACCAGAAGCCGATCAGCAGATACGAGACCAGGCCCACCGCTTCCCAGCCGAAGAACAGCTGCAGGAAGTTGTTCGACATGACCAGCATCAGCATCGAGAAGGTGAACAGCGAGATGTACGAGAAGAAGCGGTTGTAGCCTTCGTCCTCGGCCATGTAGCCGATCGTGTAGATGTGGACCATCAGCGACACCGAGGTCACCACGCACATCATCATTGCCGACAGCGCGTCGATTTGGAAACCGACCGTCATCTTCATGCTGCCGATGGTCATCCAGGTGTAGACGTCGCCGTTAAAGGTCGCGCCGCCGAGCACGTCCATCAGGGTCATGATCGAGATGACCATGGCGATGAACACGCCGGCGATGGTCGCGGTATGCGACACCTTGCGACCGACCACGTTCCCGAAGAACTTGGTGCCCAGCAGGCCGGCGATCGCCGAGCCCGCGAGCGGTGCGAGTGGCACCGCCAGCAAGAGGTTAGGGTTAATTGGCCCCGTCATTTTCTATAGCCTTATGTCTTGTTTATCGAGGAGTTCACAGACCAAACCGCTTAGCCCTTCAGGCTGTCGAGGTCTTCCACGTTGATCGTGTCCAGGTTACGGAACAGGACCACCAGGATCGCCAGGCCGATCGCCGATTCGGCGGCCGCGACAGTCAGGATGAAGAACACGAAGATCTGGCCTGCCGCGTCTCCCAGATAATGCGAGAAGGCGACGAAGTTCAGGTTCACTGCCAGCAGCATCAGTTCGATGGCCATCAGCAGGATGATGATGTTCTTCCGGTTCAGGAAAATACCGACCACCGAGATCGCGAACAGGATCGCGCCGAGGATCAGGTAGTGAGCGAGCGACAGAGTCATGGAGCCTCCTTCTTGGCTTCTGCGGCGGCCACTGCGGCTGCATCGATCGCCTTCTGGTTCACCGTCTGCATCTTGATGATGCGCAGACGGTCGTTACGCTTGACGCTGACGGCCAGGGCCGGGTCGATGGCCTTGGTGTCCTTGCGCTTGCGCAGGGTCAGCGCCACGGCGGCGATGATCGCGACCAGCAGGATCAGGCCGGCGATCTCGAAACCGTAGATGTACTGGGTATAGATCAGCTTGCCCAATTCCTTGGTGCCGCCGATGTGGCCGACGGCGCTTTCAGCCGGCGCTTCCGAAGTGCCCAGGAAGCCGCGCCACAGGACGGCCGCCATCTCCAGCACGACCAGCGCGCCGATGCCCGAGGCCAGGGGCAGGTAGCCCCAGAAGCCTTCGCGCATGCGGTCGACGTTAATGTCGAGCATCATCACGACGAACAGGAACAGCACCATGACGGCGCCGACGTAGACCAGCACCAGCACGATGGCCAGGAACTCGGCCTTCAGCAGCATCCAGATGCCGGCAGCGTTGAAGAACGCGAGCACCAGGAACAGCGCGGCGTGAACCGGGTTCTTGGCGGTAATGACGCGCAACCCGGCGATGACCATGATCGCCGAGAACACGTAGAAAAGAACAGTTGTGAATTCCATGACTTACGCAGGAGCCCTCTTGTTATTAGCGCGATTAACGATATTTGGCATCAGCGGCACGTGCGGCGGCGATGTCGTTCTCGTAGCGGTCACCCACGGCCAGGAGCATTTCCTTGGTGTAGTACAGGTCGCCACGCTTTTCGCCGTGGTATTCCAGCACCTGGGTTTCGACGATCGAATCGACCGGGCAGGATTCTTCGCAGAAGCCGCAGAAGATGCACTTGGTCAGGTCGATGTCGTAGCGCGTGGTGCGGCGGGTGCCGTCTTCGCGCTGCGCCGATTCGATCGTGATCGCCATTGCCGGGCACACCGCTTCGCACAGCTTGCAGGCGATGCAGCGCTCTTCCCCGTTGGGGTAGCGGCGCAGCGCGTGCAGGCCGCGGAATCGCGGCGAGATCGGGGTCTTTTCTTCCGGGTACTGCACCGTGATCTTGCGCGAGAACGCGTATTTTCCGGTCAGCGCCAGGCCCTTGATCAGTTCGGACAGCATCAAGCTGCCGAAAAAGTCTTTTACTCGAGTCATTTCTTGCGCCTCTTTACTTCCAGGGGTTCCACGACGTCTGCATGACGCCGGCGACCAGGACCAGCCACACCAGGGTCAGGGGGATGAACACCTTCCAGCCCAGGCGCATGATCTGGTCATAGCGGTAACGCGGGAAGGTACCGCGCACCCACACGAACAGCGACACGACTAGGAAGGCTTTCGCGAACAGCCAGAAGAAGCCGCCCAGCGCGCCGAATTCCAGGAAGGAGAACGGTGCCGCCCAGCCGCCCAGGAACATGATCGACGCCAGCGTGGCCACCAGGATCATGTTGGCGTATTCCGCCAGCATGAACATCGCGTAGGACATGCCCGAGTACTCGACCATGTGGCCGGCCACGATTTCCGATTCGCCTTCCACCACGTCGAAGGGGTGGCGGTTACATTCGGCCAGGCCGGAGGTAATGTAGATCACGAACAGCGGCAGCAGCGGCAGCCAGTTCCACGACAGGAAGCTCAGGCCCATGCTGGCGAAGTGGCCGCGGGTCTGGGCGCCGACGATGTCGGAGAAGTTCAGCGAACCCGACACCATCAGGATCACGACCATCACGAAGCCCATCGGGATTTCGTAGGAGATCATCTGTGCCGAAGCGCGCATCGCACCCATGAAGGAGTACTTCGAGTTCGAGGCCCAGCCGGCGATGATGATGCCGTACACCTCCATCGAGGTGATGGCCAGCAGCAGCAGCAGGCCGGCGTTGACGTTGGCCAGCGCCGCTTCCGGACCGAAGGGAATGACGGCCCATGCGGCCAGAGCCGGCATGATGGTCATGATCGGGCCGATGATGAACAGGCTCGGGGTGGCCTTGGCCGGCACCACGATTTCCTTGAGCAGCAGCTTGAGCGCGTCGGCGATCGGCTGCAGCAGGCCCAGCGGGCCCACGCGGTTCGGACCCACGCGGATGTGGATCCAGCCGATCAGCTTGCGCTCCCACAGCACCAGATAGGCCACCAGGCCCATCAGCGGCAGCAGGACGCAGACGATTTTCAGCAGCGTCCAGGCAAAGGTCCAGACGGTCGGACCCACCAGGTGTTCGCCGCCAGCGTAAAAACTATTGAGTACGTCAGGCATCGACATTTTTATTAAGCCTTTTCAATCGAAATCGGACCGAACATGGCGCCCAGCGACGAGGTCAGCTGGTGAGCCGCGGCCACGCGCACGACGTTCGCCGGCAGGCGCGCGTCGACGGCGGCGACCAGGGTCGCACTGCCCTCCCCTTGCTGCACGGTGACCATGTCGCCGGCCTGCACGCCCAGCACTTCGGCCAGCTTGGCCGAGATGGTGGCCAGCGGCGCCTGGGCGTCGGCGGTGCGCAGCAGCGGTTCCGAACGGCGCGCGATGGCGTCGGCGAAGTAGATCGGCACGTCGGCCAGGCGCTCCAGCTTCAGCTCGCCGTCCTTGACGTCGGCATACTTGGCCGACACCGGCGCCAGCCTGGCGACGTTGTTCAGCCTGGCCGACAGGTCGACGTCCTTGCCGCCCAGCGCTTCGTCGCGGATCGACTCCGAGTTCTCGTAGTCGAAGCCCGACAGGCCCAGCAGGTTACCCAGCACGCGCAGCACTTTCCAGGCCGGACGGGTCTCGCCCAGCGGCTTGACGGTGCCGTTGAAGCTCTGTGCGCGGCCTTCGCAGTTGACGAAGGTGCCGGCGGTCTCGCTGAACGGCGAGATCGGCAGCAGCACGTCGGCGTAGTCCATGCCGTGCTTGAAGGCCGACATCGCGACGACCATCTCGGCGCCCTGCAGTGCCTTGATGGCTTGCTGCGGGTTGGCGGCGTCCAGTTCCGGCTCGGCGTTCAGCAGCACATAGGCTTTCTTCGGCTGGGCGAACAGGTTCGCGGCGTTCTTCGACGTGGCGTTGACCAGGTAGCCGCCGACGGTGTTGGCGGCGTCGACGAAGTAACCGAACTTGGCGCCGGTCTGCTCGGCGATCCACTGGGCACAAGCGTGCAGCTTCGAGGCTTCCGGATGCTGCATGGCGGCGTTACCCAGCAGGACGGCGCCCGGCAGGTCTGCGGCGTTCTCGACCACCAGGGTCGCGGCGATGGCCTTCACCGCGGCCGACACTTCGATGCCTTCGAAACCGGCCGGGGCTTGGATGCCCTTGGCGGCGGCGACGGCGACGGCGATCTCCGACAGCGCAGCCAGCCAGTCCGTTGGTGCGGCGATGATGCGGCCGTTGGTCGGGATCAGGTTGTCGTCGTCCGAACCGTGGACGATCGTCAGCTTGGCGCCCGACTTGACGGCGGCGCGCAGGCGGGTCGCGGCCAGCGGGTGGTCCTTGCGCAGGAAGGAACCGACGACCAGCACGCGCTTGAGCGTCGACAGTTCGGCGATCGGCATGCCCAGGTGCGGGACCACCGTGCCGTCCAGCGCGAAGTCGCTCTGGCGCAGGCGGAAGTCGACGTTCTCGATGCCGAAGCCGCGCATGGCTTTCTGCAGCAGGAACAGTTCTTCGACGGTCGAGTGCGGGGTCGCGACGGCGGCGATGCTGTCGGCGCCATGCTCGTGACGGATGTTACGCAGGCCGTGGGCGACGTACTCGAGGGCGGTCTGCCAGTCGGTGTCGATCCACTTGCCGTCCTGCTTGATCATCGGGTTGACCAGGCGCTCGGCGTTGTCCAGCGATTCGTAGGCGAAGCGGTCCTTGTCCGACAGCCAGCACTCGTTGATGTTCTCGTTTTCCAGCGGCAGCACGCGCATCACCTTGCCGCCCTTGACCTGGACGATCAGGTTGGTGCCCAGCGAGTCGTGCGGCGACACCGAACGGCGGCGCTGCAGTTCCCACGGACGTGCCGAGTAGCGGAAAGGCTTGGAGGTCAGCGCGCCGACCGGGCACAGGTCGATCATGTTGCCCGACACTTCGGAGTCGACGGTCTTGCCGACGAAGGTGGTGATCTCCGAGTGCTCGCCGCGGCCGACCATGCCGAATTCCATGACGCCGGCCACTTCCTGGCCGAAGCGCACGCAACGGGTGCACTGGATGCAGCGGCTCATCTCTTCCATCGAGATCAGCGGACCGGCTTCCTTCGGGGTCACGACGCGCTTTTCTTCGCTGTAGCGCGAGCCGCTCTTGCCGTAGCCGACGGCCAGGTCCTGCAGCTGGCATTCGCCGCCCTGGTCGCAGATCGGGCAATCCAGCGGGTGGTTAATCAGCAGGAATTCCATCACGGACTTCTGTGCCTGCACCGCCTTGTCGCTGTGGGTGCGCACGATCATGCCCGGCGAGACCGGCGTGGCGCAGGCCGGCATCGGCTTCGGCGCCTTCTCGACTTCCACCAGGCACATGCGGCAGTTCGCTGCGATCGACAGTTTCTTGTGATAGCAGAAGTGCGGGATATAGGTTCCCAGTTTGTTCGCGGCGTCCATCACCATGGAACCTGGTGGGACTTCTACTTTCTTGCCGTCTAATTCAATTTCAACCATTTGATCGTTACCTGACCTGGTTTAAAGGTATGCGGGCACGAGGCAGTGCTTGTGCTCGATGTGATATTCGAATTCCTCGCGGAAGTTCTTGATCATCGCTTCCACCGGCATCGCGGCGGCGTCGCCCAGCGCGCAGATGGTGCGGCCCTTGATGTTGAAGGCGATGTTGTTCAGCAGATCCATGTCTTCCGGACGACCCTGGCCGTGCTCGATACGGTGGACCATGCGGTACATCCAGCCGGTGCCTTCACGGCACGGGGTGCACTGGCCGCACGATTCCTCGTAGTAGAAGTAGGACAGGCGCAGCAGCGACTTGACCATGCAGCGGGTCTCGTCCATGACGATCACGGCGCCCGAACCGAGCATCGAACCGGCCTTGGCGATCGAGTCGTAGTCCAGGTCGGTGTCCATCATGACGTCGCCGCGGATCACCGGAGCGGACGAACCGCCGGGGATGACGGCCTTGATCTTCTTGCCGCCGCGCATACCGCCAGCCAGTTCCATCAGCTTGGCGAACGGCGTACCCAGCGGGACTTCGTAGTTGCCCGGACGCTCGACGTCGCCCGAGATCGAGAAGATCTTGGTGCCGCCGTTGTTCGGCTTGCCGAGGCCCATGTAGTTCTCCGGACCCATGTTCAGGATGAACGGGACGGCTGCAAAGGTCTCGGTGTTGTTGATGGTGGTCGGCTTGCCGTACAGGCCGAACGAGGCCGGGAACGGCGGCTTGAAGCGCGGCTGGCCCTTCTTGCCTTCCAGCGACTCCAGCAGCGCGGTTTCTTCGCCGCAGATGTAGGCGCCGTAGCCGTGGTGGGCGTGCAACTGGAACGAGAACTGCGAACCCATGATGTTATCGCCCAGGAAGCCGGCGGCGCGCGCCTCTTCCAGCGCCTCTTCGAAGCGCAGGTATTCCTGGAAGATCTCGCCGTGGATGTAGTTGTAGCCCACCGTGATGCCCATCGCGTAGGCGCCGATGGCCATGCCTTCGATCAGCGCGTGCGGGTTGTAGCGGATGATGTCGCGGTCCTTGAACGTACCCGGCTCGCCTTCGTCGGTGTTGCAGACGAGGTATTTCTGGCCCGGGAACTGGCGCGGCATGAAGCTCCACTTCAGGCCGGTCGGGAAACCCGCGCCGCCGCGGCCGCGCAGGCCGGAGGTCTTCAGGTCGGCGATGATCTGCTCGGGCGGAATGCCTTCTTCCAGGATCTTGCGCAGGGCCGAGTAGCCGCCACGCTTGACGTAGTCGGCCAGGTGCCAGTTGTCGCCGTTCAGATCCTTCAGGATCAGCGGATTGATGTGGCGGTCGTGCAGGCTGGTCATTTGTTCAGTTCCTCCAGCAGGGCGTCGATCTTCTCGTCGCTCATGAACGAGCACATGCGGTGGTTATTCACCAGCATGACGGGTGCGTCGCCGCAGGCGCCCATGCACTCGCCTTCCAGCAGGGTGAACTGGCCGTCTTCGGTGGTGCCGCGGTAGTCGATGCCCAGGGCATCCTTGATGCGCTGGCCGGCGCGCTCGCCGCCCGACAGGGCGCACGGCAGGTTGGTGCACACGGTGATCTTGTGCTTGCCGACCGGCTTCAGGTTGTACATGTTGTAGAAAGTCGCGACTTCCTGCACGGCGATGGCGGGCATGCCGATGTAGTCGGCGATTTCCTGCATCGTTTCCGGCGCCAGCCACCCCTTTTCGACTTGTGCGTGGGCCAGCGCGGCCATCACGGCCGATTGACGCTGGTCGGCCGGGTATTTCGCCAGCTCGCGGTCAATTTTTTGTAAGCACTGCTCAGATAACATTTTTTCTCTTCCTTATCGACCGGATCAGCGGTCAATCGAACCGAACACGATGTCCTGCGTACCGATGATGGTCACGGCGTCGGCAATCATGTGGCCGCGCGCCATTTCGTCCAGGCTCTGCAGGTGCACATAGTCCGGGGTACGGATCTTCAGGCGGTACGGCTTGTTGGCGCCGTCCGACACGATGTAGATGCCGAACTCGCCCTTCGGATGCTCGATGCCGGTGTAGACCTCGCCCGGCGGCACGTGGAAGCCTTCCGAGAACAGCTTGAAGTGGTGGATCAGCGATTCCATGTTCGACTTCATGTCGACGCGCGACGGCGGCGCGATCTTGTTATTGTCGATCATGACCGGACCCGGGTTCGCCTTCAGCCAGGCGACGCACTGCTTGACGATGCGGTTGGACTGGCGCAGCTCTTCGATGCGGACCAGGTAGCGGTCGTAGGAGTCGCCGTTGGTGCCGACCGGGACGTCGAACTCCACCTTGTCGTAGGCGGCGTACGGCTGGACCTTGCGCAGGTCCCAGGCGATGCCCGAGCCGCGCAGCATCGGGCCCGAGAAGCCCATGCCCTTCGCGTCTTCCGGGGTCACCACGCCGATGCCGACGGTACGCTGTTTCCAGATACGGTTGTCGGTCAGCAGGGTCTCGTATTCGTCGACGTAGCCGTCGAAGCGCTTGGTGAAGCCTTCGATGAAGTCGAGCACCGAACCCTGGCGGATTTCGTTCAGCTCGTCCACGGCGCGCTGGTTGCGCACCAGCGACGGCTTGTGCTTCGGCATTTCGTCCGGCAGGTCGCGGTACACGCCGCCCGGGCGGTAGTAGGCCGCGTGCATGCGCGCGCCCGACACCGCTTCATAGACGTCGAACAGGTCTTCGCGGTCGCGGAAGGCGTACAGGAAAGGACCCATGGCGCCGATGTCCAGCGCGTGCGCGCCCAGCCACATCAGGTGGTTCAGGATGCGCGTGATCTCGTCGAACATGGTGCGGATGTACTGCGCGCGGATCGGGGCTTCGACGCCCAGCAGCTTCTCGATCGCCAGCACGTAGCCGTGCTCGTTGCACATCATCGACACGTAGTCGAGGCGGTCCATGTACGGCACCGACTGCAGGTAGGTGCGGGTTTCCGCCAGCTTCTCGGTGCCGCGGTGCAGCAGGCCGATGTGCGGGTCGGCGCGCTGGATGACCTCGCCGTCCAGTTCCAGCACGAGGCGCAGCACGCCGTGCGCTGCCGGGTGCTGCGGACCAAAGTTCAGGGTGTAATTCTTAAGCTCAGCCATTATTTCATCCCGTAGGTTTCTTCGCGGATCACGCGCGGAATGTTTTCACGCGGCTCGATCGTCACGGGTTGGTAGATCACGCGCTTCTGCTCGGGGTCGTAGCGCATCTCGACGTAACCCGAAATCGGGAAGTCCTTGCGGAACGGGTGGCCGATGAAGCCATAGTCGGTCAGGATGCGGCGCAGGTCGCCGTGACCTTCGAACAGGATGCCGTACAGGTCGAACGCTTCGCGCTCGAACCAGTTGGCGTTGCGCCAGATGCCGGTGATCGACTGGACCAGGGGCATTTCGTCGTCCGGGCAGAACACGCGGACGCGCACGCGCCAGTTGTGCTCGATCGACAGCAGGTGCACCACCACCGCGAAACGCAGGCCATCCCAGGTGCCTTCGCCATAGTTCAGGTAGTCGACGCCGCAGAGGTCGATCATTTCTTCGAACGCGAGCGATTTGTCGTCGCGCAGGGTCTGCATCGCCGCAAGATAGTCGGCGGCCTTGACTACCACGGTTACTTCGCCGAGAGCCGACGAAATGGCGGCGCGCTCGCCGAGCGCATTCTTCAGGGCGAGCTCAAGGACTTCGAGTTTTGTCGTCATGGTGTTAGCTGCTTGGTTTTATCGCGCGATGGTGTTGGTGCGCTTGATCTTGTTCTGGAGCTGGATGATGCCGTACAGCAGAGCTTCAGCGGTCGGGGGGCAGCCCGGGACGTAGACGTCGACCGGCACGATGCGGTCGCAGCCGCGGACGACCGAATAGGAGTAGTGGTAGTAGCCGCCGCCGTTGGCGCAGGAACCCATCGAGATGACCCAGCGCGGCTCGGCCATCTGGTCGTAGACCTTGCGCAGTGCCGGCGCCATCTTGTTGCACAGGGTGCCGGCGACGATCATCACGTCGGACTGGCGCGGGGACGGACGGAACACGACGCCGAAGCGGTCGAGGTCGTAGCGGGCGGCGCCCGCGTGCATCATTTCGACCGCGCAGCATGCGAGACCGAACGTCATCGGCCACATCGAACCGGTACGGGCCCAGTTGATCAGCTTATCGGCTGTGGTGGTAACAAAACCTTCGTTTAAAACGCCTTCAATAGCCATGGCTTATTCCCAATCAAGGGCACCTTTCTTCCAGATGTACCAGAAACCGACAACGAATTCGGCGATGAAGACCATCATCGTGACGAACGCCGGCCAGCCCAGGTCGCGAATCGAGACGCCCCATGGGAAGAAGAATGCCGTTTCCAGATCAAACAAAATAAACAGGATCGCGACCAGGTAGTACCGGACGTCGAATTTCATGCGCGCATCTTCGAATGCTTCGAAACCGCATTCGTACGGCGACAGCTTGGCAGCGTCGGGACGGTGCGGCGCAATGATGCGGCCAAGGACTTGCGGAGCGACGCCAACGCCGATGCCGACAAGAAGGAACAAAAGGACGGGGAAGTAATTCTCGAGGTTCACAGCAGAAAAGCCTTATTGAACGATCGGTTGATAAAACACTGCATTGACTGCAGCACCGCATCGCGCAATCCTGGCTTTTTGCCTACCACCAGGATCGTACGACCGAAGACCCTGGGATGTTTTCCAGGATCCTCAGAGATCCTCGTAAAAAAGCCAGCTAGTGCAGGAGCGGAGCCCGTGCGCCCTAGCTGGCTTCTGTATCTTGGTGCCGACGGCGAGACTCGAACTCGCACAGCTTGCGCCACTACCCCCTCAAGATAGCGTGTCTACCAATTTCACCACGTCGGCTGGAGACCAGTATTCTACCCTGCCTTAGCACCTTTTTTCAATGCTCAAATTGCGCTAGATCAAGGAAAACTACTGTTTTTTCTCTACTGTGTTTTCGCTGTATTCACAGCCTGGCGGGTCGAGAAGCCGCCAGGGCTTGCTGGCGGAGAGAATCCACCGATACTACACCACCCCGCGCAAGCCTGCACGGAGGGGTCCGCATTTGACCGTGCGGAGCGGAGCTTGCCTTACTTGGACGGAGCCGGAGCCGGAGCAGCCGGAGCCGACGGCACGCCGGCGGCCGCCGGGACGTCCTGGGTCGCGGCCGGCGCCGGAGCCTGGGCGGCCGGCGCCGTGTTCGGCACGGCATTGCCGGCATTGTTTGCAGGCGCAGTCGCCGGAACGGTCGCGTGCTCCATCACCCCGCCGCCGATGCTGGCTGCCGGACGGTTGGTACCGAAGTAGGCCAGCGCGAGGGTCGAGGCGAAGAAGATCGCTGCGGCCACTGCGGTCGACTTCGACAGGAAGTTGGACGAGCCGCTGGCGCCGAACAGGCTGCCGGACGCGCCGGAACCGAAGGCGGCGCCCATGTCGGCGCCCTTACCGTGCTGGACGAGCACGAGGCCGATGATGGCCAGCGCGGACACGACCTGCAGAACAACGATCAGATTGAACAACACGTTCATTATTATTCCATTCCAAGGTTAACTACGTTGCAAATTCTATTCTGGCGGCATGCTCAGGTCGCGTGAATAATAGCCAGAAAATCCTGCGCCTTCAACGCCGCCCCGCCGATCAGTCCGCCGTCGATGTCGGGCTGGGACAGCAGTTCGCGCGCATTCTCCGGCTTCATGCTGCCGCCGTACAGGATGGCCACGCCATCCGCCGCTTCGGCGTTACGCACCCGCAGCTGCTCGCGCAGCCGCGCATGTACCTCCTGTGCCATCTCCGGCGTCGCAGTCCTGCCGGTACCGATCGCCCACACGGGTTCGTAGGCAACCACGATCTTCGCCACCGCTTCGGCCGGCAGCAGCTCCAGCACCGCGTCGAGCTGGGCGCCGACCACGTCGAAGGTCTGCCCCGCTTCGCGCTGCTCCAGGGTTTCGCCGACGCAGACGATCGGGGTCAGCCCCTCCTTCAGCGCCGCCTGCGCCTTGCGCGCCACCAGCTCGCTGCTCTCGCCATGGTAGGCGCGGCGCTCCGAGTGGCCGACGATCACGTAGCGGCAGGCGAAGTCGGACAGCATCTTGGCGCACACTTCGCCCGTATAGGCGCCGCCCTCATACGCGGACACGTCCTGCGCACCCCAGGCAATGGCACTGCCTGAAAGCAGGTCTTCGCACTGCTGCAGATAGGGTGCCGGCACACACACGGCGGCCGATGCCTTCGCATCGCCGAGTCCCGCGGCGATATCCGCCAACAAGGCCGCATTGACCAAACGGCTACCGTTCATCTTCCAGTTACCTACGATGAGCTTGGGCCGCATCAGAACCTCACGGTCAAATAACCCGCTATTTTAGCGGTCGTTGAATGGACGGTCAAACGAAGGCTGACCAAAGGCTTGTCATTCATGGTGTTTTCCAAAGTTGTGGGTATTCGTTTCCCGGTAGCCTGCGCCGGCTCAGGCGGGCGCCACCTGCAGCATGATCTTGCCGACGTGGGCGCTACTCTCCATCAGGGCATGGGCCTGGGCGGCCTGCTCGAGCGGGAAGCTGCGGTAGATCACCGGCCTGATCTTGCCGGCCTCGATGAGCGGCCAGACACGTTCGCGCAACTCGCGTGCGACCTGCGCCTTGAAGGCCACCGGGCGCGGACGCAGGGTGGAGCCGGTAATCGTCAGGCGGCGGCGCAGTACCTGGCCGAGGTCGACTTCGGCGCGCGCGCCGCCCAGCAGCGCGATCAGGGCGATGCGGCCATCGTCGGCCAGGCAGGCGATCTCGCGCTTGATGTAGTCGCCGCCGACCATGTCGAGCACCACGTCGACGCCCTTCCCGCCCGTCAGCTCCTTGACCACGGCCGAAAAATCCTCGGTCTTATAGTTGACACCGCGTTCGGCGCCGAGCTGCTCGCAGGCGCGGCATTTGTCTTCGCTGCCGGCGGTGGCGAACACGCGGTGGCCCATGGCGCTTGCGAGCTGGATCGCGGTGACGCCGATGCCCGAGCTGCCGCCCTGCACCAGCAGGGTCTCGCCCGGCTGCAGGGCGGCGCGCTGGAACACATTGCTCCAGACGGTAAAGAAGGTTTCGGGCAGCGAGGCCGCTTCCAGCGGGCTCAGTCCCTTCGGCACCGGCAGGCATTGCTCGAGCGGGGCCGCGCAGTATTCGGCATAGCCGCCGCCCTGCACCAGGGCGCACACCAGGTCGCCCTTGTTAAAGCCGCTATCGCCGAGTTCGCCGTCGACGATCTCGCCGGCCACTTCGAGGCCGGGCAGGTCGGAGGCGCCGGGCGGCACCGGATACTGGCCGAGGCGCTGGAACACGTCGGGACGGTTGACGCCGGCCGCGATCACGCGGATCAGGATTTCGCCGGCCTTCAGCACGGGCAGCGGACGTTCGCAGGGCTGCAGCACCTCGGGCGAGCCGGGCTGGGTGATTTCGATTGCGCGCATGGAGACTCCTGTGCGGATAGGCCTGTTGAACAAGTGGCAATTGTACGCCACCGGCAAGCCGTGACCAAGCGAACTGCCGCCTGGAAATTGCTGATAACGTTACCATTGCGCAACTAAATGCTCAGAATGAGACGGGCCGTGCCCACAAAGCCGTCGTCCCCGCGAAGGCGGGGACCCAAGTTCTGCGAAAGCCATCGAAACGCTTTCAAACTTGGATCCCCGCCTGCGCGGGGACGACGTGGTGTGTTGCGTTAGTGCTTGCTAATTACTTCTTGTTGTCGTTCTTGTGGCTCTGCGAGCCAGCCTTCGCATGCTGCGCCGACGAGCCGCCGCGAGTGCCGCCGCCGCTGCCACCGCTGCCGCTCTGCTGGCTGCCGCCGCCCTGGCTCTGCTGGCTGCCGTCGTTCTTGTGGCTCATGGAGCCGGCGCGGCGGGCTTCTTCCGAGTTGAACTCGTGGGCATTGCCCGAAGCGTGTGCTGCCTTGCCGCCTTCCGAAGCGATTTCGCGCTGTTTTTGCGGATCCATCGATGCGAAGCCGCGGTTGCTGGTGTCGCTCTGGTTGTTACCCTTGTTGCCGCCGCCTTGATTGTTCGATGCCATGCTTACCTCCGATAATTGGTGAGTTATGCACCAGCCCGTTCGAAAACTGGCTGAGACAAGACCATGGTAGTCACCATGCACCAACCCGCCCACCATGAAAGCCCCATGGCTTTGTAGGATCGGGCCTTCAAGCCACGTCAGCCTGGTCTTTGCACCTGAAAGCAACTCAAGGGGTGTTGTTGCCGGTTCTGGACTGGGTCGGCAAGGGGGTGCCGGGCTTCCAGTTGCGCGACAGCGCCTGCCCTTCCTCGACCTGCTCCTGGGTCATCTGGCGCGCGATCAGGGCGCGCTGCTCGGTGGCGCTGCGGTGGCCGCTGGCGGCCGCCAGGTTCCACAGCATGTAGGCGATGACGAAGTCCTGGGGCATGCCGGCCACGTGGTAGCGGTACATCAGGCCGAGCGCGTGCTGGGCATCCGGGTGGCCCTGCTCGGCCGCCTTGCGGAACCAGGTGACGGCCAGCTTCTGGTCCACGGGCACCGCGTTGCCGGTGTAGTACATCGCACCGATCACGTACTGGGCGTCGGCCTTGCCCTGCTGGGCCGCCTTGTAATGCCAGGCGAAGGCCTGCTTGTAGTCGCGCTGCACGCCGCGGCCCATGTAATACATCAGGCCCAGCAAGTGCTGGGCATCCGCGTCGCCGGCCTTGGCGAGCGGCGTGATCTCCTTCAACGCCAGCGCATAGTTGCGGGCGTTGTAGGCGTTGGCGCCTTCCGTGAAGCCTGCCATCGCACTGCTGTGCAGCCCCAGGGCCAGCAGGATGGCAACGATGTGTTTTCTCATTGTCTCGTTCGGAACGGTATTTTTATTGTTGTGCTACTTCCAACTGACCTTGCCCAGGCCGTCGACCGCCACCTTGCGGTTCAGGGGCTTGCCGTACACCGTTACCGAGCCCATGCCGGACAGGTTCAGGCTGGCGTTCTGGTGCRCCGTAACGCTGGCATTGCCGAGGCCGGACAGGTCGACGTTGACGCTGTCGGCGACGAATTCCTTCGCATCCAGGCTGCCCAGGCCGCCGAGGTCGGCCTTCAGCCATCTGGCGCGTCCATTGAGGGTCACGAAACCGGCGCCGCGCAGATTCAGGTCGACGCCCTCGCCGCTCAGGCTGGTCAGGTTCATGCTGCCGATGCCGCCCAGGCTGGCCGTCACCATCCTGTAATTACACGAGATGCGCATCGATCCGGCGCCATCCAGGCTCAGTTCCAGCTCGTCGCCGGAGAAACCGGAGACGTCGGTCGAACCCAGGCTCTCGGAACTCACCTCGCGCAGCGCGGGCAGGGTCAGCTCGGCGTGCAGGGAACCGAGGCGCACGCGGCCGTGGACGTCGGTATCGATGTTCAGCGTATCGCCGCTCTGCACCGTCACGGTCTTGGCCAGCCAGCGCGGATCGCCGCTCAGGGTCAGGGTGGCCGTGCTGCCCTGCCTGATCCGCAGGTCGACCGCGCCGTCGAGCTTCACGCGCACCACGCGCGCATCGATGGGGCGGGTCTCGGTGGCGACCTCGGGCGCTGCCTGCGCTACACCGAAACAGGCAACAATTCCCGCGGCCGCCATGCCGAGCTTAAAAACCTTGTTCATCCAGTTCTCCGAATCCATGTTCTTGTTGTGCAAGCGTACCGTGCTCGATGAAATTGTGCTAGTTCGACAATTTTCAAGATGGCATCACACATGGTCAGAGTAAAGCCCCGGCGCGTCCATGCCCACGGGATTGCGACGAACTGCAGAAAGCGGGCCCCGAGCGACACGATGGCGGGAATGACATGCAGGCCGGAGACGCGGCGGAACCGACCATTATGCGCCGCCCCACCATGAAAAACTGTACGGATTTGTCATCGAATCGTCTCCGCTTTTAGTTGCCACCCAAACAAAAAGTTACTTATTTGCATGACATTGCGCTAATATGAGCCGCTGCCTGGATACGATCCGGACAGAAAGACGCAGTTTCTAGTTCAGCCCAAACCAGAGGTTATCAATGCGCATGCGCCTATTACCCGCCCTGCTGGCCGGGGTGTCGCTGTCGATGTCCGCGTACGCCGCGAACAGCGACCAGTGGACCCTGCCGGTCAACGTCAAGAAGCTCGACAACGGCCTGACGGTCGTCGTCTCCGAAGACCACAGCTCGCCGACCGTCGGCGTGTCGGTCGTCTACCACGTCGGCATGCGCCTGGAGCCGCGCAACCGCACCGGCTTCGCCCACCTGTTCGAACACCTGATGTTCCAGGGCACGCCGAATTCGCCGAAGGGCGTGTTCGACCGCACCATCACCGGTGGCGGCGGCCGCAACAACGGTTCGACCCGTCCGGACTTCACCAACTACATCGAGACCGCGCCGGTGTCCTCGCTCGAGCCCATCCTGTGGCTGGAAGCGGACCGCATGAAGACCCTCGACTTCAACCCGGCCACGCTGAAGAACCAGCAGGACGTGGTGAAGGAAGAGATCCGCGTGAACGTGAAGAACCAGCCCTACGGCGGCTTCAACTGGATCGATATCAGCAAGCTGGCCTTCAACAAGTGGGAGAACAACCACGACGGCTACGGCAGCTTCGAAGACCTCGAGGGCGCCAGCCTGGACGACGTGCGCGGTTTCCACCGCGACTACTACGGCCCGAACAACGCGGTGCTGGCGATCGCCGGCGACGTCACGCCGGCCCAGGGCTTCGCGCTGGCCCAGAAATACTTCGGCGGCATCGCCAGGCGCGCGACCCCGAAAGCCACCGACTTCTCGGAAGGCCTGAACACCCAGGAAAAACGCATCGAGCAGAGCGACGCCCTGGCCCAGGTGCCGGCCGTGGCCGCCGCCTGGAAGGTACCGGCCCGCGGCACCGCCGACCAGGCCCCGATGGCCGTACTGGCCGAACTGCTGGCCGGCGGCGACGCCTCGCTGTTCTACCAGGGCATGGTGAAGGGCCGCGAGATCGCGCTGAACATCTCCGGCGGCTTCGGCCTGACCGGGCCGTTCGAGTACGACGGCCCGACCCTGTTCACCGTCACCGGCCTGTACAAGCCGAACAGCAGCGCCGACGCCATGCTGGCCGCGATGGACGAGGAGATCGCCAAGGTCGCCAGGGACGGCGTCGACGAAGCCACCCTGAAGCGCGTCAAGACCAGCATGCTGTCCGACTGGAACAACGGTCTCGAAAACATCCTGAGCCGCGCCGATACCCTGGCCAAGCTGCAGACCCTGTGGGGCGACGCCAACGTGGTCAACAAGGTGCCGGGCTGGATCGAAGGCGTGACGTCGAAGGATGTCCAGCGCGTCGCCGCCACCTACCTGGTGAAGGCCAACCGCACCGTGATCGACCGCAGGCCGGTGGCGAAGCCCGCACCGGCGGCCGCGCCGCAGCCGGCCAACAAGGCCGACACCGCCCCGGCCCCAACCGACAAGAAATAAGGAGAGCACGATGAAAAAACTGATGCTCATTTCCGCCATCTCGATGGCGTTTGCAAGCCCGGCCTTCGCCGCCGAAGCCGCCGCCCCGGCCAAGCCGGCCGGCATGCCCGCCTACGGCAAGGACAAACCGCTGCCCTCCCCGCACATCGCCAAGAAGACCCTGGCCAACGGCCTGCAGGTCTGGGTGGTGCCGCGCAACGGCGTGCCGCGCGTCGACATGGTACTGGCCGTGCGCGGCGCCGGCTTCATCGCCGACGACGCCGCCCACCCGGGCTTCGCCAGCATGTTGGCGGGCCTGCTGAACGAAGGCACCGCCAAACACGATTCGCGCGCCATCGCCGAACTGGCCCAGGGCCTGGGCGGCTCGGTGGGCGGCGGCGCCAGCGCCGACGGCATCACCGTCAGCGCCAACGCCCTGGCGTCGCAGGCCGGCGCCATGATGCAGCTGCTGGCCGAAGTCGCGCGCACACCAATCTTCCCGGCCAAGGAAGTGGCACTGGCCAAGGCCAACGCGCTGCAGTCCCTGCGCGTGCAGGAAACCCAGCCGCGCTTCCGCGCCGAGCGCGCCGTCAACCGCGCAGTATTCGGCGAGCACCCCTACGGCCACACCACGCCGACCGTCGAAGGCATCAATTCGGTCGACGAAGCGTTGCTGCGCGCCGAGCACGCCAAGCGCTTCCGTCCGGACCAGGCGCTGCTGGTGATCACCGGCCGCATCAAGGAGGCTGATGCCATGAAGCTGGCCCAGCATGCCTTCGGCGACTGGAAGGCCGAAGGCTCCGCCCCGGCGGCAAGCGCAACGGCGCCGGCCGCCGCCAAGCCGGTCCACATCCTGCTGGAGCGTCCGGGCAGCGTGCAGTCGACCATCCGCGTGGCCGGCTCCGGCATCGCCGCCACCGCCGGCGACCAGGTGCCGCTGCGCCTGGCCAGCACCATCCTGGGCGGCGGCTTCTCGAGCCGCGTCAACATCAACCTGCGCGAGGAAAAGGGCTACACCTACGGCGCCTCGGCCGGCGCGCGCATGATGCGCGAAGGCGGCAGCATCGTCGGCGGCGCCGACGTACGCAACGAAGTCACCGGCGCGGCCCTGAGCGAGTACTTCAACGAGTACAAGCGCATCGGCGGCGAGCTGATCTCGCCGCAGGAAATGGAGATGCACAAGCGCTACGTGGCCGGCGGCTACGTGCTGTCCAACCAGATGCAGCGCGCGGTGGCCGCCACCCTGGCGATGAACTGGCTGGTCGGCCTGCCGCCCGAGTTCCTGTCCCAGTACGTGCCGCTGATCCAGAAGGTCACGCCGGAACAGGTGCGCGACGTCTCGAAGAAGTACTTCAACCCCGAGCACCAGTCGATCGTCGTGGTCGGCGACAGCAAGTCCGTGGGTGAGCAGTTGAAGGCTTTCGGCGACTTCACCGTCACCGACAAGTAATCCCTCGCAAGGACGAGCAAGAGCCTCCCGGGTGCGAGCCCGGGAGGCTTTTTTCATCCGCGGATCACTTCTTGGCCGACTGCTTGCTGCCGCCGCTCGACGACTGCTTGGTCTCGCCGTGCTCGGCGCGCTGCTTGTTGACGATGCGCGAGGCGACTTCCTCCTCGCGGCCGGGGTAGCGGTGTTCCTTCTTGAACTCGGTCTCGAGCTTCTTGTACTCGCGCTCGCGTTTCGGGCTGGCTCCCTTGGGCATGATGACCTCCGTGTGGTGGCGATGCCGCCAGAATAGGACGTCGGCCAGTGCGATTCCGTGCGTTGGCGAACGCAATGCGTGGGCACGCCCGTCTTGAGGCCCCGGCCTCAAGACCCCACGCATCGTTCGATCAGCCCTGCAGGGCTTTTTCGAGGTCGTCCAGCTCCGCCGGCTTCACCAGGTGTGCATCGAAACCCGCCTCCTGCGCCTTGCGGCGGTCTTCCGGCGAACCGTAGCCGGTGTGGGCCACCAGCCGGATCGACTTCAGTTCCGGGTGCTGCTTGAGCATGCGCGCCACCTCGTAGCCGTCGACGTTCGGCAGGCCGATGTCGAGCACGATCACCTCTGGGCGGAGGGCCGAAGCCAGCTCGACGATGCCGCTGGCGTCGGCCGTGGTATGGGCTTCGTAGCCCATCTCGGTCAGCAGGAAGGCCATCATCTCCATGGCGTCGACATTGTCGTCGACCAGCAGCACGCGGCGCCCCTTCGTTCCCGCCTGACCGCCCTCCTCCGCGGCCGGCGCGGCCTGTTCCGGCATCGAGGTGCGCAGCACCGGCAGCTCGACCGTGAAGGTGCTGCCCATGCCGATCCCGGGGCTGCTGGCGGTCAGGCGGCCGCCGTGCATCTCGAGCAGGCGCGAGACCAGCGACAGGCCGATCCCCAGCCCTTCCGGCGCGCGGTCCGGCGGCACGGCGGCCTGGGCGAACATGCCGAAGATGCGCGGCAGGTTGTCCTCGGCGATGCCGATGCCGTTGTCCTGCACCGCGATACGCACGGTATCGCCGTCCAGCTGGACCTCGACGTGGATCAGTCCGCCCTTCGGCGTGAACTTGGCGGCGTTGTGCAGCAGGTTGCCCATCGACTGGGCCAGGCGCACCGGATCGCCCGAGACCCAGACCTGGCGCTCGGGCTGGACCACCTCGAGGCGGTGCGCGCGCGCCGCGATCAGCGGACCGGCGGTCTCGATCGCCTGCGCGATCACGCCCTTGATGTCGACTTCTTCCCTGCGCAGCGCGATCTTGCCTTCCGAGATGCGCGCCACGTCCAGCAGGTCGTCGACCAGGTGGGCCAGGTGGTCGACCTGGCGCGTGATGACTTCGCGCGCGCGCGCCTGGAGCTCGGCGGCGGCGGAGCCGGTGGAGCCCAGCAGCGCGGCCGCATTGCGGATCGGCGACAGCGGATTGCGCAGCTCGTGCGCCAGGGTCGCCAGGAATTCGTTCTTGTTGCTGTCGGCCGCGCGCAGCAGGCCTTCCATCTCCTTGCGCCGCGTGATGTCGCTGGTGACGCGCGCCACGCGGTAGACCTCGTCGCGGCCGTCGCGCACCGGGAACAGGCGGTCGCGCACCCAGCGCAGCGAACCGTCCTCCAGCACGATACGGAACTCGGCCTCGTAATGCGGATTGCCCTGCAGGCCGCGCCACAGGCTGTCGATATGGCTGCGGTCGTCGGGATGCACCGAATCCCTCCAGCTGCCCGGCTCGCGTTCCAGCGACTCGATGCTGCGGCCCCAGATCGCGGCATAGGCCGGGCTCACGTATTCGAGCGCCCCCTCGGGCACCGAGAACATCCAGAACACGTCCTCGATGTTGTCGGTCAGCTGGCGGAAGCGCTCCTCGCTGTCGCGCAGCGCGCTCTGGGTGCGGCGCATGCGCAGCAGCGCCTTGACGTTGGCGATCAGCTCGTCGGCTTCGATCGGCGCCGCCAGGTAGTTGTCGGCGCCGCCCTCGAGGCCGCGGATCTTGTCGGCGCGCCCGGTCAGCGCGGCCGAGGTCTGCAGCACCAGCACCAGGGCACTGTCGGGGTCGGCCTTGATGCGGCGGCAGACCTCGATGCCGTTGATGTCGGGGAGCTTGACGTCCAGCAGGACCAGCGCGATCCCGCCGCGCTTGACGGCCGCCAGCGCGTCGGTGCCGTTGGTGGCTTCGACGACCTCGAATCCGGCGCTCTGCAGGATCCGCGTCTTGGCGTAGCGGGCGCCGTCGTTGTCGTCGACATTCAGGATCAGGGTGGAGTTCGTCATCGTCTATCCATCGATTTGCGGGAAGCGCCGCGGCAGTACCAGGCTGAAGGTCGAGCCGATACCGACCTCGCTCTCCACTTCGACCCGGCCGCCGAGCAGATCGGCCAGCTTGCGGCACAGCGGCAGGCCGAGGCCCGTTCCCTTGCTGCGGCGCTGCAGCGGGTGTTCGATCTGGCTGAATTCCTCGAAGATCAGCTGCAGGTTGTCCGGGCTGATGCCGATCCCGGTGTCGGCCACCGCGAAGGTGATGGTATCGCATTCCAGGTCGCGGACCGCGCGGACGCGGACCTGGCCCTGTTCCGTGAACTTGAGGGCGTTCGAAATGAAGTTGCGCAGCACCTGGGCAATCTTGCCCTCGTCCGATTCGAAGGGCTCGTCGAAGTCCGGCGCCTCGAACACCAGCTCGACCCGGGCCTCGTCGACCAGCGGCCGCAGCATGCCCTTGAGCGCGCGGAACAGGTTGTCGGCCACCACCGGCGCCAGCTGCACCTCGACCTTGCCGGCCTCGATCTTGGCCAGGTCGAGCAGGTCGTTGACCAGCTCGGACAGGTCGTTGGCGGCCTTCTCGATGAACTTCACCTGGCGCTCCTGTTCCAGCGTCAGGTCGCCATCCAGGCGGGCCAGCAACAGCTGGGCCAGGGCCCGGATCGAGGACAGCGGCGTGCGCAGCTCGTGGCTGGTGTTCGACAGGAAGCGCGACTTCATCTCGTCGGCGCGGCGCAGGCGCTCGGCCTTGTCCTCGATCTCGGCGTACAGCGCGACGATGCCGCGGTTGGTGTCCTCCAGCTCGCGGGTCAGCTCCAGCAGGTCTTCCTGGCGCTCGCGCAGCTCGGCCAGGGTAGCCACCAGTTCCTGGTTCTGCTGGTGCACCTCGAGGTAGCTGTTGGCGACCGGGCTGTCCTTGGCGAGCTGGGCGCCCAACTCGGCCAGCCGGGCCGCGTCGACCCGGACCTGGGACGGCAAGGCCTTGCACATCGTGACCGTCGGGATGCCGCGCGCGTCCTTCGCGATCGTGCACTCGTCCATCAGGCGGTGCGCCGTCACCACCGCGTCGTCCGGCAGGGAGGCGCCGGCAGGCGTGTCGCCGCCTGCCGAAATCATCATCTGCAGGCACTGGCGGCCGCCGCATTCGCGCATCTGGAAGGTGGCGCGCCCGCCGAAGGCGAGCTGGCAGGCGCCGCGCGCCACTTCCGACACGGCGGTGGCGATGCGCACCTGGTCCTGCTGCGAGAAGCCGAGCAGCGCCGACAGCTGGCGCGCGCGCTGGCGCACCAGCACCACGTCCTGGTCGGCGGACAGGCTGACGCCGAGGATGCGCTGGTTGTTCATGTGTGTTCTCCCCGGCGCCGGCCGACCAGCACCATGGCGTCGTCGCGGCGGCGGATGAAGTCGCGCATCAGGATGCCGGCCACCAGCACCGGCGTGCGCGCATACAGGCCGGGATAATCGCTCAGGTCCCACTGGGTCTGCACGCCGTCCGAATGCAGGATCACGATCGCGCCCGGCGGGCAGTCGGCGGTGAACTCCTGCACCTTGCGCATATTGGCGCCGACGATGCCGTTGTGCGACACCAGTGCGCGCCGCGCCGCTCCGTCGTGGACCACGCAGCTGACGTTGCCGATGCCGGCGAAGCGTATGTCGTTGCCGCTGTAGTCGATGCGCGCCACCGACAGCGCCGCGCCGCGCGTGATGCGCAGCGCCTCGTGGGCCGTGTGCAGCACCTCGGACGGCGCCGAGGCCGGCTTGCGCTCGAGGGCATGCACGGCCGCGTGCGCGGCCTTGGCCGCTTCCGGACCGTGGCCCAGGCCGTCGACCCCGAGCAGGGTGGCGCCGTCGAGGTCGCAGCTCACGGCCCAGCCGTCGCCGCAGGCTTCCTCGCCACCCATCGGCACGCACAACGCGCCGACCTCGACCCCGCAGGGACGCGGCGGCGGACTGCCGCGCCACAGGCGCATGAAGAAGGCGGCGCCGCGGCCGGGCATCGACCAGACGTCGAACTCGTCCGACTGGCGCTGCAGCGCGCCCAGGCCGGTGCCGGCCGTGCCGGCGGTGGACACGCCGTCGCGCAGGCTGCTGGAAAAGTCATGGATGCCGGGACCGTTGTCGACCGCCAGCACGTCGATGCCCGGCATCGAAGCGCCGGACTGCGCGCGCATGAGGTAGAGGGTCCCCTCGCCCGCGTGCTTGAGGATATTGGTGCAGGCCTCGGTGACCACGATCGCCAGCCGGCCCGCCTGAACCTCGTCGAAGGCCAGCTCGCCGGCAAGCTTCTGGCCCGCGCGGCGGGCGGCCGCGATGTCACTGGCGTGATTGATCGGGAAGACGAGCTGCGGTAACAGCGAACTGATCAGCGTTTCCATTTGACCACAGACACTGCGGTGCCCTCTCCTGCGCGGGAATCGATTGCGAACTCGTCGACCAGGCGTTTCGAACCGCCCAGTCCGAGGCCCAGGCCGCCGCCGGTCGTGAAACCGTCGCGCAGCGCCTGGTCGAGGTCGGGAATGCCCGGCCCATTATCCACGAAGATCAGGCCGATCCCAAGCTTGAAACCGTCTTCCAGCGCGTCGAGGTGGACTTCGCCGCCACCGCCGTACTTGATCGTGTTGCGCGCCAGTTCGCTGGCGGCCGTCACCAGCTTGGTCTGGTCGACCAGCGACAGCGCGATCGCCACCGCGCGCTCGCGCACCTGCTTGCGCAAGCCCACCACGTCCTCGTCGGAACGCAGCGGAAGCGTGGTGCGCGCGGTACGCAGCCGGCTGTCGCGCTCCAGGAGCGCGGTCTCGAAAGTCACTGCGTGATTGAGAGCTGCGCTCATCAAAAGTGCGTCTTTCCTAACAGGGTCATGCCCTTTTCCACGTTGAGTGCCGTCTTCACGCCGTGCAGGGTCAGGCCCAGCTCCACCAGCGTGATCGCCACCGCCGGCTGCATGCCGACCACCACGGTCTGGGCGTCCAGCACGCGCGCCATCGCGGCGGTATTGCTGATCATGCGTCCGATGAAGGAGTCGACCAGGTCCAGCGCCGAGATGTCGATCAGCACGCCCTTCGCATTATCGCGCACGATGCGCTCGGTCAGGTCGTCCTGCAGCGTCATCGCCAGGCGGTCATGCATGTCGACCTGGATCGTCACCAGCAGCAGGTCGCCCATGCGGAGAATCGGGATGCGTTCCATGGGGATCTCAGCCCTTCTTCACGATCGAGGTGCCGGTGCGCTCGAGCGCCACCACGAAGGCGTCCG
Source organism: Massilia sp. 2TAF26 (assembly GCF_052115005.1). NCBI lineage: Bacteria > Pseudomonadati > Pseudomonadota > Betaproteobacteria > Burkholderiales > Oxalobacteraceae > Massilia > Massilia sp. 2TAF26. The sequence continues at coordinate 61,969 of NZ_JBFRFV010000008.1, forward strand.
CCAGGCTGGCCTTGGTGGTCACGTCTTCCAGGTTGACGCCGAGGTGGACGATGGTCTGGGCAATCTGCGGGCGGATGCCGCTGATGATGCAGTCGGCGCCCATCAGGCGGGCCGCGGCGATGGTCTTCATCAGGTGCTGGGCGACCAGGGTGTCGACGGTCGGCACGCCGGTGATGTCGATGATCGCGATGGCGGCGCCGGTGTCGACGATCTTCTGCAGGATGTTTTCCATGACCACCTGGGTGCGCGCCGAATCCAGGGTGCCGATCAGCGGCAGCGCCAGGATGCCGTTCCACAGCTTGACCACCGGGGTCGACAGCTCCAGCAGTTCCTGCTGCTGGCGCACGATGATCTGGTCGCGGGCACGCTGGAACACCTCGATGGTGTACAGGCCGAATTTGTCGAGCAGCGAGCTGATGGTCCAGGAAGCGTTGGCCAGGGCCGCCGGGTCGTTGGCGAAGCCCGCGTTCAGGCGCGCGAACAGCGGCTGCTTGAGCGAGAACACGAAGGTTGCGGTCTCGCTCGGGGTCGAGCCGTTCCTGGCGCGGGTCGAGGAGATCTCGGCCAGCAGGTCGCGCACCTCGTCCCAGGAACGGTGCTCGATATTGTTCAGCTCGCCGCCGCGGGTGCCGTTGCTGAAGGCGGTGAGGAATTGCTGGCAGTGCCTGCGCAGCTGCTCCTTCGAGACCACGTTGGAGCGGACCGTCAGCGCTTCCAGCTGCGCCATCCACTCCGCACCGATATCGGCCTCGTGTTCCTGGATGAGCTGGCTGATGCGGTTCGCGTAGTCCTGAGTGGTCATCATTGGTTCCTTTGGCTTTGGAAGATTGAGCCCCTTTATGTCACAGCAAGGGCATTCTGTTAAATAAATGACTAACTATACCATTCCTTGCCTTTGCGACACGACACGATTGCGTACCGAATCGGGAGCGCCTGCCGGGGGTGCTACAGTCGCGAATGCTCAAGCATTACGAGCCGGTTCTGCCGGACCAGATTATTTCAATCGGACAATAAAGATGAGTTTACAAAATCTGCTGGAAATCGGCAGCCTCGACCAAGCCCGCCCCGACCGCGGCGACATCCAGCGCCTGCTGGCGGCAGCCGAGCGCAACCTGGACGATGCCGCCGTCACCGCGATCAGCAACGAAAACCGCTTCGACGCCGCCTACAAGTGCGTCATGCAATGCGCGATCGTTGGGCTGCTGGCGAACGGCTATCGTACCTCGACCGGCAAGCCCGGGCATCACCAGACCGCGATCCAGTCCCTGCCGGTCGCCGTCGGCCTCGACAAGGGCACCATGGTCGAACTCGACGATTTGCGGCAGCTGCGCAACTGCGATGACTATGAAGGCGTTCCCGTCAGCGCCGGCGCGGTCGAGGACGCCCAGGCGCAGGCGAAGGCGCTGCTCGCGCACGTCAGGGGCTGGCTCAGGGAGCATCATCCGGAACTGGCCTGAGCGCCAATAAAATCCTAAGCGCCGAAGAAAAACCCACGAATTGCCTTCGCTTGCCCGGCAACAACTCAAACCACGCGTTGTCACGCCATCATCGTGCGTTGTCGCCTTCAAAAGGAGAAGCACATGGCAGAGCAAGCATCGATGACAGCGCTCGGAAAGTGGAAAAGCGGTCTGCAGCGCGCCGTCAAGGACTCCAATCAAAACGGCAGTCGATGAATACAATCGCCATCTAGGCTGCCGCCCTGGATTCCACCCTCTCGACTGGAAGGTTATCAAGGCCATGACCTGGGTCGAGACGGGAGCCGAGAACGCGGAATGGAAGACCAAACCCATGCAAATCGGGGTGCAAGGCGACCCGGGTTTAGCCTCCCTACTTCGCGGAGACGAAGGCGGAGACCTGATCATTCCGCCGCAATGGCGGGGTCAGTTCACTCACGCACTGGCGGTTTTCATGTGGCCGGCCGCCGGAGTGGCCTATCGACTGGACGCTAAGTCCGTGGAATCAGGCGGATATCGGTGATGCGCCCACTTGCCTTGTCGGTCAGGAAGACCAGCAGGTAGCCGTCTCCGAACTCACTCTTGACCGTTCCGGGACCGACGAAATAGGCGGGATTTTCGTCGTATTCGTAATAACCTGTCGGCTTCCCCAATAGAGCCACTGCTTCCTTGGCCGGGTGTCCTACGAGCCGATGTTTGTCGAGCAGCGAAGCCAGCATTTCACCGCGCTCTTCCTGGGTGGCGCCTTGCCACGCCTGTGCGGTAAATTCGCGGTTTCCTAGCTGCTTTGCCTGCTTCTCGACCGAATGACCGGAGCAGCCGGCCACGGCGAGCGACAACAGGCTGGCGATCAGGAACAAGCGCATGGTTCAGCCTCCGCTTAACACCCTCAGCCTGCCCGCCCTCAAGGCAGACAGGCACATGGCCGCAAGCTGCTGGTCCGTGCGATTACCTTTCCCTATGCCAAGGCCAACGCGGTTGTTGTGCAAATCCATGGCTTTTTCGGCGGGATCGTTAGCAAGAGAGGATTCGTGTGCGGTCGTGAATTTCAACGCGTTCTCGTATCCTATTTCGCGCGCCAATAGTGCTGACCAGAAGCAATGGCGAAACGCATCCGACTTATCGTTACGACCATTACGCCCAAACCACCGCTTGGTTTCGATAAACGCCAGATATCTCGATTCCCTGATGGCGACGGCATGATGCGGATGACTAAGGATATACGACTTTTCGTCCGGAGTAAGCTGCTCGAATTGATCGTAAACGGTGCTGTCAGCCATGTGGCGCTCCTCGCAGTGCCCCCTGGCGCATAATGCGCAATCGTCGGGCAATGCGAGGCATTCTTACGCCGGATTTCCTGTGCGGAGTTGAAACGCATCAAACAGCGCAGAAAGAAAAAACCGCCAGGCTCACGCACTGGCGGTTTTCATTTGGCAGGCCGCGGAAGCGGCCGAGGGAGCACGCAGCTTACTGCGCCGCACCCGCCGCCGCGTCATCCGCGGCGGCAGCCTTCATCGACAGCTTCAGACGGCCGCGCTCGTCGGTCTCGAGGACCTTCACGCGCACTTGCTGGCCTTCCTTCAGGTAGTCGGCAACGGCGTTGACGCGCTCGTTGGCGATCTGCGAGATGTGCAGCAGGCCGTCCTTGCCCGGCATGACCTGGACGATGGCGCCGAAGTCCAGCAGCTTCAGCACGGTGCCGTCGTAGGTCTTGCCCACTTCGACCGATGCGGTCAGCTCTTCGATGCGGCGCTTGGCTTCCTGGCCGGCGGCGGCGTCGACCGAGGCGATGGTCACGATGCCTTCGTCGGTGATGTCGATCTGGGTGCCGGTTTCTTCGGTCAACGCACGGATGACTGCGCCGCCCTTGCCGATCACGTCACGGATCTTTTCCGGGTTGATGCGGATGGTGATCAGGCGCGGTGCGAAGTCCGACAACTCGGTCTTCACGGTCGGCATGGCCTTCTGCATCTCGGCCAGGATGTGCTGACGGCCGTCCTTGGCTTGTGCCAGCGCCACCTGCATGATTTCCTTGGTGATGCCCTGGATCTTGATGTCCATCTGCAGCGCGGTGATGCCGTTGGCGGTACCGGCCACCTTGAAGTCCATGTCGCCCAGGTGGTCTTCATCGCCCAGAATGTCGGTCAGGACGGCGAACTTGCCGCCTTCCTTGATCAGGCCCATGGCGATGCCGGCCACGTGGGCCTTCATCGGCACGCCGGCGTCCATCAGCGCCAGGCAGCCGCCGCAGACCGAAGCCATCGACGACGAACCGTTCGACTCGGTGATTTCCGAGACCAGGCGCACCGAGTAGCTGAACTCTTCAGGCGCCGGCAGTGCGGCGACCAGCGCGCGCTTGGCCAGGCGGCCGTGGCCGATTTCGCGGCGCTTCGGGGTGCCGACACGGCCGGTTTCGCCGGTGGCGAACGGAGGCATGTTGTAGTGCATCATGAAGTCGTCGGTGTACTCGCCCATCAGCGCGTCGATCTTCTGGCTGTCGCGGCCGGTGCCCAGGGTGGCGATCACCAGGGCCTGGGTTTCGCCGCGGGTGAACAGGGCCGAACCGTGGGTACGCGGCAGGACGCTGGTGCGGATCGAGATCGGACGCACGGTGCGGGTGTCGCGGCCGTCGATGCGCGGCTCGCCGTCCAGGATCTGCGAACGCACGACCTTGGCTTCCATGTCGAACAGGATGTTGCCGACTTCGGCCGCATCCGCTTCGATACCTTGCTCGGACAGGCCGGCCATCACTTCGCCCGACAGCGACTTCAGCTTCTGCTGGCGCGCCGATTTTTCGCGGGTCTGGTAGGCGTCGCGGACCTTGGCTTCTGCCAGTTGCGCGACTTGTGCGATCAGGGTCTCGTTCTTCGGTGCCGGGCTCCACTCGACTTCCGGCTTGCCGCCTTCTTCGACCAGGGCGTGGATGGCGTCGATGACTGCCTTCATCTGCTCGTGGCCGTAGACGACCGCGCCCAGCATGATTTCTTCCGACAGCTGCTGGGCTTCGGATTCGACCATCAGCACGGCGTGTTCGGTGCCGGCGACGACCAGGTCCATCTGCGAGGTCTTCAGCTGGGTGGTGGTCGGGTTCAGGATGTACTGGCCGTTGGCGTAGCCGACGCGGGCGGCGCCGATCGGGCCGCTGAACGGGATGCCGGCCACGCACAGGGCGGCCGAGGCGCCGATCATCGACGGAATGTCCGGATCGATCTCAGGATTCACGGACAGCACGTGGATGATGACCTGGACTTCGTTCAGGTAGCCTTCCGGGAACAGCGGGCGGATCGGACGGTCGATCAGGCGCGACGTCAGGGTCTCCTTCTCCGACGGACGGCCTTCGCGCTTGAAGAAGCCGCCCGGGATCTTGCCGGCGGCGTAGCTCTTCTCGATGTAGTCGACCGTCAGGGGGAAGAAGTCCTGACCCGGCTTGGCGTCTTTCTTCGCCACCACGGTTGCCAGGACGACGGTGTCCTCGACCGACACGAGGACGGCGCCGGAAGCCTGGCGAGCGATCTCGCCGGTCTCCAGGGTCACGGTATGGTCGCCGTACTGGAAGGTTTTCGTAACTTTGTTAAACATGGGTAATCCCTTTCTATTTGCCGACAGATTTTCAGGCGCTGTCGTTCACCTCACCACGGGCCATCTGGCTTCGATAGCCTTTACTGCAAGTCAGTTGGCGCTTTTCGGGGTCAGGGCCCACCCGAGTGAACCGGGCTCTGACCCCGAAAAACGCCAAAACTCAGAAAAACAAAATGCCTGCGGCAGCCGAACTGACGCAGGCATTTCGTGATCAAGCCGATTGGCTCAATGCGTAGATTACTTACGCAGACCGAGCTTGGCGATCAGGTCGCGGTAGCGGTTCAGGTCTTTGCGCTTCAGGTAAGCCAGCAGGCTCTTACGACGGTTGACCATCATGATCAGGCCGCGGCGCGAGTGGTGGTCCTTCTGGTGCTCTTTGAAGTGGCCGTTCAGTTCATTGATGCGGGCGGTCAGCAGTGCAACCTGGACTTCCGGCGAACCGGTGTCTTTGTCGCCACGTGCGTTGTCCGCGATGATGGCGGCTTTGTTGATGTTTTCTACGGTCATGATGTTACCTTTCACATGCGGTGCAAGAGTCGGAACCCAGCGCACCGTGAGTTGTTAAGAAACCTGGCCTTGAGGCCAAGACCGGGAAGTATATTTGAAAACGCCGGGTGAAGCCAGAAATTCTTCGGCTTCGCTATACAATGTGGGGGACCGGTATTGCCGTTTTGGCATGCCCCATGGACTTTGAATGCATAAACCGATGACGAAAACGCTCAACACCGCCGCCACCCTCGCACTGATCCTGTCGCTCTCCGCCTGCGCCCCGATGATCCGCCGGACGCCCGCCGTCGGCGCGCCGCTGGCCGAAGTCACGGCCAGGCTCGGCAAGCCGGATGCAATCTACCCCGACCCGGCCGGCGGCCAGGTGCTCGAATACCGCGGCCAACCGATGGGCCAGTTCCAGCACATGGCGCGCATCGGCGCCGACGGCAGGCTGATCTCCTACGAGCAGGTGCTGACCAGCGAGAACTTCGCCAGGATCGAGGTCGGCCGCTGGAACCGCGATGACGTCCTGCGCAACTTCGGCCGCCCGGCCGAGGTCGTACGCTCGCGCCTGGAGGAAGGCGAGATCTGGTCCTATCGCTACAAGGAAAAAGGCGTGTGGAACTCGGTGATGAATGTGGACTTCAATGCGCGCGGCACGGTGCTGCGCGTGTTCAATAGCCCGGACCCGCTGCTCGACGACCGTTACAAGGGTCTGTGAGCGCCGGCTGCACTTTGCACAAGGAGGCTAGCAATGAAGCATTCGATCGGGACGATGACGCTGGCGGCGGCGCTCGCATTCTCCCTGTCCGCCTGCGCCCCGCTGTTCCGCCAGCCGCCGCCGGTCGGCGCGCCGCTGGCCGAGGTCACGGCCGCGCTGGGCCAGCCGGCCGCCAGCTACCCGGAGCCGGACGGCGGCCAGGTGCTGGAGTACCGCGGCCAGCCGATGGGCCAGTTCCAGCACATGGCGCGCATCGGGCCGGACGGCCACCTGCTCTCCTACGAGCAGGTGCTGACCAGCGAAAATTTCGCCAAGGTGAAGGTCGACCAGTGGACCAAGGACGACATCCTGCGCAACTTCGGCCGCCCGGCCGAGATCTCGCGCGTGGCCTTCCACAACTACGAAGTCTGGTCCTACCGCTACAAGGAAGCGGGCGTGTGGAATTCGATGATGAACGTCCACTTCGACCAGCAGGGTGTCGTGCGGCAGATGCTGAACGGGCCGGATCCGATGTACGACGACCGCTTCCGGCACCGCTGAGTCTTAAGGCCGGGTTAAGCGGACGGTGAGGATGTGTGAGAAAGCGGCGCCCGGCGGCCGCTATACTTTTTCTGCATGAACCTTGCCTACAACACAGCCTCCACCGACCGCCGCCTGGGGTTGCTGCTGACAGCCTTCGTGCACCTGGCGCTGCTGATCGGCTGGCAGGCCTTGCGCACGCTGCCTGCGCCGGCCCGCCCGGATGACGAGACGCGCGGCCGCACCGTGTGGATTCCGCTGCCGAGACCGCAGCCCGCGACGGCGCCTGCGTCGAAGGACGAGGACGCCCCACCGCGCAAGGAAGCTCCCGCACGGCATCCGCATCTCCCCACCCCCGCCATCACCCTGCCGCCCTTGCCGGCATCACCGCCGCTCGCGGCGCCGGCAGACAGCATGGCTCCGCCATCCAGCACGAGCGCCGAGGCGCCATCCCGGCCCGCCGCAACGAAGCCGAGCGCCGAACAGATCATGGAACGCGCCAGGCGCGACATCGGCGGCATCGACAAGGCGCTGCGCAAGGAAAACAGGCCGTATATCGGCGCCCCGCTGGACAGCCCGCAGATCCGCATGCGCAGGAAGATGGAGGAAGCCGCCGCGCTGGCGCCCGGCAGGATCTGGGAAGCGCCGAAGGTGGAATCGCTGGTGAACGACACCGGCGACGGCGCGCGCCGCTCGCGCGTCATCACCGGCAACGGCACCTACTGCATTACGGACCGCTCGCCCGCCACCAGCATCGACATGATCGAAAAGCACGGCAAGCAGAGGATTACCAGCTGCCCGCAGCACGAGCAGCCGGCGACGCAGCAGGAGTGGCGCACGCTGCGGGATTAGGCCGGCGGGCCGAAATTACTCGTCGTCGAAATCCTCGGCCAGGTTCTTCCAGCCGCGGCTCTTGGCGAAGGCGGCGAACTCCTCGGGCGCCTCGAGCACGATCAGGCGGCTTTCCTGCAGGCCGGGATCGCTGAGCCCGAAGTCCGGCCCCTTGTAGCCGACCGCGCGCAGGCGTTCGACGATCTGGCGCAGCAGCACCGGATCCTTGTGGGCGCCGGGCTCGAGCTGGGCCTTGAACTCCACGTACACGTCGATGATCCCGTAGCCCTCGTCGAAGATGCGGATCGCTTTCACGTCGAGGGTACGGCCGTTGCCGTCCTTGGCCTGGAAAGGGCCGGACAGCTCAATGTCGGAATCGGTAGTCATGGCTTCAGCATACCATCGGGCGCGCGGATCAGCGTCGCTCGCTCGGATCCAGCGGCTCTTCCTCGGTCTGCACGATGCTGACCGGCTTGCCCTTGGCCAGGCGCCACAGGTACACGGCATAGCCGGACAGGCCGTACAGCACGAACAGCGGCCACAGCACCTTCGGCGGGTCGATCGCCAGCAGGGCCAGTCCCAGCGCGACGAGGAACACGACGATGAAGGGCACCGACTTGCGGAAGTTGACGTCCTTGAAGCTGTAGAACGGCACGTTGGTGACCATGGTGAGGCCGGCGAACAGCGCGATGCACCAGGAGATCCAGTCGGCCTGGCGCGGGCTGATGTTGATCTCGGGATCGGTCATCATCATCACGAAGCCGACCACCAGCGCCGCCGCGGCCGGGCTGGGCAAGCCCTGGAAGAAGCGCTTGTCGACGACTTCGATGTTGGTGTTGAAGCGGGCCAGGCGCAACGCGGCGCCGGCGCAGTAGACGAAGGCGGCGATCCAGCCCAGCTTGCCCAGGCCGCGCAGCGACCATTCGTAGATCACCAGGGCCGGCGCGGCGCCGAAGGACACCATGTCGGACAGCGAATCGTACTGGGCGCCGAATTCCGACTGGGTGTTCGTCAGGCGGGCCACGCGGCCATCCAGGCCGTCGAGGACCATGGCGATGAACACGGCCCAGCAAGCCTGGTCGAAGCGCTGGTTCATCGCCATCACGATCGCGTAGAAACCGCCGAACAGGGCGGCGGTCGTGAAGGCATTCGGCAGCAGGTAGATGCCGCGCCGCGGGCGGGCCGCCGCGTCCGTCTTGCGCGGAGCGCGGCTGAAGCGGCTGAAACGGCCGAAGCGCGAGGTCTTGGGTGCGCCGCTCTTTCTGCGGCGTGGAAATGTTGGCATAAGTATTGTTATTCGGTAACAGCGCGCGCGGGCGCGGACCACGCCATTATATGGCCGCGCACGGGTGTTAGCGAACCGATACGCTTGGAACCTGTCCCAGCAGGCAGGAGTCGCTCCTGCCTGCCGGGATCGGTTCTTACCTGAACTTCACTTTGCCCACCAGGCGCATCTGCAGACGGGTCTCGCCCGGCTCGAAGCTGGGCTCGGGCATCTCTGCGGCTTCCGCGTGCTTGGCGCGCATCATGGTCATCGGCGCGGCGGCCACATCGCCCTGCCCGCCCACGTAATTGCCGCTGCCTTCGAAGTCGACGGTATCGATGACGGCATCGTTGACGTTGCGTCCCATCGCGCGCGCGATCGAGGCGACGCGCTCGTTCAGGTTGCGGTAGGTGGCGGCGATGCGCTCGTCGTCCAGCTTGCGAGTCAGCTCCGGGCTCAGGTGGTAGTCGATGTTGGTGATGCCCAGCACCTTCTGGGCCGCGGCGGCGGTCTTCGGCAGGTTGTCGAGGCTACGGGTCTTCACTTCCAGGTACTGGCCGACGCGCCAGCCGATCGGCACCCGGCGCGCGGCCTGCTGGTTGGCCATCGGACGCGGCGTGTCCGACACTTCCGGATACACCGGATAGCTGTAGTAGTTGACGGTCTTGAGCTCCGCACGCGGATCCTCGCGGCGCACGATCTCGGTGCCCTGCTTCATCTTCTGGTTCACGCGGGCGGTGGCGGCGGCGCGGTCCTTGTCCTGCTCTTCGACCGAGAAGGTGACGGTGGCTTCGTCATTGGCATGACGGACTTCGCCGTAGGCGGGGACGATGACCAGGGTGCCGCTGGTGGTCGCGACTGCGGCGGGTGCGTTCTGGGCCTGGGCGTTCAGGGCCGGGACGGTAGCCAGTGCGATGCTGATGGCGAGAATGAGGGGGGACGGACGCATTGTTGTTCTCCTGATTGGTTACAGGCGGAACGATAGCGTGTTTTGGGGTGGGCGCGTATTTATGTAATGGAATATTGCAAACGGTTGCAATTCATTACCGTCGTTCATGCGGACAGTAGCGTCATCCCCGCGAAAGCGGGGATGACCTTCCTGGCTGACTTAGTTCTTCGACTGATCCACCAGCTTGTTCTTCGCAATCCACGGCATCATCGCGCGCAGCTTGCTGCCCACCTGCTCGATCTGGTGCTCGGCGTTCAGGCGGCGGCGCGAGATCAGGGTCGGGGCGCCGGCCTTGTTCTCGAGGATGAAGGACTTGGCGTACTCGCCGGTCTGGATGTCCTTCAGGCACTGGCGCATCGCGTTCTTGGTGTCTTCGGTCACGATGCGCGGGCCGGTCACGTACTCGCCGTATTCCGCGTTGTTCGAGATCGAGTAGTTCATGTTGGCGATGCCGCCTTCGTAGATCAGGTCGACGATCAGCTTCAGCTCGTGCAGGCACTCGAAATAGGCCATCTCCGGTGCGTAGCCCGCTTCGGTCAGGGTCTCGAAACCGGCCTTGATCAGCTCGACGGCGCCGCCGCACAGCACGGCCTGCTCGCCGAACAGGTCGGTCTCGGTCTCTTCACGGAAGTTGGTTTCGATGATGCCGGCGCGGCCGCCGCCGTTGGCCATCGCATACGACAGCGCGATGTCGCGCGCGGCGCCGGACTTGTCCTGGTAGACGGCAACCAGGTGCGGCACGCCGCCACCCTGGGTGTAGGTGCCGCGCACGGTATGGCCCGGGGCCTTCGGTGCGACCATGATCACGTCGAGGTCGGCGCGCGGCACGACCTGGCCGTAGTGGACGTTGAAGCCGTGGGCGAAGGCCAGCACGGCGCCCTGCTTGGCGTTCGGCTCGACGTTTTCCTTGTAGACCTGGGCGATGTTCTCGTCCGGCAGCAGGATCATGATGACGTCGGCAGCCTTGACTGCCTCGTTGACTTCCGCGACCTTCAGGCCGGCCTGTTCGACCTTGGTCCAGGAAGCGCCGCCGCGGCGCAGGCCGACGGTGACGTTGACACCGGATTCCGACAGGTTCTGGGCGTGGGCGTGGCCCTGCGAGCCGTAGCCGATGATGGCGACGTTCTTGCCTTTGATGAGGGAGAGGTCGCAGTCTTTGTCGTAGAAAACTTTCATTTTTGTGTCCTGTGTTTTGGTGTGTGGTATGTAGTGCGTGGGCACGGAGTACCCACCCTACCGCAGGGTGGGCACTCCGCCCACGCCTTGACGTTTAAACTTTCAAAATCCGTTCGCCGCGCCCGATGCCGCTGCCGCCCGTACGCACGGTCTCCAGAATGGAAGCGCGGTCGATGGCATCGATGAAGGCGTCGAGCTTGCTCTTGGCGCCGGTCAGCTCGATCGTGTAGGTCTTCTCGGTCACGTCGATGATGCGGCCACGGAAGATGTCGGCGGTGCGCTTCATCTCTTCGCGCTCCTTGCCGACCGCCCTCACCTTGATCAGCATGAGCTCGCGCTCGATGTGCTGGCCTTCGGTCAGGTCGACCACCTTCACCACCTCGATCAGGCGGTTCAGGTGCTTGGTGATCTGCTCGATGATGTCGTCGGAGCCGGTGGTCACGATGGTCATGCGCGACAGCGTCGGGTCTTCGGTCGGCGCCACGGTCAGCGTCTCGATGTTGTAGCCGCGTGCGGAGAACAGACCGACCACGCGCGACAGGGCGCCCGCTTCGTTCTCGAGCAGGACGGAAATAATGTGGCGCATTACAGGTCCTCCGAGCTCAGCAGCATCTCCGACAGGCCCTTGCCCGTCTTGACCATCGGCCAGACGTTCTCGCTGCGGTCGGTGATGAAGTTCATGAACACCAGGCGGTCCTTCATGGCGAAGGCGTCGCGCAGGGCTCCCTCGACGTCGCCCGGCTTCTCGATGCGCACGCCGACGTGGCCGTAGGCCTCGGCGAGCTTCTCGAAATCGGGCAGCGCATCCATGTACGACTCGGCATAGCGCGAGTTGTAGTCGAGTTCCTGCCACTGGCGCACCATGCCCAGGAAGCGGTTGTTCAGGAGGATGATCTTCGGCGTCAGGTGATACTGCTTGCAGGTCGCCAGCTCCTGGATGTTCATCTGGATCGAGCCCTCGCCCGTGATGCAGGCGACGGTGGAACCCGGGTTCGCCATCTGCACGCCCATCGCGTACGGCAGGCCCACACCCATGGTGCCGAGACCGCCCGAGTTGATCCAGCGGCGCGGCTGGTTGAACGGGTAGTACTGGGCAGCCCACATCTGGTGCTGGCCGACGTCCGAGGTGACGAAGGCGTCGCCCCCGGTCACCTGCCAAAGGGTCTCGACCACCGATTGCGGCTTGATGACTTCGTCGGACGGCGTATAGCGCAGGCATTCGCGCGAGCGCCATTCGCCGATCTGGCCCCACCACTTCTGCAGCGCCTGCTCATTCGGCTTCTGTTCGGCGGCGTCGAGCTGGGACAGCAGCTCGACCAGCACGTCCTTGACGTTGCCGACGATGGGAATGTCGACCTTCACCCGCTTCGAGATCGACGACGGGTCGATGTCGATGTGGATGATCTTGCGCGGGTTGCTGGCGAAGTGTTTCGGGTTGCCGATCACGCGGTCGTCGAAGCGGGCGCCGATCGCGATCAGGACGTCGCAATGCTGCATCGCCATGTTCGCTTCATAGGTGCCGTGCATGCCAGGCATGCCGACGAAGTGGCCGCTGGAGGCGCGGTAGGCGCCCAGGCCCATCAGCGTGTTGGTGACCGGATAGCCGAGCTTGTCGACCAGGCGGTTCAGCTCGTTCGAGGCGTTCGCCAGGATCACGCCGCCGCCCGTATAGATCATCGGGCGCTCGGCGGACAGCAGCAGTTGCACGGCCTTGCGGATCTGGCCCGCATGGCCCTTGTCGACCGGCTTGTACGAGCGCATCTCGATCTCGCGCGGATACTCGTACAGGGCCTTCTGCATGCTGATGTCCTTCGGGATATCGACCAGCACGGGACCGGGACGGCCGGTACGGGCGATATAGAAGGCTTTCTTGATGGTCGCGGCGACGTCGCGCACGTCCTTGACGAGGAAGTTGTGCTTGACCACAGGCCGGGTGATGCCGACCGTGTCGCACTCCTGGAACGCGTCCTGGCCGATCGCGTGGGTCGGCACCTGGCCGGAAATCACCACCATCGGGATCGAGTCCATATAGGCGGTCGAGAGGCCGGTGACGGCATTCGTGACGCCCGGACCGGACGTGACGAGGGCCACGCCGACCTGGTTCGAGCTCCGCGAATAGGCGTCGGCCGCATGGATGGCCGCCTGTTCGTGGCGTACCAGGATGTGCTGGAATTTGTCCTGCTTGAAGATGGCGTCGTAGATATACAGGACCGCGCCGCCCGGATAGCCGAAGACGTGTTTCACGCCCTCCTCCGCCAGACAACGGACCAGTATCTCAGCGCCCGTGATGGGAACTGCCGAATCGTGACTCATTACGTTTCCTTTCAAGACCCATAGGGAGATTGATCGGATGCTCGTTCCTGACGAGATACGTGTCACGCAACAGTGCTCATGCTTCCCTTCTTCCTGCGGTCACGTCGATCTTTCAGCCACCCGTAGATGACTTACGAACCGGCGCTGGGCGCAAACTCGTTCAGCGTGAGTTTCTGTGTGCGGAATGCGTGTCTCTCGCGCTTTTGGCGCGGGTTGGAGCAAACTGCCTACATGTGAAAGCGCGTCATGCGGGAGCGGCCTTGTGTGCCGGTCCTGCCTGACCGTGGGCTTCGGGGTTGCAAAGCGTTAGTTACATTACTGCGTTGCACCATTCTGGTCAAGTTAAAAAAGGATTTTCTTTTTCGAAATTTTCATATCGACACGCGGCGCGTGAAATGTTGCCGTGCTCAGGCATTCATCCCTTACCCAGCAATACAAGCGATCCCTAGATGACGAGTTGCCAGCTTGTCTTGCACAGGGCCAATGCCCGGATTTATCCCTCTTTTAGATTCCCTACTGCACTTATCTCCTCAAAGTTTCGAAAGAAAAAGGTACGCGACGCAATGAACTTGTGCGATGCACATTGCGCCGATCGTTCCTTTGCTGGCGATCTATCGTGTGTCCCGCCGCAGTCGGAATCGAGCAGAAGTGCCGCCCGTTGGTCATGCCAGCATTACAGCATTTTTATGTGAAGCCAAAGATGACAGATCCATTGCGTCGTTTGAAAGATCCCGTAATCAACGAGGACGGCAGCCTCAGTGTGCGCACTGTCCTGACGCCGACCAGTTTCAAGACGCGCGGCCTGGTGTACAAAGGTTCGAACAAGGTTGTTCCAGTCATATTTATTCCAGGAACGATGGGAACGAATCTGCGTGTCAGGCGCGATGTGAAGCTGCCGCCGGGTTACCCGCTCAAGCCGGGGGAGCCGGCCTGGCGGCCGCCGAACAATGATGCGGCTGCTTTGCTGTATGCGAACGAATGGAAGAAGCGAAGCCCGAGAGCACGCCAACTCCTCCTGCATCCAGACTATGTAGAAGTCGACGATACCGGCGACCTGGATATCCCTCACTGCCATCTCGAGCAGAGCGTCATGCGCGAGCGCGGCTGGGGCGAGATCTTCAATGGTTCGTACGGGAACCTGCTGTTCGAACTGCAGAGCCACCTTGAAATGACCTTTCGATTCGATGCGCTCAACCAGCGACACATCCGTACCCGCTGGAAGGAAGTCATGCAGGCCATGCAGAGCGAGCCGCTCCGGCGCTGGGGCGTGCGCTCGGTAGCGCCCCTGACGGAAAGCGAACTCGAAACATACGCCGGGTACCAGTACCCGATCTACGCCTGCGGCTACAACTGGCTCCAGTCCTGCGGCAAATCGGCCAGACGTCTCGAGCGGCGCATCGACGAGATCGTCAAATGGTGGCGAACCCGCAAGCACGAATGCGACAAGGTGATCCTGGTTACCCATTCCATGGGCGGCCTGGTCGGGCGTGCCTGCGCCAAGCGCATTCCGGACAAGATCCTGGGTGTGATCCACGGCGTCATGCCGGCCTTGGGCGCGCCCCTGGCTTACCGCCGCCTGGCCTGCGGCACGGAATGCGACAACCCGGCGAACGATACGCTCGACAACTACAAGGCGGGTAAATTCGCCGACATCGCCGGCAGGCGGCCCGAGGATACGACGCCTGTGTTGTCGGTTGCGCCGGGGGCTCTCGAGCTGTTGCCGAACAAGCTCTACCCGCGGCCCTGGCTACATGTCCGGGTGGCCCGGACTCCCGCACCGAACGCGCGGCGCGAGGCGACCAACGATTGCCTGAGCCTGCCGAACGAATCGCAGCCGAATCCCTACGATCTGTATCGCGACATGGATTCATGGTACGGATTGATCAATCCTGCTCTCACTAACCCCGCTGATCTGTACCAAGACTTGTTTGGCGGAGTTGGAAAAAGAGTCCGTGACGCCATCGACACCGCAGAAAAATTTCACGACTGGCTGGCGGATTACTACCATCCCACAAGCTTTGCCTTTTACGGCGCGGACCAGGCTCATCCTGCATATGGCCAGATCCGCTGGGTGGCGCATGAGCCGTCCAACGGGCCACATGGGCCGGTAACGATGTCGAATATTCGAACGGCAAAATACCTGGGCCATGCGCCGGACGGCGCACGGACCGTACAGGTCGAAGGCAAACGCACCCTCACCTTCTCGGTCGAGCAACAGGAGTCGGCCGGTGACGACACGGTATCGCAACAGTCCGGCGCGGGCCCGGGCGGCAAGGTCAGGCAGTTGTTCGCCACCCAGGGCTACCGCCACCAGGAAAGCTACAGGCATCACGACGCTATTCTGCTGACCTGCTATTGCATCGCCAAAGTTGTCCAGGAACTCGGAAAGAATGGATAAAACGCGCAAGAAGACGCATCCATTGATCGGTGTCCTGGCGACACTCTACGGGATTTATCTTCTTTACGGCATAGGGGCTGCAATGATGGACCGCTATTCGGTGGCAAAACTGACGCAACAGATGAAGACGGCCTGCATCGGCAGGTTCCTGATCGATCTGCCGCAGTCCATGGACTTTTCCTACGGCCGCGCATACATGAAAGGATTCTGGATTTCAGCCCAGGAGGAAACCCAACAGGAGTTTGAAGCACGGGTCTTGGCAAGACAAAAAGAAATAGAAGCCGAGCCAAACCAGCTCGGCCAGAAGAATCTGGAAGCCGCAGAGGATTATCAGAAAAATGGTTTTACCGGAAAGCTCTTCCGGTTCGGACGAAATTTGACGAAAGGCCAAGAAAACGGCAAACCGGTCGATTGGATCAACGTCAAACTGGAAGCCTATGTTCACGCCAAGGGAACGAGCTTCGACTTCATCGCCGATGATTACGATCCCAGTAAGATCGGCAACCTACCAATGCTTCTCGACCAGCTGAGGCTGGTACCGGCGAACGAAATACCCACTGCCGCCGGATTCTGCTTCGGTCCCGGCATCTTGCTGGACCCCTTACCAGCCGACTATACCGAAGGCGTGGTGATGTTTGCGGGCTTCAAGGATCATCCGGATCTAGCCTTGGCATTGAATACTCGCGCAGGAACAAAACCGGATAAGGAAGGACGCCTCGAGCGCGACACGGCTGTGGACGCGGAAATGCCTTTGTGGCAGAAGCCGCTCATGAATAAATTAAGGAAGGGCAAGCGAAGTATCAGCGGGATTGAAGGCGATGAAGTAGCGGAAAAATGGACAGAGCTGAATTTTGTACATACCTTCGGCTTCAACTGGGAAGTGAATGGCACCAGCGATAACGTCTTCGTCCCATTCATGCACCTCGAAATGTCGACCGGCCACCCCGTCAATGCAGGCGCCCGGCCCGTCATCAGCTTCCTGGGCGAAGAAGCCCTGATCCAGCTATGGGACAAGATCTCGTCCAGTATCCGGGTGCGTCCGACCAGTACCGCGCCGACGGCGAAACCTGAACAAGCACCCGGCTCCAAGCCGGGCGATACGGCATCTGCAGGAGACATTTGTCCCGAAACCGGCTGGTGGCAATGCAAGGATGGCAGAAAACGTGCTGAAGTGGCAGGAGGCCAGCGCCAGTTCCTGAAAAAAGGACAACGCATCCCACAGGCGCTGCTGCTGCAACCGCAGAAGCTGTGGGACAAGCTCCGCAGGGAACAGTCGAGCTACCAACTTGACCAGCCTACCTGCTGGACGCTCCTCGATCGAAGAAATCAGGCACGGGTAGTACCGGCAATCCAGCTGGCGGAGCCGGGGCTTTCAAAAGGAAGCATCCATGTGGCTGCCACAAGCCAAACTGCTCCCACGACGCCGGTCGGGAACTTCGCCGCCACCGGCGCTCCCTGTGCGGCAAGCGGTTGGTGGCGTTGCGAGGATACAGAAGCGCTCGACGGCACCCGATGGTTTGCAAGGGACGAACTGCTGCCCCCTGCAACCTTCCAGGTCGCGCGCTCCAGATTCCGGATAGGGGCGGCAGCCGCCGACGTATTCCAGCGCCGCAGCCGGTGGCAATTGGTAAGGCAAGCACCCGACCGCGGTAGCGAAGAGACCTCTTCATCATCTCGTCTTGAGGCCGGCAAGGTTCGAAGCAAGGGCCTTGGCAAGAAGACGAGAAATTGAAGCGGAACCAGATAAGCTTGGCCAGAAGAATCTGGAAGCCGCAGAGGATTATCAAAAGTATGGCTTTATCGGAAAACTCTTCCGTTTCGGGCTCTCGTCGAAAAAATGCGAAGAATATGGCAAGCCAGTCGACTGGATCAACGTAAAACTGGAAGCGTATGTCGATGCGGGCAAGGCCTCATAAACGTCATGCTCCCGCGCAGACTTTTACACCTCGCAGTTGCGTCTCCCTGACGATCCTGCCCAAGCGTATCCACGGGCCGTCCGGGGTCAGGCAACCCCGTTCATGCCGAACTCGCGGCATCCCGCCCGCTCGCGCAGGCGCGCCACATACGCTTCGATGGCGGGATAATCGGGACGTGCCATCGGCGTCATCAGCCAGCGGTTGGTGGACAGCCCCAGCACCACGTCGGCCAGCGTGAATTCCGGGCCGGCGGCAAAGGCGCCAGTCTTGTCGAGCTGGCGCTCGAGGATGCCCATGTGCCGGTGCCATTGCGCCACGCTGGCCTCGACCTGGGGCGCATCGGCGTGGGCCGGGCTGTTGCGCACCAGGGCCATGAAGGCGTAGCGCCAGGCGTTGTTGAGATCGGTCGCCTGCCAATCCATCCACTGCTCGACCCTGGCCCGCGCGGCTGGTTCCGCAGGCAGCAGCGACTCGTTCTTGCCGTAACGCCCGGCGAGGTAGCGGCAGATCGTGTTCGATTCCCACAGGACCAGGTCCGCATCGACGATCACTGGCACCATGGCATTCGGGTTCATGGCGAGGAATTCCGCCTGCTGGGTGGACTGGAAACCGCTGCCCCAGTCTTCGCGGATGAATGGAAGATCCAGTTCGGCGCAGGTCCACAAGACCTTGCGAACATTGATCGAGCTTGCCTTTCCCAGGACGCGCAATGTGTTCATTCTTCTATTTTACAGTGCGCTCAGCCGTAATTTTTGCTAGCATTCGAAGGTTTTCCGACCCTTCATCGCATGGCCACTGACAAAGAACTAAACGACTTCCTCGAGAGTGTCGAGCGGCGCGCCTTCAAGCAGGCTGCGTACGCGGTCCGCAAGGACGAGGCAGCGCTGGACATCGTTCAGGACGCCATGATCAAGCTGGCCGAAAAATACGGCGACAAGCCGCTGGCCGAACTGCCGATGCTGTTCCAGCGCATCCTGCAGAACACCATCCTCGATTATTTCCGCCGCGAGAAGGTCCGCAACACCTGGATCAGTCTGTTCGGAAGCCTCGGGCGGCGGGATGAGGACGATGAAGACTTTGATATACTCGCCTCTTACGAGGCCGAGGAAGGGACCGCCGCCGCCGAGTCGAGCGCGGACCAGGTCGAACGCGCCGAAACCCTGCGCCTGATCGACGAGGAGATACAAAAGCTCCCGGCGCGTCAACGGGAAGCCTTCCTCATGCGTTACTGGCAGGACATGGACGTGGCCGAAACGGCCGAAGCGATGGGGTGCTCCGAGGGCAGTGTAAAGACACATTGTTCTCGCGCCACGCATGCCCTGCAGAAAGCCCTGGGGGCCAAGGGAATTAAACTATGAACACCGACGACATCAACCTGGCGTACAAAATCCGCCATGCGCTGAACGAAAACCTCGATAACCTGCCGGCCTCGACCACCGATCGGCTGGCGGCTGCACGCGCCCTTGCCCTGTCGCGCAAGAAGGCCGACGCGCAGGCGCCGGTTCGCGGTCAGCAGAAGCGTCCGCTGTTCGATGTCCGCTCGCTGTTCTCGATGCAATGGGTGGCGCGCGCCGCCGTGGTCGCCCCGCTGCTGGCGATGGTTGCCGGCATGGTCGGCGTCTACCACGTCGAGCGCGAGCAGCGCGTGGCCGAGCTGGCGGACCTGGACGCCGCCGTGCTGTCCGACGACCTGCCGCTCACCGCCTACACCGACCACGGCTTCAACGCCTACCTGGCCCAGCAACAGCAGCAAGCGCCGCAACGCGCACAGTAAGGCCCAGCTTTGATGACGGCAAACAAGGGTAAAGTCGCTGCCGCCGGCGCCGCCGCCGCATTCGCCGCCATCGTGCTGCTGTTCAGCCATCAGCACGAACTGTTCGGCACGCCGGACGCGGGCAACGCCACGCCTGCTAGCGCCGCCGCCGATGCCACCGCCCATCCCGCCAAGCCCGGGACTGTCAACGCCCACAAGACCGGCGACAAGCCGCTGTGGCGCTCGCTGAGCCCGGCCCAGCAGGTGGCATTGCAGCCGCTGCAGGGCGAATGGGACCAGATGGACGGCGTGCGCAAGCAGAAATGGCTGCAGCTGGCCAACCGCTTTGCCAGCATGAAACCGGAAGAACAGCAGCGCGTACATGATCGCATGCGCGAATGGGCCAAGCTCACGCCCGCCCAGCGCGAACTGGCGCGCGAAACCTATGCGCGTGCGCGCAAGATCGCGCCGGAACAGAAAACCGCGAGCTGGGAAAGCTACCAGCAACTGCCCGACGACCAGAAGAAGAAACTGGCCGCCTCGGCCGCCGGCCGCAAGTCGACCTCGGTGGTGCCGAGCCAGACCAGCGGCAAGGCCGTGGCGCCGCTCGGCCAGGGCGCGACCTCCTGTCCTGCCGGGACCGTCAAGAACGCCGTTTCCGCGACCCCGCCCTGCGTGGCGGTGCCGGCGACGCAGCAGCAGCCGGTGCCCGCACCGGCGACGCCGCAACCGGCCCAGCCCGCCCAGCCGGCCAATCCGCCCCAGCAGGAAAAGCCGGTGCCGGCCAACTGGGGCATTACTCCGAACAACGCCTGAGTCCAGCTTCGAGCCCGATCCGATGAGCGACACCGCCAGCAGCACCCCGACCGTCAAGCGCCGCCTGATCGTCATGGTCTACGAGACCTTCCTCCTGCTGGCCATCGAGATGCTGGCCGTCGCCCTCTACCTGCTCGTCACGCGCAACAGCCACGCGCCGCTGGCCCAGCACGGCCTCAAGCTCTTCCTGTTCCTGGTGACCGGCGCCTACTTCGTCTGGTGCTGGACCGACAGCGGCCATACGCTGGCGATGAAGACCTGGCGCCTGCGCCTCACCAGCGACGGCCAGGCCCGCGTGCCGCTGCGCACAGCCGTGCTGCGCTACCTGCTGGCCTGGGGCTGGTTCCTGCCGGCGCTGATGGTCTGCGCCGCCTTCGGCCTGCACGGGAAGACCGAAATCTCGGCCGCGATCGCCGTGGGCGTCGTCGCCTGGGGCCTCACGGCCTTCCTCGACAAGGACCGCCAGTTCCTGCACGACCGCCTGGCCGGCACCCGCCTGGTGCAGCTGCCGAAAGCGAACGCCAAGCCGGCCGCCGATACGGCCCAGGCCGCGGGCGCTTAAGAGCGTCCAACAAACCCCTCAGGGCAAGGCACACCGTCGAAGACAGTACGCTAGTACGGCGAGACGATGCAACGCAGCCATGGGGGCGTTTGTCGGACGCTCTAAAACTTCTCGCTATCCTTCAGGTAACGCCACTGCCCCAGCGGCAGGCTGCTGAGCGCCACGCGGCCGATGCGCAGGCGGCGCAGGGCCGTCACCTGCAGGCCGACTTCCCCGCACAGTGCCTCGATCTGGCCCGGGACGATGCCCTTGCCGGCGAAGCGCAGCCGCGCCTCGCTCTGCCAGCTGGCCTTGATCGGCGCGTTCGGGCGGCCGCCCCGGTTCAGGCGCGCCAGGCCATCCTCGGCGATGGCGCCGGTGACCTCGGCCACGTATTCCTGTTCGATGCGGTCGCCGTCCTCGCCCAGCTTGCGCAGCACGCGCCAGTCCTGGCTGAACACGACCAGGCCGCTCGCCATGGCTTCGAGCGGCATCGCCGGCGTCAGCTTGGTGAGGTGGCGCTTGAGCACGCGCTGGCCCTTCCCGGCGTCGAACACGGTGTCCAGCTGCAGGGAATCGAGCGCCGCCTTGCCGTGCAGGCCGGCCGGCTTGTGCAGCAGGATGGTGACCGGCGGCGGCTCGACCGGCGTCGCGCCCGGCAGCAGCACGACCTGCTGGGCGGACGTCACGCGCGTGGCCGGGTCGTCGACCGTTTCACCGTCGACGCTGACCCAGCCGCCGGCGATGTAGCGCTCGGCTTCCCCGCGCGAGCAGGGAAGGATTTCGGCCACGCGCTTGGCGAGGCGGATGCCGTCTTCGGTCATTGGAAGAAGTCCTTGAACGCGGCGATGGTCTTTTGCACGTCCTCTTTGCTGATGTCCAGGTGGGTTACCAGGCGAGTGTGGGTGCCGATCGAGGCGCGGATGCCTTGCCTGGCCAGGTGCTCGCGCAGCCCGGCCACGGCGGCTTCCGGAATCTCGACGTAGAAGATATTGGTTTGCGGCGTGGTGACACGCAGCTGTTCGATCCCGGCCAGGCCGCTCGAGAGGTCGGCGGCATTCTGGTGGTCGTCCGCCAGGCGCTCGACGTTGTGCTCGAGCGCGTACTGGCCCGCGGCGGCGATCACGCCGGCCTGGCGCATGCCGCCGCCCAGCATCTTGCGCCAGCGCTTGCCCTGCTCGATGAAGGCCTTGGGGCCCAGCAGCACCGAACCGACCGGCGCGCCGAGTCCCTTCGACAGGCAGACCGAGACGGTGTCGAAGCCTTCGACTGCTGCGCGCAGGCTGATGCCGTTCTTGACGGCGGCGTTGCAGACGCGGGCGCCGTCCAGGTGGGTGGCCAGGCCCTTGTCGTGGGCCAGCCTGGTTGCGGCGAGCACGTAATCCTGGGACAGCACGCGGCCGCCGATGGTGTTCTCGAGCGCCAGCAGGCGCGTGCGCGCGAAGTGCATATCGTCCGGCTTGATGTAGGCCGCGATGTCGGACAAGGCGATCGAACCGTCCGCCTGGTTGGCGATCGGCTGCGGCTGGATACTGCCCAGCACCGCGGCGCCGCCGCCTTCGTACTTGTAGGTGTGCGCTTCCTGGCCGACCAGGTATTCGTCGCCGCGGCCGCAGTGGGTCATCAGCGCGATCAGGTTGGTCTGGGTGCCGGAGGCTGCGAACAGGCCGGCCTCGTAGCCGAACAGCTCGGCCGCGAAGTCCTGCAGGCGGTTGACGGTCGGGTCGTCGGCATACACGTCGTCGCCGACGGCGGCCGCAGCCATTGCGGCCCGCATCGCGCTGGATGGTTGGGTGACGGTGTCGCTGCGCAGGTCGATCCAGTGTTCGTGTCGGTCGCTCATGAGTCTCTGGCTATCAGTCGTTGGTGGAGACGGCGGGTTCGCCGGTATAGAAGCGCTGGGCCATCTCGTCCAGGCCCACTTCGGCCAGCACCTGCTGCAGGCGCTCGGCGGGCCGCTTGCGCGGCAGGTTTTTATACGTGGCGACGATCAGCTCGTTCTTCATCGAGTGCTCCCAGCCCACCAGTTCCGTCACCGTCACCTGGTAGCCGTGCGCCTCCAGCTGCAGGCAGCGCAGCACGTTGGTGATCTGGCTGCCGAACTCGCGGGTGTGGATCGGGTGGCGCCAGATCTCGGTCAGCGCGCTGCGGCCCAGGTCCTTGCCCTTGTTCTTGCGCAGCACGGATGCCACTTCGGCCTGGCAGCAGGGCACCAGCACGATGTGCTTCGCCTTCTTCTTCAAGGCGAAGTCGATCGCGTCGTCGGTCGCGGTATTACAGGCGTGCAGCGCGGTGACCACGTCGATGGCCGCGGGCAGCTTGCCCGAGTCGGTCGACTCGGCCACCGACAGGTTCAGGAAGGACATGCCCCCGAACTGGAGTCTCGCCGCCAGCTCGGTCGATTTCTGCACCAGCTCTTCGCGGGTTTCGATGCCGTAGATGTGGCCGCCCTCGCCCGCCGCCTTGTTTTTAAAGAGAAGGTCGTACAGGATGAAGCCGAGGTAGGACTTGCCGGCGCCATGGTCGACCAGGCTCACGCCATGCTTGCTCTCGCCCTGCTTTTCCAGTACGTCGCCGACCAGCGGCTCGATGAACTGGACCAGGTGGTAGACCTGCTTGAGCTTGCGGCGGCTGTCCTGATTCAGCTTGCCGTCGCGGGTGAGGATGTGCAGCTCCTTGAGCAGCTCGATCGACTGCCCGGGCTTGACCTCGGGGAGGAGTTCATAAACCGACTGCGCGGCCGGCGCCGGCTTCTTCGGGGCGCCTTCTTTTTTAGCTTGCTTCATCTATCCAGGCCGTTTGTATGGCTTCCAGCACGCGCTCGCCGCCGCGCGCGCGGTCGTCGTCGAAGCCTTCCAGCCCGACGACCCAGTTGTGCAGATCCACGAAGCGCACCGTGCGCGGGTCGACGTCCGGGTAGGTCTCGTACAAGGCCTCGGCGATGGCGGCGACGTCGGTCCACTTCATGGCAATCTCCAGTTCAGGCGATCAGTGATTCTCTGCGGCGTGGTTGATCGTGTATTTCGGGATCTCGACCACCAGGTCCTCATCGGCGATGATGGCCTGGCAGGACAGGCGCGAGTTCGGCTCCAGGCCCCAGGCCTTGTCCAGCATGTCCTCTTCCTTTTCTTCCTGCTCGTTCAGCGAGTCGAAGCCTTCGCGCACGATCACGTGGCAGGTGGTGCAGGCGCACACGCGGTCGCAGGCGTGCTCGATCTCGATGTCGTTTTCGAGCAGCGTGTCGCAGATCGACTTGCCGCTCTGGCCTTCGAGCACGGCGCCTTCGGGGCAGAAGACGGGATGGGGGAGGATGACGATTTGTGGCACTTCTTTTACCTCGTTTGTTTTATTGCTTGACGTGGGCACGGGGTGCCCACGATCCATCACACCTGATCCAGCGATTTACCGGCCAGCACCTTGCGCACACTCTTGTCCATGCGCCGCGCCGCGAATTCCTCGGTGCCGTGGGCCAGCGCCTGTACGGCGTCGTGCAGCTTGTGCTGGCGCTCGTCCACGCCGAGCGCCTCGTCGGCCGAGCGGGCCAGCGCGTCGCGCACGCCCTGCTCCAGGGTCGCCACCGCGGCGCGTTCCTCGTCGTTCAGCAGGTCGGCGTCGGCGTCCAGCGCCGACTGCGTGGCCAGCAGGATGCGCTCGGCCTCGACCTGTTCTTCGCGCAGCGCGCGCGCCACCATGTCGACTTGCGCGGAGTTGTACGAATCCTGCAGCATGCGCGCGACTTCGTCGTCACCCAGGCCGTAGGACGGCTTGACGGTGATGTGCGCCTCGACGCCCGAGCGGGTCTCGCGCGCCGACACCGACAGCAGGCCGTCCGCATCGACCTGGTAGGTCACGCGGATGCGCGCCGCGCCGGCCGCCATCGGCGGGATGCCGCGCAGCTCGAAGCGCGCCAGCGAACGGGTATCTAGCACCAGCTCGCGCTCGCCCTGCACCACGTGCACGGCGAGGGCCGTCTGGCCGTCCTTGAAGGTCGTGAACTCCTGGGCGCGGGCGCAGGGAATCGTCGAGTTGCGCGGGATGATCTTCTCGACCAGGCCGCCCATGGTCTCGATGCCCAGCGACAGCGGGATCACGTCCAGCAGCAGCCAGTCGTCGCCCGCCGCGCGGTTGCCGGCCAGCAGATTGGCCTGGATCGCGGCGCCCAGCGCCACCACCTTGTCCGGGTCGATGTTCGCGTGCGGGATGGTCTTGAAGAAGTCGCCCACCGCGCGGCGCACGTGCGGCATGCGGGTCGCGCCGCCCACCATCACGACGCCGTCGACGTCTTCGACGCTGACGTTCGCATCGCGCATGGCCTTGCGCACCGCGTTCATGGTCTTGGCGATCAGCGGCTGGGTGATCTCGGCAAAGGTCCTGGCGCTCACCAATACCTGCACGATCTCGCCCGACTTCAGGATCGCCTCGACAGTCGTCTCTTCGTTGGTCGACAACAGTTCCTTGGCCTGGCGCGCCTTGACCATCAGGGTCGCCGTGTCTTCGTCGGACAGCGGCGCGAGGCCGGCCTGCTGGGTGATGTGGCAGAACAGGCGCTGGTCGAAGTCGTCGCCGCCCAGGGCCGAATCGCCGCCGGTCGACAGCACTTCGAACACGCCTTTCGAGAGCTTGAGGATCGAGATGTCGAAGGTGCCGCCGCCCAGGTCGTAGACCGCGAACACGCCTTCCTTGCCGTGGTCCAGGCCATAGGCGATGGCGGCCGCGGTCGGCTCGGACAGCAGGCGCAGCACGTTCAGGCCGGCCAGCTGGGCCGCATCCTTGGTCGCCTGGCGCTGGGCGTCGTCGAAGTAGGCCGGCACGGTGATCACGGCGCCGACCAGTTCGTCGCCGAGGGCGTCTTCGGCGGTCTGGCGCAGGGTCGCCAGGATCTGTGCCGAGACTTCCACCGGGCTTTTCACGCCGGCCACGGTCTTGACCTGCACCATACCAGGAGCATCGACGAAGTCATACGGCAGGTTCTCGACGTGCGCGATGTCCTTCAGGCCGCGGCCCATGAAGCGCTTCACGGAGACGATGGTGTTCTTCGGATCGGTGGTGCGGGCCGCCATCGCTTTGTAGCCGATGTTGGCGTGGCCGTTCGGCAGGTAGCGAACGATCGATGGCAGCAGCGCGCGGCCGTCTTCGTCGCTCAGCACTTCGGGAATGCTGGAGCGGACGGTCGCGACGAGGGAGTTGGTGGTGCCCAGGTCGATGCCCACCGCCAGCCGGTGCTGGTGCGGTGCGGTCGACATGCCGGGTTCGGAAATCTGCAGTAGTGCCATGGTCGTGTTACCTGTTTGTTTTTATGTACCGCGCTGCGCTGGCCTGCCGGGCCACTTGGTGTGGCGCTTCGTGCCCACGTTATGATTCGAGCGCTTCGAACGCGTAATGCAATTCGTCGGCGAACTTATCGAGGAACATCAGCGCGCGCACGCCCTGCGCGGCCTGGCCGTAGTCGCCGGCGTCGAGCAGCTTGCCGACCTGGGCCAGCCGGCTCTTCTTCTCGCTGCGTACCTGAGCGTCCAGTTCGTCCAGCGCCTCGGCATCCTTGCTTGCTCTCGCATCGCCGAGGGCCTCGCGCAGTTCCATCTGCTGCATCAGGAAGTCCATCGGCATCGCCGTGTTGGACTCGGTCTGCAGGTCGACGCCGTTCAGCTCGCACAGGTAGCGCGCGCGCAGCATCGGCTTGCGCAGGGTCTGGTAGGCCTCGTTGGCGCGGGTCGCCCACTGCATCGCGACGCGCTTCTCGGCGTCGCTGGCGTTGACGAAGCGGTCCGGGTGGACCCGGCCCTGGACTTCGCGGTAGGCCGCATCCAGGGCGTCCATGTCGACGTCGAACCTGGCCGGGAGTTGGAACAGCTCGAAGTGGTTCTGCATCGCGGGTCTGCTTGCCTCAGATGCGGAAGGATTCGCCGCAGCCGCAGTTGTCCTTGACGTTCGGGTTGTTGAAGCGGAAGCCTTCGTTCAGGCCTTCGCGGGCGAAGTCCAGTTCGGTGCCGTCGATATAGGGCAGGCTCTTCGGATCGACGAAGACCCTCACGCCGTGCGATTCGAAGATATTGTCTTCGTCCGCCGGCTCGTCGACATACTCCAGCTTGTAGGCCAGGCCGGAGCAGCCGGTCGTGCGCACACCGAAACGCAAGCCGACACCCTTGCCCCGGCGTTCGAGGTAACGGTTGATGTGCTTCGCGGCTTTTTCGGTCAGGGTGATTGCCATCAGTATTCTCCAGCTTGAATTACGTTTGCTGCTTCGGCAGGGTGGGCACGCCGCGCCCACCCTACGGATTTACGCCTGTTCGGTAGCGTGCTTGTGCTTGTAATCGGCCACGGCGGCCTTGATCGCATCCTCTGCCAGGATCGAGCAGTGGATCTTCACCGGCGGCAGCGCCAGTTCTTCGGCGATCTGGGTGTTCTTGATGGACAGCGCTTCGTCCAGCGACTTGCCCTTCACCCATTCGGTCACCAGCGAGCTCGAAGCGATCGCCGAACCGCAGCCGTAGGTCTTGAACTTCGCGTCTTCGATCACGCCGGCTTCGTTGACCTTGATCTGCAGCTTCATCACGTCGCCGCAGGCCGGGGCGCCGACCATGCCGGTGCCGACGTCGTCGGAGTTCTTGTCGAACGAGCCGACGTTGCGCGGGTTTTCGTAGTGGTCGAGGACTTTGTCGGAATATGCCATGTCAGTGCTCCTTGTATTCGTATGCGGTGATTAGTGTGCGGCCCATTGGATCGAATTCAGGTCGATCCCGTCCTTGTGCATTTCCCACAGCGGCGACAGTTCGCGCAGCTTGCCGACTTTCGACTTCAGCAGGTTGACCGCGAAGTCGATGTCTTCCTCGGTCGTGAAGCGGCCGATGGTGAAGCGGATCGAGCTGTGCGCCAGTTCGTCGCTGCGGCCCAGGGCGCGCAGCACGTAGGACGGCTCCAGCGAGGCCGAGGTGCAGGCCGAACCCGACGACACGGCGAGATCCTTGACCGCCATGATCAGCGACTCGCCTTCGACGAAGTTGAACGAGACGTTCAGGTTGTGCGGCACGCGGTGTTCCATGTCGCCGTTGATGTAGACCTCTTCGATCTCCATCAGGCCCTTGGCCAGGCGGTCGCGCAGCGCCTTCACTTTCACGATCTCCGCATCCATCTCTTCCTTGGCGATGCGGAAGGCTTCGCCCATACCCACGATCTGGTGGGTCGGCAGGGTGCCCGAACGCAGGCCGCGCTCGTGGCCGCCGCCGTGCATCTGCGCTTCCAGGCGCACGCGCGGCTTGCGACGGACATACAGGGCGCCCACGCCTTTCGGGCCGTAGGTCTTGTGCGCGGTGAAGGTCATCAGGTCGACCTTCAGGTCTTCCAGGTTGATGTGGACCTTGCCGGTGGCCTGGGCGGCGTCGCAGTGGAAGATCACGCCCTTCTTGCGGCACAGTTCGCCGATTTCCTTGATCGGCTGGATCACGCCGATCTCGTTATTCACCAGCATGACGGAGACCAGGATGGTGTCCGGGCGGATCGCCGCTTCCAGCTGTTCCAGCGAGACCAGGCCGTTGTCCTGCGGCTCCAGGTAGGTCGCCTCGAAGCCGACGCGCTCCAGTTCGCGCACGGTGTCGAGCACCGACTTGTGCTCGGTCTTCACGGTGATGATGTGCTTGCCCTTCGTTTTATAGAAGTTGGCGGCGCCCTTCAGGGCCAGGTTGTTCGATTCGGTCGCACCCGAGGTCCAGATGATCTCGCGCGGATCGGCGCCGACCAGGGCGGCGACATTGGCGCGCGCTTCCTCGACCGCCGCCTCGGCGCTCCAGCCGTAGGCGTGGCTGCGCGAGGCCGGATTGCCGAACTGCTCGCGCAGGAAGGGAATCATGGCGTCGGCGACGCGTGGATCGATCGGCGTGGTCGCCGAATAGTCCATGTAGATCGGGAAATGCGGTGCAGTCTGGAAGCTCTGCTCGATTTTTTTGTCCAGGGGCGCGTTCATCAGTTCACTCCAATATGCTTTGCTTCGGTGTTGTCCGGCGACGCGTGGCGGTGCATCACCACCACGTTCTGTTCCTTCGATTCTTTTTGTTTCTGCTGCTCGACCAGGTCATGCAGGGTGACCGAATCGAGGTAATCGACCATCTTCGCGTTCAGCGTGGCCCAGAGTTCATGGGTCATGCAGCGCGTGCCGCTGGCGGCATCGGCGCCGTGGCAATTTTCCTTGCCGCCGCACTGGGTCGCATCGAGCGGCTCGTCGACGGCGATGATGATGTCGGCCACGGTCACCTTGTCGGCGCTGCGCGCCAGGCTGTAGCCGCCGCCCGGGCCGCGCACCGACTCGACGATCTCGTGCCGGCGCAACTTGCCGAACAGCTGCTCCAGATAGGACAGCGAAATGGCCTGGCGCTGGCTGATGCCCGACAGCGTGACGGGACCATTGCCCTGGCGCAGGGCAAGATCGATCATCGCGGTAACAGCAAAACGGCCTTTGGTGGTCAGACGCATCACAACCCCGGGTTGGTATCCAAACAGTGTTAAAATCTTGCTTCTCTTCAACGCCTCAAGTTCCTTTCCCGCATTAGCAAGAATAAAAACCTGATTAGTTGATTGAATTAGTCAAGTATAGCGCATTCGGCAGCCTTTGTCTTGGCGGCCCCAAAACCACCACACTCCCAAAATTCGGGGTCAGAGCACTTTTCCCGACAAAAGCTCACAGGCAATCGCCCCCCGTGTCCCCGGCACTTCCGCGCTGATACCGGCGCAATCGCGCAACGACGGTTCCAGAGAACATTTGATCGAAAAAGTGCTCTGACCCCGAATTAGGGACGCAGCAGTTGCATCGGGCCGAACAGCTTGTGCATGCCTTCGTGGCCGATGAAGCTCAGGTTGTAGGGGTGTTCGGCGTGGATCTGGGGGAAGCCTTCGGTTTCCGGTACTTTCTTCAGTTGCTCGGCGATCTTGCCCCACAGGACCAGGGTCGGCTTCGGCTCGCACTGCCCGAGCGTGGCGAAGACGGCGCGCTGGAACGGTAGCCAGGCGCGGGCGTCGACCACCGGGGCGACGTGCTTGCGGAATACCAGCGAAGCGTTCAGCAGCAGGAAGCCCCGCGCGACCAGCTTGTCCTGCAGCGCCGGCAGCGTCTGGATGAAAGCCCCTTCGCGAGCCGCTTTGGCGATCGGCGCCAGGGCCGCGCCGCCGGTGTCGGCCATGCTCAGCTGGCCGTCGGCCACCAGCAGCATCTTCATGAAGTTGCGCAGCGAGGTCGCGCGGTTGACCGGCTTCGACAGGCCGGTGTCCGACCACAGCCCGCCCACCGCGCCGTCCATGAAGCACACGCCGGTCGCGCTCTCGGGGCGCGGGTACGGCCCCTCGCCCACCAGCACGTAGCGCACCTGCCCCAGCGGCAGGGAAAAGGCCGCGAACAGCCGCCCGCCGGTCGGCAGGTAGTCGTCGGCAGCGAGCGCCGGCAGATAGGCCGGGTCGAGCGCCATCATGGCGCGCAGGCCGGCTTCCAGGTGCGGCCGCCACGAGGGGTCGGCAAGGTCGAAGGCATCGAGGATGGGCGCGGGGATCGCGGTATTCGGCATGGCTGGGCTCGGCAAGCTGAAAAGGGCTCAGATTGTAGCTTTTTTACGGGCCGTTCCGCGCGTCAACCTGGCGTCCGGGTTTCGCAAATCGGTGCATCATCGGCAGCATTTCGCAACCCAGGGAGACCCCCCATGCAAACGATCCAGGATGTGATGACCCGCGACGTGCAAAGCATCTCGCCGCAGGAAACGATACAGCGCGCCGCCCAGATGATGGATGAACTGAACGTCGGCTCGATCCCGGTGCTCGACGGCCAGAAGCTGGTCGGCATGATCACCGACCGCGACATCACCGTGCGCGCCACCGCCGCCGGCCAGGCGCCGGGCAGCACCCGCGTCGGCGACGTGATGAGCACCGACGTGCGCACCTGCTCGCCGCACCAGACCGTCGACGAGGTGCTCGGCCAGATGGGCGACGTGCAGATCCGCCGCGTGCCGGTGGTCGACCAGGCCTCGCATGAGGTGGTCGGGATCGTGTCGTTGGGGGATATGGCGACCAAGCACTCGGCCGGCGTCGACCACGCCCTGGAAGAGGTATCGAAGCCGTCGAGACCGGACCGCTCGACGGCCGGATCGCAGACCCGGCACTGAGCCGTCAATCGCCGGCCGGCGCGGGATTACTCCGCGTCCGGCTGGTTCGAAGGATGCGCCGCCACGAAGGCGGGAATCTGCACGCACAGCGCATTGATGCGCGAGATGTTCGGATAGATCGAGACATCGATGCCGTGGCGCTGCGCATTGAAGACCTGCGGCACCAGGAAGCAATCGGCGATGGTCGGCTTGTGGCCATGGCACAGCGGACCGGCGCTGGGGTCGCGCGCCAGGTGCTTTTCGAGCACCTCGAGGCCGCCGACCAGCCAGTGACGGTACCACTCCGCCTTCTTCTCTTCCGTCACGCCGAGATCGTGCACCAGGTAGCGCAGCACGCGCAGGTTGTTCACGGGATGGATGTCGCAGGCGATGATCTGGGCCAGCTCGCGCACGCGGGCGCGCTCGGTGGCGTCCTTCGGCATGATCGGCATCTTCGGATGGGCATCTTCGAGGTACTCGAGGATGGCCATCGATTGCGTCAGCGTGATGTAGTCGTCCTGAAAAGCCGGCACCAGGCCGCTCGGATTGATGGCGCGGTACTGCTCCTGCAGCTGTTCGCCGCCGCCGCGCAGCAGATGCACCGGGATAGCATCGTACTGGAGCCCCTTCAGATTCAGCGCGATACGCACCCTGTAGGCGGCCGAGCTGCGAAAATAGGTATAGAGCTTCATTCCTTCCTCCCGTGATAGTGGGCGACCTCCTGGTCGATCGCCCCGAAAATGCTCGCGCCGGCCGCATCCTGCATTTCGATGCGGACCGTGTCGCCGTAGCGCAGGAACGGCGTCTGGGGCGCGCCCTGTTCGATCGTTTCATACATGCGCAGCTCGGCCAGGCAGCAGTAGCCGACGCCGCCGTTGGCGATGCTCGAGCCGTGCAGGCCGCCCTGCTTGTTCGACACCGTGCCGGAGCCGATGATGCTGCCGGCCGCCAGCTCGCGCGTCCTGGCGGCATGCGCGACCAGCTGGGCGAAGCTGAAGGTCATGTCCTCGCCCGCGTTCGGGCGGCCGAAGGACTGGCCGTTCAGGGTCACCAGCAGCGGCAGGCAGAGCTTGCTGTCGCGCCAGGCCTCGCCCAGCTCGTCCGGCGTCACGGCCACCGGCGAGAAGGCGCTGGCCGGCTTCGACTGGAAGAAGCCGAAGCCCTTCTCCAGCTCCTTCGGGATCAGGTTGCGCAGCGAGACGTCGTTCACCAGCATCACCAGGCGGATCGCCTGCGCAGCCTGTTCCGGGCTCGCACCCATCGGCACGTCGCCGGTGACGACCGCCACTTCCGCTTCCAGGTCGACGCCCCAGTCCTCGGACAGCACCGCGATCGGGTCGCAGGGGCCGACGAAGGAATCCGAACCGCCCTGGTACATCAGCGGATCGTTGTAGAAGGACGGCGGCACCTCGGCGCCGCGGGCCTTGCGCACCAGCTCGACGTGGTTGATGTAGGCCGAGCCGTCGGCCCACTGGTAGGCGCGCGGCAGCGGCGAGGCGCATTCCTCTTCCAGGAAGGAGACGGCGTCCTGGGCCGTGCCCTGGTTCAGCTCTTGGTACACCCGCTGCAGTTGCGGCGCGACGCGGTCCCAGTCGTCCAGCGCGGCCTGCAGGGTGGGCGCGATGCCGGGGACGGCCTGGCAGGTGACGAGGTCACGGCTGACGACGACGAGAGTGCCGTCGCGGCCGCCGGTTTTCAGAGTGGCAAATTTCATGAGATTCCTCAGCGACAAATATTGCCGTAATTAAAAATGAAAACGTACTATCATACAAACAATATTTTTCGACCTATTTATCGGACTATCTGATGAATCCCACCCTGCGCCAGATGCGCGCCTTCGTCGCTGTGGCCAAGACTGGTAACTTTACG
Organism: Massilia sp. 2TAF26; assembly: GCF_052115005.1. Lineage (NCBI taxonomy): Bacteria > Pseudomonadati > Pseudomonadota > Betaproteobacteria > Burkholderiales > Oxalobacteraceae > Massilia > Massilia sp. 2TAF26. The sequence goes on from NZ_JBFRFV010000008.1 coordinate 94,672, forward strand.
CTTGCTGCTCAATACATGCACGTGACACAGTCAGCTTTGTCCGGTTTGATCAAAGAACTAGAACAAACACTTGGCGCGAGGGTGATTGATCGCAGTACGCGTCGAATCGCACTGACGGAAATGGGCAAGGAGCTCTACCCCCTATTCAGCCAGATGATCGACGATCTCGACCGTGCGCTTGCTAACGTTGCGGATCATACACAACTCAGGAAGGGTATCGTCCGAGTCGCGGCGCCCCAGCTGATGGCATGTACCCTGTTGCCCCAGGCCATCGCCGCCTGGCGAGTGCGCCACCCCGAAATCAAGGTCAGCCTGGCCGACAGCGGGGTCGAGCAGGTCGGCGCGCGGGTGCTGTCCGGCGAGGTCGACTGCGGCATCGGTCCCGAGCGCGACGACACCCCGGAACTCGAAGCGCGGCCGCTGCTCGAGATGCCTTTCGAAGCCGTGCTGCCGCCCGGCCATCCGCTCGAGAGCCGCGGGCAGCTGACCTGGAACGACCTGGCCGGCTATCCCTTCATCTCGCTGCGCGGCCAGTTCACCGAGCGCCTGCTGGCCGATATGGACGGGTCCCTGCGCGAAGCGACCCTCAAGCCCGAGCACGAGGTGACCTTCATGACGACCGCGCTGGCGATGGTGGCGGCCGGCCTCGGCGTGACGATCTGCATGCCTTATGCGTCGGCCCTGGTGCGGCGCCACGGCCTGCTGACCCGGCCGCTGGCCGAGCCGGTGCTGACACGCCGCTTCTTCATCTATACGCGCGGACAGCGCTCGCTGTCGCCGGCGGCCGAGGCCTTCGTCGCCTTCTTCCTCGATTACGTCGGCAAGGGCTTGCCCCGGTAAGCGCTAGAATGGCGGGATGTCCCATAACACCATCGACATCAACCGGACCATGAAGCGCTTCGACAGCCACGCCAAGGTGTGGCTGTTCGGCTACGGCTCCCTGATCTTCAAGGCCGACTTCCCCTTCCTCGAACGCCGTCCGGCCCACATCGCCGGCTGGACCAGGCGCTTCTGGCAAGGCTCGCACGACCACCGCGGCACCGAGACGGCGCCCGGGCGCGTGGTGACCCTGGTGCCGGAAGCCGGCGCGCTCTGCCACGGCATGGCCTACCTGGTCACGCCGGAGGAATTCGCCCACCTCGACTACCGCGAAAAGAACGGCTACCTGCGCCTCGCCACCGACATCCATTTCGAGGACGGCGGCTCGGCCGAGGGCCTGGTCTACATCGCCACCCACGAGAACGCGGCCTACCTGGGCCCGGCCAGCGAGCGCGAGATCGCGCGCCAGATCGCCGGCGCCCGCGGACCGAGCGGACCGAACAGCGAGTACCTGCTGGAGCTGGCCAGGGCCCTGCGCGAACTGGGCAAGCCCGACGAACACGTGTTCGAGATCGAGCGCCACCTGGTAGCGTTCCACGGCTGATCCTGCGCCCCGATTCCGGCGCCTGTGGTCTAATCGCCGCATGCAACCAGCACCGACACGGCCGCCGTCAAGCGACGAACTCGACGAGGACACCCTCGCCTTCGTGCGCCGGGTATTCGGCTTCGCCCGCGCCGGCGAGGCCGCGGAACTCGCCACCCTGCTGGGCCAGGGCCTGCCGCCGAACCTGCGCAACGAGCGCGGCGACAGCCTCCTGATGCTGGCCTGCTACCACGGCCACCACGATGCCGCGAAAGTCCTGCTGGACCACGGCGCCGATCCGGACCTCATGAACGATGTCGGCCAGGCCCCGCTGCACGGCGCCGCCTTCAAGGGAGATCTGCGGATCGCCATCCTGCTGCTCAGCCATGGCGCCCAGGTCGACACCGCCGGCCCGAACGGCAAGACGGCGCTGATGTTCGCCGCCATGTTCAACCGCGCCGACATCGCCCGGCTGCTGCTGGCGCGCGGCGCCGATCCCTTCCGGCTGGATGCCGACGGCAATTCCATGCTCGACGCGGCGCGCAGGATGGGGGCCGCCGACACCATGGAGCTGATGGCCGCAAGCACCAACGAAAGATAATCAGGCCGAAGGCATCGGACAGATACGATCGCGCCCGCCCTGCTTGGCCTCGTACAGCATGGCGTCCGCGCGCAGGAACAGCGCGTTCTCCGTCTGGCAGGCCGGATAGGCGGCCATCCCGCCGCTGAAGGAAAAGCGCCGCACGTCGCCCGAACGCACCTCGAAAGGCAGCAGACCGAAGGCCTGGCGCATCGCATTCAGCCGGTGCCAGCCGCGCTCCAGTGTGCAATCCCAGAACACGATCACGAATTCCTCGCCGCCGAAACGGCTGAGCAGGTCGCGCTCGCCCAGGTGGGATGCCAGGCAGACCGCCAGGCGCTTGATGACGATGTCGCCAAAATAATGGCCCCAGCTATCGTTGATGGTCTTGAACTTGTCGATGTCGATCACGCCGAAGGCCATCGGACACTCCTCGCGCGCCGCCTGGCGGATCAGTTCCTGGGCCTTCTTCTGCAGGCCGACCTTGTTCAGCAGGCCGGTCGCGCGGTCCTTGGCAATCAGGTCCTTGCTGATGCGGATCTTGCTGGCCCGGTTGACCAGCTGGGCGCACAGCAGGCCGGGGTCGCCTGCCGGCAACACCGCGTCGAAGCCGTTCGCCAGGGCGCGCTGCATCAGGGCGGCGTCCGGCTGGCGCTGCAGCAGCACGATCTCGCGCACCGGGTCGGCTTCGATGTTTTTCTTGAGTACGCGCGCCAGGGAATCGGTGCGCGCGAACTCGGCATCGCTGACCAGCACCAGGTCGGGCTGCAGCTCGCGCACCCGCAGGTGCAGGGTCTGGGCCTGATCGTGCGGGATCAGCTCGATGCGCGCCTGGCGCAGGCAATCCTCGTCGAATCCGCCGGCTTCTCCCAGGTGGAGCAGGCGTACCAGCTCGCCGCGCTTTTGCTGGACGAAGAGATTGAACAGCTTGTCGACCAGTACGTCGTTGGCGATCGGCTTTTCGGCATAGGCCAGGCAGTGGGAGTCGACCAGTTTCTGCTGCAGCAGGTAGCGGCCGCCCTGGCGCGAGCTCTGCAGGTAGACGTATTCGCGCCCCGGCGGCAGGCGCTGCAGCAGCTCGCCCAGCATCAGGGTCTTGCGCCTGTCCTGCATGTCGGCCTGCATATTGTGCAGGGCATCGAGATCGATCACGAACAGGCCGTTGCCGGCATCGCCCTCCACCGCCGCCACGAACTCGCTGACTTCGCTGAAGAAAGCCATGTCGAAGTCATATTTGTGGGCGTGGAGCCGCAACTCGGCAGCGTTGTCCTTGATGAAGAAACTCTGCGACAACAACAGCGCACGGTATTTGTAGAGCGGGACGTTGCTTGGCATGGGACCTGGTCTGTGTATCGGAATGCATCAGCAACACAAACATACAAGGATCCTGAGAAAAATTGTATAAAAAGGGAAACTTTTTTTATCAAATATGCATTCCGAATGACGGCGCAACAACACTCGGCTTGGTCCTCGTGCTTGATGCGATCACGCAAACTTGGTATTCAGGATAGCTATCGTCCCGTTGTGTACGGTGGCGTTTTATGCAGGAGTTCACGTGCAAGGACTCCTGCGAAGCCGCGAACAACACAATTCAGTCCATGGATGACGCTCGAAACAGCGTCAACAGGAACATCAAAGTTGAAATTCGAGATGGCATCGTAAGTATGGAATGCGTGAAGAAATAAGTTGACACGCCAATAAAGCAAATCCGCCCTCGGGCGGATTTGTTCGTTTACAGCGGCCCGCAGTCAGACCACGCCCTCGATCACCCGGCGTACCTGCAGCCCGCGTTCCTCGACGCTGCCGCTCACCAGGGTATACGGAATGCCGCGCGCCTCCAGGTCCTCCAGGACGAGCTGGTGGATGCGCCCGCGCCAGGCTTCGTTCTCGCGCGCGGCCTGCTCCTCATAGGGGATGTCGTCGGCACAGACGAAGGTATGCGCATAGCGCTCGCGGCATTCGTCGGCGCAGCGCAGCAGCTCGGGCGGGACCGGCTTGCCGACCTGGCCGAATTCCAGGCCCAGCAGCAAGGTGGTCAGGGCATTCGTGTCGACGAACAGGTAGCACCTGGCGTAGGGCATCTGCTCGTCCTCGGCCTCGCGGTGGCGCAGGGCGATGTCGACATAATCGCCGGCATCCAGCTGGCCTTCCTTGTCTTCCCAGATGTAGCGGCCGATCTCGGGCACGGCCACGCTGCCGTACTGGCGCGCCAGGTATTCGCACAAGGTCGATTTGCCGGTCGATTCCGCACCGACAAACACCACCCGCCTGATCCGGCCTGCTGCGCTGCCCTGCTCTTCCATATGAATCCCGTGATCGTAATGAATTACTTGCATCCCAGAAAGATGCGAGGCGCCATCCTAACTCAAAACAGGTCCATCTGCGGGCTCGCCTTGGCCTTCCCGCCCTGCGGCTTGCCGCCCGCCTCGGCCGCCGGCACGCCGCCGAACAGGTCGAGCTGGGTAACGTCCTCGTCGCGGCGCTGGCAGGCCGCGGCCGAGGGCACCACCAGCGGGCGGCGGAACTGCGTGCCGTCCATCTTGCTGAAGCGGCCATTAAAGCCGTCCATGCCGAGCCGCTTGACCGCCTTGGTGAAGCGCTGGCGGATCAGGTCGGCCCACACGCCTTCGCCCGTCATGCGCTTGCCGAAATCGCTATCGTATTCCTTGCCGCCGCGCATATCTTTCATGCGATTCAGGACGCGTTGAGCCCGGTCTGGAAAATGAGCGTACAACCATTGATGAAACAGCGGGTTGACTTCCCACGGCATGCGTAGCACGACGTAGTGGGCGCCGACCGCGCCGGCGTCCCTGGCGGCCTCGAGGATGCGCTCGATCTCCGGTTCCGTGATGAAGGGAATGATGGGCGCCACGCTGACGCTGACCGGGATGCCGGCTTCGGTGAGCGTGCGGATCGCGCGCAGGCGGCGTGCCGGCGCGGCCGCGCGCGGCTCGAGGGTGCGCGCGATCTCGCCGTCCAGGGTCGTGAGCGTGATCGCGGCCGCCGCCAGGCCCTTCTCCGCCATCGGCGCGATCAGGTCGACGTCGCGCTCGATCAGCGCCGACTTGGTGATCAGGCCATAGGGGTGCTTGCACTCGGCCAGCACCTGCAGCACTTCGCGCGTGATGCCGCGTTCGCGCTCGCAAGGCTGATAGGCGTCCGTGTTGACGCCGATGGCGATGCTTTCGGGCACATAGCCGGGGCGGGCCAGTTCGCGGCGCAGCAGGTCGGCCGCATTCACCTTGGCGAAGATGCGGCTTTCGAAGTCGAGGCCGGGCGACAGGCCGAGATAGCTGTGCGAGGGACGTGCGAAGCAATAGATGCAGCCGTGCTCGCATCCCCGGTAGGGATTGAGCGAGACATTGAAGGGAATGTCCGGCGATGCATTGCGGGTCAGGATGGTTTTGGCAAACTCATCCGTGACAATGGTCTTCGGCGCGGCCGGTCCTTCATCCTTCAGCCCCGGGACCGTCCAGCCGTCGTCGAAACGCTCGCGGCCGTGGACTTCGTAACGGCCCTGAAGGTTCGACACGGCGCCACGGCCCTTGTGCGGCGCGAGCGGCCGCGGGGGGATCATGACCTGGCCTTGCAATTCCACGTCTTCTGCCCAAGCTTGTTGGCGATTCACTATGGCGCTCCCGAGTACTGTATGGATATACAGTATCGTACACCTGCTTTATTGTTGGTTCAAGCGCGAAATAGACGGGATTGTTGTTCCACAAACCGATCGAATCCGTCGAGCAACGAAGTGTAGTGTTCAGGCCGGTTTTCGAGGCGGGACAGCGCATGCACGGCCGCTTCCAGCGACGACAGCTGGTCCGGCGCATGGGCCTTGCGAATCCGATAAGCCGAAGGCGGCAGTTCCTGCAGAGCCAGGCGCGGCAGGCACTGCAGCGCAGGGTTCAGGTAGAGCATCTTGCGACTCTTGCGCCAGGTGGCGTCGAGCAGCACCAGGCGCAGCGCCTCCGGCTGCGCCAAGCCGGCAGGATCGAGCGGCGGCGGCGCCGGCAGGCCGAGCGCGGCTTCGCCGGGGGTGTGCGGGTACAGCAGCAGCGGCCTGCGTCCGTCCGCATTCAGGGCCGCGTCCAGCTCGGCGGCGGCAAACGCCTCGCCGACCAGCAGCCGGCTCGACGGCAGGGACAGGTGCAGCAGCCGCGCGCTGTTCTTGGCGTGATGCACCTCGAGCGGATGTTGCAGGACCAGCAGCTCGACACGGCTGGCGAGCGGCGCCGCGAAGCCGCAGATGCAGGCGCTCCGCGCGCGCAGGCAGGCGGCGCAGGTGGCGCGCCGGGAAGCTGAAGGTGTCATGGGCGGCGATTGTACTCTCCGCCCGGCGGACGAAACATCAAAAACTGCCGCCCACCCGCTCCCCGCGCGGCGGCATATTGTCCGGCTCCGGCACCGGGGGATCGTCCTTGCGCAGGGGCTTGAGCGCCCCGCTCCACCGCACCACCTGGTCGAGCATGGTCTCGACCGCGCGCTCGTGGTGCTCGGCCGGGTTGAAGGTGGTGAAATTCTCGAAGTCGGTGAACAGCGACAGCATCACCTGGGCGCGCACGTCGGCCACCATCAGCTCGCCCATCACCAGGCGCAGGTTCTCGATCGCGCGCGCGCCGCCCGCGCTGCCGTAGCCGACGAAGCCGGCCGCCTTGTTGTTCCACTCCTTGTACAGGTAGTCGATGGCGTTCTTCAGCGCGCCGGACGTCCCGTGGTTGTACTCCGGCGTGACGAACACGAAGCCGTCGAACCCGGCGATCTTCGCCGCCCAGGCCTTCGTATGCGGCTGCGAATACTGGCCCATCGACGGCGGCACCGGCTCGTCCAGCAGCGGCAGGCCGAAGTCCGCGATGTCGACCAGTTCGAAGGCGGCGTCGCCGCGCGCGGCCGCGCATTCCATCACCCAGCGCGCCACGTCGGGCGCCTTGCGTCCGGGGCGGGTGCTGCCCACGATGATTCCCACATTGATCATGCTCCCCTCCATCCATGCGATTGGTGATTCATGGTGCCACGCGCCAGCCTCCCCCCAGCGCCCGGTACAGGTCCACGTGCGCCGCCAGCCAGCTGGCGCGCAACTGCAGCACGGCGGTTTCGGCGCTGAAGGCGTTGCGCTGGGCGTCCAGCTCTTCCAGGTAGGAGGAGTAGCCGTTGCGGTAGCGGTTGTGGGCGATGCGCAGGGCCTCGGCGGTGGCAACCCGGCGCGCCTCGGTCTGGTCGAGCTGCTCGCGCAGGCGCTGCACGGCCGTCAGCGCATTCTCGGTCTCGGCGAAGGCGTTGCGCACCACCGATTCGTAGGCGAACACGGCGCGGTCGCGCAGCGAGGCCGAGATCTCGGCCTGGGCGCGCAGGCGGCCGGCGTCGAACAGCGGCGCCAGCACGCTGCCGCCCACGCTCCACAAGGTGGTGCCGGCGCCCAGCAGGTCGGGCAGCGTGTGCGCATAGCCGCCGACCGATGCCGTCAGGCGCAGCGAGGGCAGCATCTGGTCGCGGGCGGCGGCCAGGCTGGCGTCGGCGGCGGCGATGGCCGCTTCCGCCTGGGCGATGTCGGGCCGGCGGCGCAGCAGTTCGGACGGCAGGCCCGGCGCGATGCCCGGCGCCCGCAGCGCGACCAGGCCGGCGCCGCGCGCCACCGGTCCCGGATTGGCGCCGGCCAGCAGGGCCAGGGCATTCTCCTGCTGGGTGATCGAGCGTTCCAGCTGGGGCACCACGGCGGCCGTGGCGCGGTACTCGGCCTCGGCCTGGGACAGTTCCAGGCGCGAGCTGTAGCCGACCTCGAACTGACGCTTCGCCAGCGCCAGCGACTGCTCGCGCGAGGCCAGGGTCTGGCGCGCCAGCGCCAGCTGGGCATCCAGGCCGCGCAGGTTCAGGTAGCCGGACGCGGTGCTGGCCGCCACCGACAGCGCGGTCGCCTCGGCCGCCGCCTGCTGGGCCGCGTAATCGAAGCGCGCCGCCCGGGTCGCGGCCTCCAGCCGGCCCCAGGGATCGATCTCGTAGGCCGCCTGCACATTACCGGTGATGCTGGTCGATTCGATCGGCGTACCGAAGGGCCCGATGCTGCGCGCCCGGGTCGGCCCCGCGCTGACGGACAGGTTCGGGGCCAAGGCCGAGCGCGCGATCCCGATGCGGGCCTGGTATTCCTGCAGGCGCGAGCGCGCGCTGCGGATGTCGCCGTTGCGCGCCAGCGCCTGGGCCACCAGGGCGTCCAGCGCCGGGTCGCCGAAGGCCCGCCACCATTCCTGCTCGACGGCGGCGTTCGGCCCCACCTGCAGGGGCGCGCGCCAGGCCGCCGGCACCTCGAGCGTGGAGCCCGGGCGGTCCTGCACCGGGATGCGGCAGCCGGCCAGCAGCAGCATGGCAGCGCCGTAGGCGAACGATGCGCGCACGGCCCTCTTCATCGCTGCTGCCCTTTCGGCGCGGCGGCGGGGGCGCCGGTATCGATGCTGGCCACCACCGACATGCCCGGCCGCAGGCGCGCCGCCAGTTCCTGGTTGGGGTCGATGCTGATCCGCACCGGGATGCGCTGGGCGATCTTGACGAAGTTGCCGGTCGCGTTGTCCGGCGTGATCACCGAGAACTCGGAGCCGGTGGCCGGCGAGATCTGCTCGACGTGGCCGCGCATCTTCGCGTGGTTGAGGGCGTCGACGGTGAAGCTGACAGGCTGGCCCAGGCGCACGTCGGCCATCTGCGTTTCCTTCATGTTGGCCACCACCCACATGGTCTGCGGCACCAGGGCGGTCAATTGGGCGCCGGCGTTGACGAAGGCGCCCAGGCGCACCGTCACCTGGCCCAGCTGGCCGTCGCGCGGCGCCAGGATGCGGGTGTTGGCGAGGTCGATCTCGGCCAGGCGCACGGCCGCCTCGGCGTTGGCCACCGCCGCTTCCAGCGAGGCGCGGTTGACGTCCACGGTCTTGAGGCTCTGGCGCGAGATCTCGAGCGCGGCGCGCGATTGCGCGGTCTGCGCCACCGCCTGGGCGTGGGCGGCGCGGGCGGCGTCGCGCTCGCGCGCCGACAGCGAACCGTCGGCGGCCAGTTCCTCGACCCGGCGCAGGTCGGCCTGGGCGCGCTGGGCCTGGGCCGCCGCATTCGCCACCGCCGCCTGGTTCTGGGAGATGGTGGCGCGCGCGCTCTGCTGGCTCTGGGCGAAGTTGGCGAGCGCCGCGCGCTGGGTCGCCAGCTGGGCGCGCGCCTGCTCCAGGCGCTGGTTGTAGATGCGGTCGTCGATGCGCATCAGGAGCTGGCCCTGGCGCACATGCTGGAAGTCCTGGACGTCGACCTCGACGATGTAGCCGGACAGCTGCGGGCTGATGATGGTCACCTGCCCGCGCACGGTGGCGTTCTCGGTACTCTGGATGGTGCTGCGGAAGGGCGGCAGGTCCCAGGCGTACAGGACGATGAGGACGCCGATCAGGGCGATCAGCGCGAACACGGCGCCGCTGGCGATCACGTGGCGGTTCGATTTGTCCTGGGAAGCGTTGGTAGTGGTCTCGGCCATATTGTCGTCGTATTCAAAGGATCAGGTCGGGCGGATGGTGCCGTCGGCGGTCGGCTCGGGCGGTTCGCCGGCGGCGTTGGCGATCGGCGAGTCGGTCACCGTCTCGGGGGTGGACGACGGCGGCGGCGCCGCGGCGGGCGGCGCCACATAGGTCAGCCACAGCGCGCGTCCGAAGATCCAGGCCGCCAGCAACGCGGCGAGGATGGAGATCGCCAGGAACACGTCGTTGTAGGCGAGGATGTTGGCTTCGCGGGTGACGGTCTGGCCCAGCACCGCAATGCCCTGCCGCGTGCGCGAGGACGGATCGGCCAGCACCCGTCCATAGGCCGCCGCGCCCTGCTGGATGCGGGCCGCCACCAGCGGGTCGAGGCTGCTGAGCTCATCGGCCAGGTTCGAGGAGTGGAATTTTTCGCGCATCACCTGCCAGGTGCCGAGCAGCGAGGAACCGAGCAGGCCGCCGAGGTTCTGGGTCAGGCCGAACAGCACCGAGAAGGTGATCAGGTTGGCCGGATTCGTGATCACCGTACCCAGCAGGGTGAGCAGCAGCGGCCCGAGGAAGAACACGCCGCCGAAGGCCAGCAGGCCCTGGCTGACGTACATCTCTTCGGGGCGTGTCAGGCTGGTCGCGTGCGAGTCGATCCAGGCCCCCATGGCCATGATCAGGAGGGCAACCACCTGGGGCGCCATCAGGTGCCTGGGGTTGTAGACCAGGGCCGACATGGCGATGCCGAGCAGGGTGCAGACCAGCACCACCAGGAACAGGGTCTGCAGCTGGTCGTTGTTCAGGCCGACCATGCGCAGGAAGCCGACCGCGCCGATGCTCTGCTCGGACAGCACCACGCGCACCAGCACCATCGCGATGAACAGGCGCGCGATCATGCCGTTGGTCAGCCAGCGCAGGTTCAGCAGCGGATTCTTGCGGTTGTGCTCGACGGCGACGGCCGCCAGCAGCAGGACCACCGACACGGCGAGCGCCACGCCGACCCAGGGCTCCTGGGTCCACCACAGCACCCGGCCGAAGGTCAGGACCGCGCACAGCAGCGCCATGCCGGGTGCGAACAGCGCGAAGGTGAGAAAGTCGGTCGGGCGGAAGGCCCGGAAGCGGTCGCCCGGCGGCAGCTTGAGCCACAGCACGGCGCCCAGGGTCACCAGGGTCAGGCCCAGCTCGAACAAATAGAGGCCGCGCCATTCGGCCACTTCCAGCAGCCGGGTCGAGAACAGGTAGGCGATCGGCTGCGCCAGCTGCGAGATGCCGGTCGAGATGATGATGCCTCGCGGCCGCCACTCCTTCTTGAATGACTGCAGGGTGTAGTACAGGCCCAGGGTGGACAGCGCGGCGCCCACCATGCCGTGCGCCGCCCGCACCGCGATCGCCGAACCGAGGTCGTTCACGAACAGGTGGGCGAAGGTCACCAGCGCGTACAGCACCAGGAAGAATTCGGTGAAGGCGCGCAGGCCGAACTGCTGGCGGAACTTCACCAGCAGCAGGTTCATCGAGACATTCGTCATGACATAGGCGGTCGGCAGCCAGTTGGTCTCGGCGGCAAAGGCGCCCAGCGCGCCCTGCAGGTTGACCAGGTTGACCGTCACCAGCGCATTACCGAGACCGCCGGTCAGGCTGACCAGGCTGCCGACCAGGAAATAGGCGATGCGGCGCGGCGTGGAATGCCTGGGGAAGGATGGGCCGCCAGGCATGGTCGGCCGTTCGTCCGGGTGCCATTCGCGCGGCGCATATTTATCGCTCATGCACTCTCCAGCACCTGCTGCCACTGCTCGAGCACGTTCACGGCCATCGCCACTTCACCGGGGTTGAGATGCGCCAGTGCCTCGCGCCGCATGGCATCGGCGTGCTCCCTGAGCTTGTCCTCCATCTCCCGGCCCTCCTGCGTGAGCACGACCAGCTTGACCCGCCGGTCCTGCTGGCTCGGGACCCGCTCGATCAGGCCGGCGGCGGTCAGGCGGTCGATGGTCGTCACGAGGGTGGCGCCATCGACGCCGAGCTGCTGCGCCAGGGCCGTCTGCGAGGGTCCTGGTGCCTCATGCTCGCCGACGCCACGCCGAAGCTCCGCCAGCGCGGCGATGGCGCTCCAGCCGGCCACCGTCAGACCGTAAGGCTTCAACTGGCGTTCCAGCGCCTTGTTCCATGCGCGTCCACCGCCTTGCAGGGCCTGGGTGAACAATTCGCCAAGGCGGTCATTGAGCCGTTCATCGAAAGTAACCATGGGGCCACCCAATCGTTGGACATTCTAATTATCTGCCTGTTCTGACAAATCTGGCCACACACAAAGATTTAATGCGCGAATTGGTTATTCGGATATTGCTCTGAGAAATTACAGTGCTTAGAATCAATTTATTCCCCTAAGCAATTGGTTCTTGCCGGATGCATCCGTAAGGCCGCTGTTCCCAGAGTCTTCCATGTTTAGAGTACGCGCTTTTGTTCGCCACCTTACGTCCGCACTGATCATCGGGCTGGCCATGCTGCCGGGCTTTTCCGTCGAGCAGGAGTTGCAACTCGACTACCGGATCAACGAGCACATCATCCTGATCCCGGCCGGCAAGAATCATCAGGCGCGCCTGGAAACGACGGTGTTCTCGCCGAATGGCCCGGGCCCCTTCCCGCTGATCATCATCAACCACGGCAAGGATCCGGGGCACCCGAACCTGCAGCCGCGCGACCGCTTCTATCACATGGCCCATGCCTTCGTTGCCCGCGGCTACGCGGTGATGGTGCCGATGCGCCAGGGCTTCGCCAACTCGACCGGCCGCTACCGCGACCGCGGCTGCGACATGACGGCCAACGGCTACATCCAGGCCGAGGACATCATGGACACCCTGGCATACGCCCGCGAGCAGAAATGGATCGACGCCGACCGCATCGTGGTGGCCGGGCAGTCCTACGGCGGCCTCGCGACCATGGCGCTGGGCACCCGGGAACTGCCGGGCGTGCGCGGCCTGATCAATTTTGCCGGCGGCCTGCGCGACGACAGCAACGGTTGCGGCTGGCGCTCGGCCCTGGTCTCGGCCTTTGCCGAATACGGTTCGCAGAACAAGATTCCGAGCCTGTGGATGTACGGCCAGAACGATTCGCTGTTCGGCCCGGAACTGGTGGCGCGCATGCACGACGCCTTCGAACAGGCCGGCGGCAAGGCCCAGCTGGTCGAGTACGCGGCGTTCAAGCGCGATGCGCACGGCATGCTGGCCAGCCGCGACGGCGAGAAAGTCTGGCTGGCCGACACCATGCAGTTCCTGGAGCGCGTCGGCATGCCGACCAAGGTGGTCTACAAGGTGCCCCAGCCACCGATGCCGCAGGCAACCAATTTCGCAAAGATCGAGGACGTCGAGGCCGTGCCTTTCCTCAGCGAGAACGGCAAGCGCGCCTATGCCGAATACCTGACCAAGATGACCCCGCGCGCCTTCGCGGTGTCGCCGAGCGGCGCCTGGTGCTGGGCCGAGGAAGGCGAAGCGCCGGAAGCGCGCGCCCTTGCCACCTGCTCGGCCAAGAGCGACAAGCCGTGCCGCCTGTATTCCGTCGACGAGCACGTGGTGTGGAATCCGGACCTGGCCGAGAAGGCCGCGGTCACGGCATCGAATACGCCGGTGCCGGCGCCCGCGGCCGATTCGGCGGGTACTGCGCAGATGGGTGGTACCGCGGTTGTAGCGAATTAAGTGCAAACGCCGTGCCCGCCTTCGCGGGGACGACGTTTGAGGGCGCAGGCCGACGTTTGGTACCGCGCAAACCCCCTACCCAATACCAATTCGACAATGTAGCGTCCGCCACCAAGGGAGAGCTACATGCCGTCGTTTAACACAACAAGCACCCGAGCGCTGCTGGCCCTGGCCTGCCTGCTGGGCAGTGCAACGGCCGGGGCCGCCAACAACCATCCTGTCGTACTGGTGCACGGCTTCCTCGGCTTCGGGCCGGATACCTTTCCCTTCAGTCGCTTCCTGTACTGGGGCGGCTACCACGACATCGCGGCCCGCATGCAGCGCTACAAGGGGCCGCATGCGGTCTACACGGCCGGCGTCGGCGCGATCAGTTCGAACTGGGACCGCGCCGCCGAACTGTACGCCCAGATCAAGGGCGGCTGCGTCGACTACGGCGCCACCCACGTCGCCCGCCACGGCTATCCCGGCCAGCCGCAAAAGCCGGCCGGCAAGTGCTGGGCCGCCGATCCGGACAACAATCCGCACGATTATCCCCTCGCCTTCTATCCACAATGGGATGCGGCGCACCCGGTCCACCTGATCGGCCACAGCCAGGGCGGCACCACGATCCGCGCCCTGGTACAGCTACTGGAACACGGTTCGCCCGACGGCGACGAAGGCGGCGGCGAGCTTTACCGTGGCGGCAAGGCCGGCTGGGTGTCGAGCGCGGTGACGATCTCGGCGCCGCACAACGGCACCACCCTGCGCGACGCCGTGCTGGACGTCCTGCCGAATTTACGCAGTCCGCTGCGCGACATCCTCGACAGCCGCCTGGCGCACTGGGAGCTGGCGCCGGACGGCGCGCGCGAATTCAACCGCTGGGCGCAGACCTCTCCCTCGGTCTACTGGTTTTCGCTGGGGACGCGGGCGACGGTGGCGGGCGCCTGGTGCTGCAACGGCAGCGACCGCGTGCTGGCACCGATCCAGAGCAGCCGGTTCCAGTATCCACGCGACGACATGATCCCCTATTTCAAGCTGTTCGCGGGCGAGTTCATCGCGGGTTCGCTGGCGCAGCCGGGCATGGGTTCCTATACCCAGTCGGCGCCCGGGAGAGTGCGGATCGACGGCAGCTGGTTCGCCAGCGACGGCGTGGTCAACACGGTGAGCATGCGCGCGCCCGCCGGCCATCCGGTGCGCGACTACGACGGCCGGGCCGTGCGCGGCAGCTGGAACTACCTCGGCACCTACGACGGCTACGACCACTTCGACATCCTGAACTGGCCTAACCCGGGACCGTCGGCCGATCCGGTCTACGACCGCATCTGCGACATTATTTTCGGCCTGGAATAAGGTAGGGTGGGCACGCCTTGCCCACGATTCAGGCAGCCAGCTCGCGGCCCCAGCGCTGCAGCTGTTCGACGGTGGCCGTGACGCCGCCGCACACGACCACCAGCACGCGCTCGTAAGCAGCGAGCCTCTCGCCGGCGCGATAGGCCAGCGCCAGCGAGGCGCCGCAGGCCGGTTCCACCACGACGCGATGGTCGTCCATGAAGCGCAGGCAGGCCTCGACGGCCTCGCGGTCGCTCACCACCACCGGCTCGACCGGACGGCGGCGCGCCAGTTCGAAAGCCTGTTCCGACACCTTGCGCGCGCCCAGCGAGGTGGCGATGCTGGTGATGGCCGGCAGTTCGATGCGCTCTCCGGCCCGCAGCGAGCGCGCATGGGAATCGGCGCCTTCGGTCTCGACGGCAATGACCGGCACCGCATCCCAGCCATGGCGCCGCAAACCTTCGGCCACGCCGCACAGCAGGCCGCCGCCGCCGACCGACAGCACCACCGCATCGGGAATCAGGCCGGCGCGCGCCACCTCGTCGATCATGCTCGCGTGGCCCTCCCACAGCAGCGGGTCGTCGAAGGGGTGGATGAAGGCGTCGGTGGCGCCCAGCATCGCTTGCGCCAGCGCGTTCGCTTCCTGGAAGGAGGCGCCATGGACGACGATTTCGGCGCCCTCGCGCGCGATCAGCTCGCGCGCCCTGGCGCTGGCCGTCTCCGGTACCACCACGGTCACCGGCAGGCCGAGCCGGCGTCCGGCGTGGGCGGCGGCGATGCCGGCATTCCCGCCCGAGGACGAGACGAAGCGCCGCGCCCCGCGCAGCGCGTACTGCTCGCAGGCGTGGCCGATGCCGCGCAGCTTGAACGAGCCGGAAGGCTGCAGCGCCTCCATCTTCAGCCACACCGACTGGCCGGGCCGGGTGGCCATGGCGCCCGAGGGCAGCAGCGGCGTCTCGACATGCAGGACCATCGTCGCGCCCGCTCCGCCTACATCGCCGTGCGCAGGGTGCGCGCCAGGTCGGACAGCCGGTAGGGCTTGTTGACGAAGGCGAACTCGTTCAGGTCCTGGCCATGGCGCTGCTTCAGCGCCGGCAGCGGATAGCCGGAGGCCAGCATGATCTTGGTGCCGGGATAATGGGTGCGCGTGTAGCTGGCCAGCTCGAGGCCGTCCATCCCGTTCGGCATGACGACGTCGGTGAACAGGATGTCGACATCGAGCTGCTCCATCATGTCGATCGCCTCGCGGCCGCTGGATGCCGTCACCACGTCGTAGCCCATGCTGGTGAACAGCGAGGCGGCGACATCCATCAGGTCCGGCTCGTCCTCGACGATCAGCACGCGCTCGACATGCGCACGCTTGTCCTCGTGGGCCTCGGACACCACCGCCGGCAGGTAGATCGAGATCGTGGTGCCCTCGCCCTGCTTGCTCTCGATGACCACGTCGCCGTCCGACTGCTTGATGAAGCCGTAGACCTGGGACAGGCCCAGGCCGGTGCCCTTGCCCACTTCCTTGGTGGTGAAGAAGGGTTCGAAGGCGCGCCGCGCCACGTCGGGCGGCATGCCGGTGCCGGTATCGCTGACCGAGATCCGCACGTAGTCGCCGGCCGCCAGGCTGCCCGCCTCGTGGTGGCCGATCGTCACGTTGCGGGTCGCGATGACGATGCGGCCGCCGTCCGGCATGGCGTCGCGCGCGTTCACCACCAGGTTCAGCAGGGCCGACTCGAGGCGCGCGCTGTCGATCACCGCGCTATGCGCATTGCGGTCGAGGTCGACCTCGAACTCGATGCCGGCATTGACGGCGCGCCGCAGCACGGATTCGAAGCCGGTGACGATGCGGTTCAGGTTGCGGGTCTCGGCCTGCAGCGGCTGCTGGCGCGCGAAGGCGAGCAGCTGCTGGGTCAGGCGCGCGCCGCGGTCCACCGCGCGCCGCATGCTCTCGATGGTGCGGGTGTCGCTGCCCTCGCCGCGCTGCATCGCCAGCACTTCCAGGCCGCTCGACAGCACCGACAACAGGTTGTTGAAGTCGTGCGCGACGCCGCCCGTGAGCTGGCCGATCGACTCCATCTTCTGCGCCTGGTACAGCGCGGCGTTGGCGGCTTCCAGCGCGTCGGCGATGCGCTTCTTCTCGGTCAGGTCGCGGGTGATCTTGGCAAAACCCACCAGCTTGCCTTCGTCGTCGTGGATGGCGTCGATGATCACGTGGGCCCAGAAGCGGGTGCCGTCCTTGCGCACCCGCCAGCCCTCGGCCTCGAAGCGCCCCGTCTCGGCGGCGGTCGACAGCGCCTGTTTCGGCACGCCGGCGTTGTGGTCCTCGGCCGTGTAGAAGCGCGAGAAGTGGATGCCGACGATCTCGTCCTGGGTATAGCCCTTGATCCGCTCGGCGCCCGAATTCCAGTTGGTGACCGTTCCTTCCGGCGACAGCATGTAGATCGCATAGTCGGTCACGCCCTGCACCAGCAGGCGGAAGCGCTGCTCGCTCTCGCGCAGCCTGTCCTCGGCCTCCTTGCGCTCGGTGACGTCGCGGGTTACCTTGGCAAAGCCGAGCAGGACCCCTTCCTCGTTGTAGATGGGGTCGATGACCACGTGGGCCCAGAAGCGGCTGCCATCCTTGCGCACGCGCCAGCCTTCGGATTCGAACTTGCCCTGCTCGAGCGCGGTCTTCAGCGCGCGCGCCGGCAGACCGGATTCCCGGTCTTCCTCGGTGTAGAAGCGCGAGAAATGCTGGCCGAGGATCTCCTGCGCCACATAGCCCTTGAAGCGGTTCGCGCCCGCGTTCCAGCTGCTCACGTGCCCTTGCGGGTCGAGCATGTAGATCGCGTAGTCGTTGATACCGGAAATCAGGTACTGATAGCGCCGCTCATCCGACAAGATTTTCTTTTCCTGCATGTGTTCGCTCATGGCTTGCCACTCGTGTCAGAGGCACAAATTCATTGATCCAAATCCACTTCATGATACAC
Source organism: Massilia sp. 2TAF26 (assembly GCF_052115005.1). Classification (NCBI taxonomy): domain Bacteria; kingdom Pseudomonadati; phylum Pseudomonadota; class Betaproteobacteria; order Burkholderiales; family Oxalobacteraceae; genus Massilia; species Massilia sp. 2TAF26. The sequence goes on from NZ_JBFRFV010000008.1 coordinate 112,077, forward strand.
CCAGCCTGTTCGCCCAGCCCGCACGCGTAACAAGGGATTTCACAATTCTGCATTAGTCATACCGTTGTCTTATCGCCGCATGGGCAACATTGCCAGAATACCTAAAGAAGGGTACCGCACGGCATTCAATGTAAAATGGCGGAGTTGAAATTTAAGTTTTACATCATCCCACGTACATGAATCCGGCCTCTTCCGCCCCCGTACTCGACCTGTCGGCCTGCGACAGGGAGCCGATTCGCACGCCCGGGAGCATCCAGCCCCACGGCTTCATGCTGACCCTGTCCGACGGCCTGGAAATCCTGCAGGCCAGCGCCAACCTGGGCGACTGGACCGGTTTCGGCGTCCAGGAAGCCGTCGGCCGCCCGCTCGCCGAGGTGACCGGCGAAGCGGCCGCCCTCCGCCTGGCGCCGGAACTGACGGAAAATCTGGGCTCGCGTCCCTATTACGTGGGCACGGTCACGATCGGCAATGGCCGCCATTTCGACGTGCTCGGGCACCGCTGGGACGAGCTGACCATCCTCGAGTTCGAACCGACCGAACGCGCCGCCACGGCCGATTTCCGCCACCTGTATTCGCTGATCGGCGACTTCCTGCAGAAAGTGAACAGTGCCGAGTGCGTGGAATCGCTGGCCCGGCTGGCCTGCCACCACGTGCGCTCGGTGACGGGTTTCGGCCGCGTGATGGTGTACAAATTCGACCGCGACGGCCACGGTCACGTGATGGCGGAGGCCAAGCAGGAAGACTACGCTTCCTACCTGGGCCAGCATTTCCCGGCCTCCGACATCCCGGTCCAGGCGCGCCAGCTGTACGCGCTGTCGCCGATCCGCCTGATCCAGGACGCCAACTACACGCCGGCGCCGCTGGTCCCGGCCATGAATCCGGTCACCGGCAAGCCGAACGACCTGTCGTTCGCGGTGCTACGCAGCGTCTCGCCGGTGCACCTGCAGTACATGCGAAACATGCGCACGCTGGCCTCGATGTCGGTGTCGCTGATGGTCAAGGGCAAGCTGTGGGGCCTGATCTCCTGCCACAACGAGGGGCCGTCCCCGGTACCCTTCGAGCAGCGCACCGCCTGCGAGCAGCTGGGCCAGCTGCTCGCGCTGTGCATCGAATCGCGCGAAGATGCCCACGAGCTGCAGTTCCGCCTGGACCTGCGCCGCATCATGGTGTCGATGCTGGCCGGCCTGACCCAGGGCAGCGATTTCATCGAGAACCTGTCGAGCGTCTTCCCCGAGCTGCTGCGCTTCGCGCGCGCCACCGGCGTCGCGGTGGTGGTCGACGAGCGCGTGCTGACCTATGGCGACACGCCCGAGCAGGACGATATCCTGGGCCTGGTCGACTGGCTGGCCGTGCACGGCCACGGCGACATCTACCACACCGACAACTTATCGTCGGCCTGGCCCGAGGCGGCAAAAATGGTGCGCAACGCCAGCGGCCTGCTGGCGATGCCGATCTCGCGCATCCACAAGCATTACCTGCTGTGGTTTCGCGCCGAATACGTGCACACGATCGAATGGGCCGGCAACCCGCACGACAAGCTCGTGCAGGCGGCGGCCGGCGGCCCGGCCGCCGGCACTCCGCTGCAGCTGTCGCCGCGCACCAGCTTCCAGGCCTGGCGCGAGACCATCCACGGCACCAGCATGCCCTGGCATGGCGGCGAGATCGAACTGGCGCTGGAATTCCGCACCGCCCTGCTGGGCATCGCCCTCGAGCGCGCCGAGCAGATGGCCGAACTGGCCGAGGAGCTGACCCGTTCCAACAAGGAGCTGGAAGCCTTCTCCTATTCGGTCTCGCACGACCTGCGCGCGCCGCTGCGCCACATCGTCGGCTTCGCCGACCTCCTGATCGAATCGGCCGGCAGCGAGAACGGCGAACAGCGCCAGCGCTTCCTCAAGAACATCAAGGAGGCGGCGCGCATGGCCGGCAAGCTGGTCGACGACCTGCTGTCCTTCTCGCAGATGGGCCGCGCCTCGCTGCGCCCGACCACGGTCGACATGAACGACCTGGTGGCCGCCTGCATCGACAAGCTGGCGCTGGAAACGCGCGGCCGCAACCTCGAATGGGACATCGCCCCGCTGCCGGCGGCCTACGCCGACCCGACCTTCCTGCACCTGGCGATGCTCAACCTGCTGTCGAACGCCGTGAAGTTCACCGGGAAGAAGGACCCGGCCATCATCCGCGTCAGTGCCGAAGACACGCCCGGCGAGACGATCTTCCATGTGGCCGACAACGGCGCCGGCTTCAACATGGAATACGCGCACAAACTGTTCGGCGTGTTCCAGCGCCTGCACCGCATAGAAGACTTCCAGGGTACCGGCATCGGCCTGGCCAACGTGCGCCGCATCGTCGAGCGGCACAATGGCCGGGTGTGGGCCGAGTCGGTGCAGGGCGAAGGCGCGACCTTCTCCTTTGCCATTCCAAAACATGTTTCAAGCAACTGAATTCACTGATCGAGTCCTCAAGGAACGCATGCTCAAACCCATCCTGCTCGTCGAAGACAATCCGAACGACCTGGAACTCACGCTGATAGCCCTGTCGAAGAGCCAGCTCGCCAACCAGGTGATCGTCGTGCGCGACGGCGCCGAAGCGCTCGACTACCTGCACCGCCGCGGCGAACACGCGCAGCGTACCGCCGGCAACCCGGCCGTGGTGCTGCTCGACCTCAAGCTGCCGAAGGTCGACGGCCTCGAGGTGCTGAAGGAAATCCGTACCACCGACGGCCTGAAACCGCTGCCGGTGGTGATGCTGACCTCGTCGAAGGAAGAACAGGACCTGGTGCGCAGCTACGAGCTGGGCGTGAACGCCTATGTGGTCAAGCCGGTCGATTTCACGGAGTTCGTGCGCGCGATCGCCGACCTCGGGATCTTCTGGGCGGTGCTGAACGAACCGCCGCCGGGTTCGCAGAAATACATCAAGCCGAATAAATGAACGAGGCCACGCATGACAAAGGCGTCAGCTTGCCCGGCGCCGCAGCAGATGACGGATACGCGCACTCAGCGCATCCGGATGATAGGGTTTCTGCAGCAGGTTGACGCTCGCATCCAGCTTGCCCTCGTGCGCCAGCACGCCTTCCGCATATCCCGAGGTATATAACATCTGCGCCTGCGGCAGCCGGGCGCGCACCGCGTCCCCCAGCTGCAGGCTGCTGACAGGTCCCGGCATGATGACGTCGCTGAACACCAGGTCGATCTGCTCGCCGCTTTCCACGATCGCCTTGGCCACCGCCGCATCCGGCGCCTCCAGCACCCGGTAGCCGAGCGCCGACAGGATGCCGCAGGTGGCGCTGCGCACGTCTTCCTCGTCCTCGACCACCAGGATCGTTTCCGGCCCGCCCAGCAGGGGCGCAGCCGCCACGTCCTCGAACATGGCTGGCGCCGCTTCGCTGCGCGGCAGCCAGATGCGCACGCTGGTGCCCTTGCCCGGCTCGCTCTGCAGCACGATCTCGCCGCCCGACTGCTTCACGAAACCATAGGCCATCGACAGGCCCAGCCCCGTGCCCTGCCCGGTCGGCTTGGTGGTGAAGAAGGGTTCGAAGGCGCGTTCCAGCACGTCCGGCGCCATGCCCTTGCCGGTGTCAAGGATCTCGATCATCACGTAATGCCCGGCCGCCAGCGACGGCGGCAAGTCGCTGTCCGGCCCCGCATTGGCGGCGCGGATCGTCAGCGTGCCGCTGCCGCCCATGGCGTCGCGCGCATTGATGGCCAGGTTCAGCAGCACGTTGTTGAGCTGGTTGGGGTCGACCAGGGTGCTGCCCAGCCGGTGCTCGATCTCGGTGACCACGCGCGCACGCGGGCCGAGCACGCGCCGCATCATGTCGTCCATCTCGCGCAACAGGTGGCCTGGATCGATCACCACCGCCTGCAGCGGCTGGCGGCGGGCGAAGGCCAGCAGGTGGGAGGACAGCTTGGCGCCGCGCTCGACCCCGGCCAGCGCCATGTCGACGCGCGCCTTGCCGGCATCGTTCAGGTTGCCGACCAGTTTCAGCAGCTGCAGGTTGCCGCCGACGATCTGCAGCACGTTGTTGAAGTCGTGGGCCACGCCGCCCGTCAGCTGGCCGATCGCCTCCATCTTCTGGGCCTGGAACAGGGCCGACTGGCTGGCCGCCAGCTGCTCCTGGCTGTGGCGCAGCGAGACGAAGGCGGCGTCGCGCTGGCGGCGCGCGACGAAGGCGTCGCTGTGGTAGCGCACCCGCGCCACCAGTTCGCGCGGATCCGGCCACTTCACCAGGTAGTCGTTGGCGCCGACCGCGAAGGCCTTGGCCTTGATGTCCGGATCATCTTCCGAGGACAGCACGATCACGGGAATGTGTTCGGTGTCCTTGTCGGCGCGAAGGCGCCGCGTGACTTCCAGGCCGTCGATCTCCGGCATGCGCAGGTCGACCAGCACAACCGTCGCCCCGATCTCGCGCGCCAGTTCGACCGCCATCTCCGGCCGGCTCGCGAAGCGCAGGGTATGCGGCGCACAGCCTTTCAGGCCATGCGAGATGATGTCTTCGGCAAAGGGTTCGTCGTCGATGAGGAGGACGGAGCAGGCGCTGGATTCGTCTCGGGTCATTGCAACTGCGGTAAGGTGGGCAAAATGTGACGCGAATTGCAAAATAGTAAGCTTTAATTTTACACCAGGCACGCTGATGGCGACGTCCATGCAGCAGGGATACCCGACTATTTATGCCGATGTTGCCATATAGCCATTAGCTGCTTATCTTCTTCCCTGCTTCTTGTTGGCCGTGAAGGTGCGGGTGTAGAAGCCGGGCGGCTTGTTCGCGACCCAGCCGATGAAGGAGCGGATGTCTTCGTGGCCCTTCAGTGCATCCCAGGTGTGATAGGCGCGCAGCAGTTCGCGTTCGGAAAAGATCGAGTGGATCTTGCGGTGGCAGATTTTGTGGATCGGAAACTGTTCCCTGCCCTTCAGGGACTTGGGAACGAGGTGGTGCCGGTCGATGTTCTCGACGCCCAGCGGCCGGCCGCACAGCGGGCACAGTGCCTCGCCCTCGGGCTCCGGGGAGGTGTCAAGGGTGTCGGGAATGCGGGAACGGCGCGCCATGCCCTTCATATCGAGGCGTGCACCGCCGTTTAAAGAGTCGGGTCGGGCAATGCCCGGCACGACGAGCGCATTAACGCGCTGGCGCAGCCACCACCAGCCGCGAAAAACTGGCGATGCTGGCCGCCGCCGCAAACACCGCCGCAATGGCGATCGCATACCAGGTGCCGCGCAGGTGGAACACGGTCAGGCAGAAGGCCACCAGCGCGGCGCCTGTCGATTGCCCGATCAGGCGCGCGGTCGCCACCATGCCGCTGGCGCTGCCGCTGCGCGAGGGCGGCGCGCTGGCCATGATCGCCTTCACGTTGGGCGCCTGGAAGAAGCCGAATCCGACGCCGCACACGGCCATGCGCCAGCCGATGTCGAAGGCCGAAGGCGAAGCCGGCATGCCCAGCAGCAGGGCCAGGCCGGCCGCCAGGATCATCAGGCCGACGCCGCCCAGCAGGCCCGGCGAATAACGGTCGCTGAGGCGCCCCGCCACCGGCGCCATGATGCCGACCATCACCGGCCAGGGCGTCAGCAGGAAGCCGGTCTCCACCGGCGTGCGGCCGAGCTGGCTCTCGAAGTAGAACGGCAGCGCGACGAAGGCCAGCGCCTGCGCCGCGAAGGTGCAGATCGCGGTCAGCGTGGACAGGGTGAACAGCGGCAGGCGGAACAGGTCCACCGGCAGCAGCGGCGCCGGGTGGCCCTTCTGGCGGCGGATCAGCAGGAAGAAGAAGAACAATGCGATCACGGTCTCCGGCAACAGGGTGCGCATGCCGACGCGGTGGGCCGCATCGCCCAGCGCCAGGATGGCCATGCCGAAGGCGGCGACGTTGTACAGGCCGGCCACGCCGTCGACCTTGTGGCTGGCGCGCGGCGATTCCGGCAAGGCTTTACGGGCCAGGAAGAAGCCGAGCACGCCGGGGAGGACGTTGATCCCGAACAGCCATTCCCAGGACGAGACGCTGAGGATGATCGATGCCAGGCTGGGGCCGATGGCAAAGCCGATCGCCACCACCAGCGCATTGTTGCCGAAGCCGCGTCCATGCAGCTTGGCCGGATAGACGGTGCGGATCAGCGCCGAGTTCACGCCCATCAGGGCGCTCGCGCCCAGGCCCTGGAACAGGCGCCCGGCGATCAGGACCGGCAGCGACCAGGCCAGCGCGCAGGCCAGCGAAGCGGCGGTGAAGATGACCATGCCCGCGATATAGACCCGCTTGTAGCCGATGGTCTCGCCCAGCGCCGCCACCGGCAGCAGGGTTGCGACCATGGCCAGCTGGTAGGCATTCACGATCCACACCGAATCCGCCGGGCTGGCGTGCAGCTGCTGGGCCATGGCCGGCAGCGCCGTATTGGCGATGGCGGTATCGAGCGCGGACATGCCGACGCCGAGCGACAGGACGATCACGGCCCAGATGAGCTGGGCGCCGGAAAGACCGTCCTGCGGCGCCGCGGTCTTGTCGTAAGCATTTGTATTTACTGCGCTTTTCATGACCGGTCCGCGACAAAAGACCGATTATAAAAGGCTTGAGCAAGGTCTGCTGGAGAGGGCCTGGCTTGCCGATGAATTTACCGGCCCATCGGCGTCCTGGCGCAACAACTTCTCCTTCAAGGCTGCCAGCCCGTCCATATAGATGCCGAAAAACAGCTGCGTGGCTTCCTGTTCGCTGGCGCCTGCCGGCGTAAAGCTGCCCGACCACTCGACCACGGCCGCCGACTCGCCTGCCGGCCTGACCCGCAGCGTCGAGTAATACCCGGTGACCGGGAAAGGCGCCTTCAGGATCGAATAACTGTAGCTGCGCTCCTTGTCGTTGAAGGCTTCCAGCCTTTCGACGATGGCGTCGCCGGCCGGGTTGGCGAGCGTGCGCACGCGCCCGCCTTCGCTCGACTCGCTCCGCGGAATATAGGGCAGCCAGTCGGGCAGCGCGTCGAAGCCGCCGATCAGTTGCCACACGCGTTGCGCGGACACCGGAAGTTCGATGCTTGCGATGGTATTGGCCATGTTCTTACTCCTTCGAATCGCCGGGCAGCGGCGCATCGGCCGAGACCAGCTTCTGTTCACGCATCTCCTGCCAGAAGGCGGCAGGCACTTTTTCGTTCAGCGCGGCATGGTCTTCCATGATGCGCTCCGGACGGCTGGCGCCGGGAATGACCGCGGCGACGGCCGGATTGGCGAGGGCGAACTGCAGGGCCGCCGCCTTGACGCTGACGCCGTGGCCTTGCGCGATCGCCTTGATCCGCTCCACCTTCGCGATGATGTCCGGCGAGGCTTTCTGGTACTCGAAGTGGGTGCCACCCGCCAGGATGCCCGAGCTGTATGGACCGCCGACCACGATATCGACCTTGCGCGCGGCCGCGGCCGGCATCACGCGCTGCAGCGCGCGCTCGTGATCGAGCAGGGTGTAGCGGCCGGCCAGCAGCATCACGTCCGGTGCCGGTTCGTTCAGGTCCAGGATCAGTTCGACCGGCTCGACCCGATTCACGCCGAGACCCCAGCCCTTGATGACGCCTTCGTCGCGCAGGCGGTCCAGCACGCGGAAGGCCCCTAGACGCGCGGTCTCGAACCGGGCCAGCCATTCGTCGCCGTAGAAGTCCTGCGCCACGTCGTGGATGAAGACCAGGTCCAGGCGGTCGGTCTTCAGGCGCTTCAGGCTGTCCTCGATCGAGCGCAGCGTGGCGTCGGCGCCATAGTCGTTGACGATCCTGTTGGGGCGGCCGTGCTGGAACACGCCGCCCTTCTCGCCGAGCTGGCGGGCAGCCGGGTCTTCCACCTCGTCGAGGATCACGCGGCCCACCTTGGTGCTCAGCACATAATCGTCGCGCTTGTGGCCAGCCAGGGCTTCGCCGAGACGAATCTCGGACAGGCCGGCGCCATACAGCGGCGCGGTGTCGAAGTAGCGGACGCCCTGCTCCCAGGCCGCGTCCACCGTCGCCAGCGCCTCGGCGTCGGGGATGTTGCGGAACATATTGCCCAGCGGTGCGGCGCCGAAGCCCAGTTTGCTTTTCAGTTTGTGACGGATGCTCATGTCGGTTTCCTTTTGGGATGATGAAGTAAGTGAAGGCAAGTGTAGGTTGACGACATAAGACTGTCCAAGACATAATTTGCATCACTTAAGTCTCAAAAGGTCTTATATGTTGGACATACGCCAACTTCAGTATTTCGTCACCGTCGCCGAGGAAGAGCACGTGGGACGGGCCGCCGAAAAGCTTCACATCTCGCAATCGCCGCTGAGCCGGCAGATCGCCCAGCTCGAAGAAAAGCTGGGCCTGACGCTGTTCGAGCGCAGCCAGCAGCGCATCCGCCTCACGCGGGACGGCCGCACCTTCCTGACCGAGGTGCAGGCTTTTCTCACCCACGCCAACCGCCTGGAGTCCCTGGCCAAACGACTGGGGCGCGGCGACGAGGGCGGCCTGTGCATCGGCTACATCGAGAACGCCATGCACGCCGGCGTGCTGCCGGCCGGCCTGCGCACCCTGCGCGCCAGTCGGCCCTCGGTACACGTCGCGCTGTACAGCCAGCCCCCATCGGAGCAGCTGGAAGGGCTGCGCCAGCGCAGCCTGGACATCGCACTGGTCTGCGATCCGCCCCCGGCCGACGATCCGGACCTGGAATCCGCGCAGGTGCTCAGCGATCCGATGATCCTGGCCTTGCCGGATTGCCACCCCCTGTGCGCAGTGAAGGAATTGAAGCCGGAAGACCTGAACGGCCAGGACTGGATCGCCGTGCGCCACCACGAGACGGGCACGCATCATCAAGACTTCGTCGCCGCCTGCGTGCGCTCCGGCTTCACGCCCAACATCAAGATGGAAGCGAGCGAACCGACGACGGCAATGGGACTCGTGGCGGCAAACCTGGGCATCGCAATCGTGCAGCAGGGCCTGCGCCACCAGGCGCCGCCGGGGGTGACCTTGCGCGAGCTGCCCTGGTTCAGTCACCGCGCCCCGCTGTGGGTAGTGTGGCACCGCATCAACCTGCGTCCGCTGGTGGCCAGCTTCCGCGAGATCCTGCAGGCGTAAACGGAAAAGGCCTCGTGCTTGCACACGAGGCCTTTCGTATTCTGGCTCCCCGACCTGGACTCGAACCAGGGACCTGCGGATTAACAGTCCGTCGCTCTACCGACTGAGCTATCAGGGAATTGAGGCTCGCATTATAGCGGTTCAGTTGCCGTTTGACCAGTGCTCGTGCACGGGGTCAGCAGGGCGTGCTGGGACGCGGTGTGAAAATCGCGCCAGACCCGGTTGACGGGCGTGTCCTCGCGCGCCGCGTACAGGCCGCAATATGGGTAGAGCGCATCGACCGCGCGGCGCGATGCGTTCACCCATTCCATCGACAGCGCCTGCATCTGCGCGGCCTCCTCAATGCCGACCGGCGCGCCTCCCACGACCTGGTCCCAGGTCGCATCCAGCCGCGCGTAGAAGCGCTCGCGCACGGCGTCGAGCGAAGCACGGGTCGAGTCCAGCAGCGCACGCACGGCCGGCACCTCGATCAGGGGCTCGCCCTGCCCGCCGAAGCGGTTGCGGCGGTGGGCGATGCATTCCTGCGCCAGCTCGACGAAGTGATGCGCCATGCCGGCCACGTTGGCCGCCAGCGTGACGAAGGCAAAGGGAAGAAACGGGAAACGGTACAGCGGGCCTTGTGCGCAAGCCCTGGCCGGGTCGATCCCGAAACCGTGGTCGGCGTGGATCCATTGCCCGGCCACGCGATAGGCGTGCGAGGCGGTGGCGCGCAGGCCGATGCTGCGCCAGCGCGGCACGATCTCGACCAGTGCGGCCGGCACCACGAAGGCCTGGATGCGCGGATTGCCGGCGGCGTCCAGCAGCGGCTCGCCCTGCTCGCGCAGAACCGCGTTGAAGGTGAAGTGGGTGGCCATCGGCGCGCCGCTGGCGTAGTCCCACAGGCCGTCGATGCGCCAGCCCGCTTCTCCTCCCCGGCTTTCGCGGTCGGCGTAGCCGGTCGGTGCGCCGCTGCCGGCCAGGCAGACCTGCGGCGTCGCCAGGATCCCGGCTGCGAGGCGCGGCGACAGGAAGCCGGCAAACCAGCCGGCGCCGGCGCACAGGGTCACGGTCCAGCCCATGCTGCCGTCGACGCGGGCGATCGCCTCTTCCAGCCGCACCACCTCCGGCAGCGGCAGCTCGGCGCCGCCGACCGCGCGCGGGGCCAGCATGCGAAGCCAGCCGCGTTCGTGGATCAGGGTTTGCTGTTGCGGGCGCAGCCAGCCTTCGGCATCGGCCCGGGCGGCGTGTTCGGCAATTACGGCGGCATCGTTCAAGGAAATCATCGGCGTGACCTCGAAAAGCAAAAAGGCCGCTTCACTGAAGCGGCCTTTTCATGTTCTGGCTCCCCGACCTGGACTCGAACCAGGGACCTGCGGATTAACAGTCCGTCGCTCTACCGACTGAGCTATCAGGGAATTGAGGCACGCATTATAACCGCTGGACCGAATCTGGCAAGGTTTTTTTATTTTGTTATAGTGCTCGCTTCCCTCCACACCATCCACTGCAATGACGAAAGCACCCATCCTCGGTACGCCCCTGTCTCCCTCCGCCACGAAAGTGATGCTGCTCGGCTCCGGCGAGCTCGGCAAGGAAGTCATCATTTCCCTGCAGCGCCTCGGCGTCGAAGTGATCGCCGTCGACCGCTATGCCGACGCGCCGGGCCACCAGGTCGCGCACCGCGCCCACGTGATCGACATGACCGACGGTGAAGCCCTGGCCGCGCTGATCGCACAAGAGAAGCCCGACCTGGTCGTGCCGGAAATCGAGGCGATCGCGACAAGCAAGCTGGCCGAGCTCGAAGCGCTAGGTGCCATCACCTGCATCCCCACCGCCCGCGCCGCCCAGCTGACCATGAACCGCGAAGGCATCCGCCGCCTGACCGCCGAGGAACTGGGCCTGGCCACCTCGCCCTACCGCTTCGCCAGCAGCCTCGAAGAGCTGAAGGCGGCCTGCGCCGAGATCGGCTTTCCGAACGTCGTGAAACCGGTCATGTCCTCATCCGGCAAGGGCCAGTCGAAACTGGACAGCATGGATGACGTCGAGAACGCCTGGAACTACGCGGCCGCCGGCGGGCGCGTGGATGCCGGCCGCGTGATCGTCGAAGGCTTCATCGATTTCGACTACGAGATCACCCTGCTGACCGTGCGCTCGTCGAACGGCAACGGCGAGATCGTCACCGGCTTCTGCGAGCCGATCGGCCACAAGCAGGTCCACGGCGACTACGTCGAATCCTGGCAGCCGCAGCCGATGAGCCCGCGCGCCCTGGAGAGCGCGCGCGAGATCGCCAGCAAGGTCACCGCCAGCCTGGGCGGCCGCGGCGTGTTCGGCGTCGAGCTGTTCGTGAAGGGCGACATGGTGTGGTTCTCGGAAGTCAGCCCGCGTCCGCACGACACCGGCATGGTGACCATGGCGACCCAGGTCCAGAGCGAGTTCGAACTGCATGCCAAGGCTATCCTCGGCCTGCCGGTGAATCCGGAACTGCGCGCGCCGGGCGCCTCCGCCGTGATCTACGGCCAGCTGGAGCAGGCCGGCATCGCCTTCGAAGGCGTGGCCGAGGCGCTGCGGGTGCCGGGTTCGGACATCCGCCTGTTCGGCAAGCCGGAATCCTTCGCGCGCCGCCGCATGGGCGTGGCGCTGGCGACCGCGCCGGATATCGAGACCGCGCGCCAGCGTGCGCTGGAGGCGGCCGGCAAGGTCAAGCCGGTATCCGGCAAGAAGAACTAAGCGTCAGCCTGGGGTCGTAGCTCCACTTCCGGACTTTCCGGGCCGTGATCAGCCTGGTGTCCGGATGCGCGGGATTGACGAGCACGTTGAACTCTTCGTTGACGACGACCGAGGGTACGAAGATCAGCGCGCTGCCATTGGCCTTGATCCAGCCGTCGCCCGCGTCCAGGCTCACCTTGCCCGCCGGGATGGCATCCCAGCCGACCGGCGGCGCATCCAGCCGGCGCGCCCTGTCCCAGACCGCATCGGGAATGGACAGTTCCACTAGATAACGGCTCAGCGGCAGGCCGCCCGCCTTGATGTGGTTGAAAGTTTCCAGCACGGCCAGCAAAATGGTCGTGGCACAGTAGAGCATGGCATTGCCGGGCCGCTTCCAGCGGCCGCCGGACAGCTTGGCGCCCGCACCGGAGAGGAAGAGTAGATCAAATGAGCAGGCCACACGAGCAAGCCACGAAAAAAAGGCCGCTTCGACTGAAGCGGCCTCTTCTGAATTCTGGCTCCCCGACCTGGACTCGAACCAGGGACCTGCGGATTAACAGTCCGTCGCTCTACCGACTGAGCTATCAGGGAATTGATGTTGCTATTATAGCTTCCCCATCGCGACTTGCACAGAGTGAGTTTCCAACCGTGCATGCCTCGCTGAGGCTTGAAACCTGGCTCCCCGACCTGGACTCGAACCAGGGACCTGCGGATTAACAGTCCGTCGCTCTACCGACTGAGCTATCAGGGAATTGCCTACTTGCTCTTCCAATTCATGCGTGCTGAATCGGAAGAGCCAAGAGTTTAGAGAACTTTTGCGATCGCGTCAACGACCCGATCGATGTTCTTTGAATTCATCGCGGCAACACAGATGCGGCCGGTGTCCACGGCGTAGATCGACTCCTCGCGCAACTTGCCTACCTGCTCCTTGGTGAGGCCGGAATAGGAGAACATGCCGACCTGCTGGCGCACGAAGCCGAAGTCCGTGCCCGGCGCTTTCTCGGCCAGCTTTTTCACCAGCTCTTCGCGCATCTCCTTGATGCGCACGCGCATGCCGGCCAGTTCCTCTTCCCACAGCCGGCGCAGTTCCGGGGTCGACAGCACGGTGGCGACGACCTTGCCGCCGTGCACAGGCGGGTTCGAGTAGTTGGTGCGCACCACGCGCTTCAGCTGCGACATCACGCGCGCCGCTTCTTCGCTGGATGCCAGCACCACCGACAGCGCGCCAACGCGCTCGCCGTACAGCGAGAAGGATTTCGAGAACGAGTTCGACACCAGCAGCGGGCCGCCGGCGTCGACGAAGCGGCGCACCACGGCGCCATCTTCGGCGATGCCCGAGCCGAAGCCCTGGTAAGCCATGTCCAGGAAGGGGATCAGGCCGTTCGCGCGCACCACGTCGATCACCTGGCCCCACTGGTCGGCCGTCAGGTCGGCGCCGGTCGGGTTGTGGCAGCAGGCGTGCAGGACCACGATCGAAGCTTCCGGCATCGCTTTCAAGGAGGCCAGCATGCCTTCGAAATTCACGCCGTGGGTGGCCGGATCGTAGTAGCTGTAGTTGTTGACGTCGAAGCCGGCGCTTTCGAACAGCGCGCGGTGGTTTTCCCAGCTCGGGTCGCTGATGTAGACCGCCGAGCCCGGCGAGAAACGCTTCAGGAAGTCGGCGCCGATCTTCAGTGCGCCGGTGCCGCCGAGGGCTTGCACGGTGACCGCACGCTTCTCTTGAATTACCGCGCTGTCGGCCCCAAATACGAGTTCTTGCACAGCCTTGTCATACGCACCCAGGCCTTCGATCGGCAGATAGGTGCGGGGCGCAGGTTGTTCCATCAGCATCGCTTCCGCCTTGCGTACACATTCCAGCAGGGGCACTTTTCCGTTGTCATCGTAGTAGACGCCGACGCCGAGATTGATCTTGGCCGGATTGGTATCTGCATTGAAGGCTTCGGTAATGCCCAGGATGGGGTCGCGTGGGGCCATGGCGATGGCGCCGAAGATGCTGGCAGGAACTGTGGAATTCATCGTGATAAACTCTGGTTTGTCGGCTGGGTTCGCAGCGGTTGTATAGACAGCGGCTTGGATGTTGCAGTGCCGCAGGCGGATTCCCATTCTAGCAAAGGTCTGAACTCATGGCAGAACTATCGGTCGCAAATTCCCCCGCGCCCACCGTCATCACTTTCCCGGATTCTCCGTTCAAGCTGCACCAGCCCTTCCCTCCCGCCGGCGACCAGCCGACCGCGATCCAGGGCCTGATCGAGGGCATCGACGACGGCCTGATGTACCAGACGCTGCTGGGCGTAACAGGCTCCGGTAAAACGTACACCATGGCCAACGTGATTGCCCGTGCGGGCCGTCCGGCGATCGTCTTCGCGCCGAACAAGACGCTCGCGGCCCAGCTCTACGCGGAGTTCCGCGAGTTCTTCCCGCAGAACGCGGTCGAGTACTTCGTTTCCTACTACGATTACTACCAGCCGGAAGCCTATGTGCCGCAGCGCGACCTGTTCATCGAAAAGGACTCGTCGATCAACGAGCACATCGAGCAGATGCGCCTGTCCTGCACCAAGTCGCTGATGGAGCGCCGCGACGTCGTCATCGTCGCCACCGTCTCGGCCATCTACGGTATCGGTAATCCGGACGAGTACCACAAGATGGTGCTGACCCTGCGGGCCAAGGACAAGGTCGCGCAGCGCGACGTGATCGCCCGCCTGATCCAGATGCAGTACACGCGCAACGAGATGGACTTCGCGCGCGGCACCTTCCGCGTGCGCGGCGACACCATCGACATCTTCCCGGCCGAGCACGCGGAACTCGCGATCCGCGTCGAGATGTTCGACGACGAGATCGAATCGCTGCAACTGTTCGACCCGCTCACCGGCAAGGTACGCCAGAAGATCCCGCGCTTCACCGTCTATCCGGGCTCGCACTACGTGACCGGGCGCGCCACCGTCCTGAAAGCCGTCGACTCAATCAAGGCCGAGCTGCGCGACCGCCTCGAATTCTTCCGCGAACAGGGCAAGCTGCTGGAAGAGCAGCGCCTCGAGCAGCGCACCCGTTTCGACCTCGAGATGCTGGCCGAAGTCGGCTTCACGAAGGGCATCGAGAACTACTCGCGCCACCTGTCCGGCGCGATGCCGGGCGAACCGCCGCCGACCCTGATCGACTACCTGCCGAAAGACGCGCTGATGTTCATGGACGAGTCGCACGTGATGATCGGCCAGCTGAACGCGATGTACAACGGCGACCGTTCGCGCAAGACCAATCTGGTCGACTACGGCTTCCGCCTGCCCTCGGCGCTGGACAACCGGCCCCTGAAGTTCCAGGAATTCGAGAACAAGATGCGCCAGTGCATTTTCGTCTCGGCAACGCCTGCCGATTACGAGAAGGAGCACGCCGACAACGTGGTCGAGCAGGTGGTGCGTCCGACCGGCCTGGTCGACCCGCAGGTGATCGTGCGCCCGGCGCGCTCGCAGGTCGACGACCTGATGGGCGAGATCACCGACCGCATCGCCAAGGACGAGCGGGTGCTGGTGACCACGCTGACCAAGCGCATGGCCGAGCAGCTGACCGAATACCTGAGCGACCACGGCATCAAGGTGCGCTACCTGCACAGCGACATCGATACCGTCGAGCGCGTCGAGATCCTGCGCGACCTGCGCCTGGGCACCTTCGACGTGGTGGTCGGCATCAACCTGCTGCGCGAGGGCCTGGACTTGCCGGAAGTCTCGCTGGTGGCCGTGCTGGACGCCGACAAGGAAGGCTTCCTGCGTTCCGAGCGCTCGCTGATCCAGACCATCGGCCGCGCCGCGCGTAACCTGAACGGCGTCGCGATTTTGTACGCCGACCAGATCACCGACTCGATGAAGAAAGCCATCGACGAGACCGAACGCCGCCGCGCCAAGCAGATCGCCTTCAACGCAGCGAACGGCATCACGCCGAAGGGTGTGAACAAGAAGATCAAGGACATGATCGACGGCGTCTACAGCGCCGCCGCGGCCAAGAACATGGCCGAGGCGGAGGAGACCGCGAAGATCGAAGGCATGAGCGAGAAGCAGATTTCGAAAGAGATCAAGCGCCTCGAGAAGCTCATGGTCGACCATGCCAAGAACCTCGAGTTCGAGAAGGCGGCCCAGGTTCGGGACCAGCTGCATGTGCTCAAGCAGCAGGCTTTCGGGGCGCCGGGGGCGGACAATGTGGTGTCGATTCTGGGCAAGTAAGCCTTGATCGCCCCCCCCAAAGTAAAAAGCGGCCCGCGGGCCGCTTTCTTCATGCACGTGCAGATTACTGCTTGCGACGACGGCGCAGGCCGCCCAGCATCGCACCGCCCAGGGCCAGCAGCGCCAGGCTGCCCGGTTCCGGAACGAAGGTGATGTTGCCGTCGGTTGCCTGGTGCAGGTAGTCGACGTAGGAACCCAGGATGATGCCGCCGAACAGGGTGCCGAAGGTGCCGGCCACCTGGCTGGCGAACAGGCGGGTTTCGAAGGTGTTGTTGGCAACGACCATCAGCTCGCCGTACAGCTCGACGAAGGACGGACCGCCCGAATCGCCGCCGCCGATGCCGGCTTCGACGCCGTTCGGCAGCGCCACGGTGCAGATGTTGAAGTAGGTGCAGAAGGTGTCCTTGCCGTTGCCGTCGAAGTCGGCATAATAGACTTCGTTGCCGCTCTTGATGCCCTCGTCGTCGCCCTCGAAATAGTCGGTGACGTTCTCGCCGACACGCTTGGTGTCGTAGCGCGGAGCGACGTAATGGCCGTTGATGCCGTCGCCCGAGGTGCCGTAGCCGGCCATGATGATGTGCGAGCCGGCGACCAGCTCGGTGGTGGCGACCTTGTAGATCTTGGCGCTGGCCGGTGCGTCCTTGCTCAGGGTGATCACCGAGATGTCGTCGTTCACGCAGCCCTTGCTGCCGTCCGGGCAGTTGTTGAAGCCTTGGTAATCCGGATTCATCGAGACCTTCGAGGCCGAGATGATCGAGTTGTAGGTGCCGTTGCTGTTGAAGGCGACCAGCACGCTGTTGTTCGGATTCTTCAGGTCGATGACCTTGCCGTCGCCATACTGGTCGACGCAGTGGCCGGCCGAGATGACCTGGCGTTTGCCGACCAGGGCGCCGGAGCAGATGTAGTAATCGTTGCCGTACTGGATCTGGATTGCGACCACACCGGAAAACTTCGAGGACGACACGTTCGGATCGACGTGCGCGGCCGGGGTATCCGGCAGTGCGCCGGCGGTAATGACCGGGGTATTGATTGCACCGGCGATGCCTGCCTGCGCGGCACCGCTGATCCCGAAGAGTGCGCCGGTGGCGATGGTGATACCCAACAGCTTATTGAACGACAGTTTCCGATTACGCATTTTTTATCCTTTGTAGTAACAGCGTTATGTCTGCGGCACTTTGTAAGCTCGCGCGGATAGTGCATGCAGGAACTATGCCAGAAAGAAAAGATGCTTAAAAATTAATGACATACGGAAACGGCACTTCACGAATACTTACCAGTTGTAAATTTTTCCGACAGTAAATGCACAAGAAAAAACCGCAGGTCCTCGCGGAGCCTGCGGTTCGGGCTGGGGCTGCCGCTGCCTTATTTCACGTCGAGCAGGCTGACGTCGAAAATCAGGTTGGCGTTCGGCGGAATCGGCCCCGCGCCGTTGTTGCCGTAGGCGAGCGCGGCCGGCACTACCAGGGTGCGCTTGCCGCCCGCCTTCATCCCGACCAGGCCCTCGTCCCAGCCCTTGATGACCTTGCCGGCGCCGAGCTGGAAGGTGAAGGGCTCGCCGCCGACCGAGCTGTCGATCTGGAGGCCATGCTGGCCCGGCTCCTTGGGCGAATACAGCCATCCGGTGTAGTGCACGGTCACGGTGGAACCGGCCGCGGCGGCCTTGCCCTTGCCGACGACGGTGTCGGTTTTCTGCAGCGGCCTGGCGGCGGCGGCCACCGGAGCCTTGGGGATGGCCGCAGCCTGGGCGATGGCAGGACCGAGGGCCAGGCTCAGTCCAAAGGCAAGTGCGGCGCGCGAAAGAATGGAAGTCATCGGGATTTGCTCTGCTGGTTGGGAAAGGGTGGCACTAGTATTGCCGAGGTGCAGTATTTGTACAAGCGACAACGCTATTCACCCTTTCTCCGTGTTAATGTTGAGGCAGACTAACCCGAAAGAAAGGACATCACCATGCAAGCCCGATTCATTGCCGCCGCAGTGCTGATCCTCCTCGAGGCCGCAGCGGCGCCGGCCTTTGCCGCGCCCGACGTCAACTACCTGCAGAACGAACTCGACGGCCGTGGCCGCTGCCTCGGCACGGCCGGTCCCGACGTCGCCATGATGGCCTGCAATAAATCGCCGACGCAGCAATGGTTCGCCACCCGCGGCGAGCTGCCGGGCTTCGACAAATTCCACACGGTGGCGGACGGCGAGACCGTCTGCCTGGCGGCGCACCCGAACGACCGCAAGAACGTGCTGGTGATGGAGCCCTGCAGCCGCGCCGACAGCCAGCAATGGACGATCGAGCGCCTGAGCGACGTGCCGCGCCAGATGCTGCTGACCAATCGCGAAACCGGCGCCACCCGTTGCCTGGAAGCGCTGCAGACCGGCATCAGGATGACGGCCTGCAGCCGCCGCCAGAACGGCCACCGCTGGCACAGCAATTACGAACCGACGATGTAAAGCGCTTTATTGGACGTCGAGCAGCTCGACATCGAAGATCAGGTTGCTGTTCGGCGGAATCGGGCCCGCGCCCTGCTCGCCATAGCCCATCGCGGCAGGCACGATCAGGGTGCGCTTGCCGCCCACCTTCATGCCCTGCACGCCCTGGTCCCAGCCCGGGATGACCTGCCCGGCGCCGAGGCGGAAGCTGAAGGGTTCGCGGCCGATCGAGGAATCGAACTGGGCGCCATGCTGCAGCTGGGCACTCGGCGCGTACAGCCAGCCCGTGTAGTTGACGACCACGGTGGAACCGGCCACCGCTTCCTTGCCGGTGCCGGTCACGGTATCGATCTTCTGCATGGCGATCGGGGTCGCGTCGGACGGCGCCGCGGAAGGCGCGTGGCCGCGCTTGCAGCCGGCCAGGGTGAGGGAAAGCGCCAGGCCGAGGGCGCACACGGAAAGCAGCTGTTTCATGTTCTTGTTCTTTCGTAGTGATGGATGCCGGCGCAGGATACACCCCGCCCGCCCCTAGGGCAACGGCAGGCGTGCAATGCCGCCCAGGATGCGGTCGGCGGCGCGGCCGACGCCATCTTCGAGCGCCATCTCCTCCGCTACCTCGTGCGCCCGCTCGCGCATGGCCGGCGCGCAGGCGGCGGCAATCAGCGCGGCCGGATCGGCGCCGGCGAATTCCTCCATCGGGCAGGTGAGGCCGATTCCACGCGCACGCAGGCGCCCGGCCCAGAAGAACTGGTCGCCGGCAAACGGCACCACCACCGAGGGCACGCCGGCGCGCGCCGCCGCATGCGTGGTCCCCGCCCCGCCGTGGTGGATGACCGCGGCGGTGCGCGGGAACAGCCATTCGTGCGGCGTGTCGCCCAGCACCAAGACGTCCGGCGGCAACCGCGACAGGTCGACGCCGCTCCAGCCGGGATAGAACAGCACGCGACGGGTGGCGGCGATTCCGCAAACCGTCTCCAGCAGCGTCTGCGGATCCATGCCCGCCATGCTGCCGAAGCCGATGTAGACCGGCGCCTCGCCGGCGGCCAGGAAGGCGGACAGCGATGCCGGCGGCTGCCACCCGGCGGCGGCGGGAAGCTGCCAGCTGCCGGTCAGCTCGACCTCGGCCGGCCAGTCGTCAGGACGCGGCAGCAGGGCCGGCGAACAGCCGTACAGGGTCGGATAGCCCTGCCACAGGCGCCGGCGCGGCGCCGCGCCGAACACGTCCCTGCGCGCCGCGTTCACGGCCGGCCGGAACATCGCCCAGGTCAGGCTGTTGAATGCCTGGTGCGTCAGCCGGTTGGCCCAGCCGGGCAGCCTGCGCGGACGCAGGAAGGCGGCGCCGAACTCGCGCGTGGGCGTCAGCGGCCACAGCGCGGTGCCGATGCAGGGAATGGCGAGGGCCTCGGCCACGGCCAGGCCGACGAAGGCCGCCAGGCCGGAAAACACCAGCACGTCGCTGCCCTGGGCCGCCGTGCGCGCGGTCGCCATCCACGCCGTCGTGTGCTCGCGCGCGAGCCGGGCGCAGGCGCGCGCGACCCGCGACATGTCGGCGCGGCCGTCGATGGATTTGGCGAGCGTGCCGCCCGGCTGCACCGCCTTGCGGATGTCGCCGGCCAGGGCCGTGAACGGGATGCCGTGTTCGCGCGCCAGCGGGGCGCAGGCGCGGTCGGCCAGCAGCCGGGCTTCGTGCCCGCGCCGGATCAGTTCTCTGGCGAGCGCCGCCAGCGGGCGCGTGTCGCCGTCGGTGCCATAGGTGAGGAAAGTGATCTTCATGTCATGCCTTGCTTGTCGAAGGCATGATTGTCGGCCTGCTAGCCGGAGCGAGGCTTGTACGAATCCGACATCGTCATCGTGACCGTCGCGTCACAGCCGGTAAGCCCAGTAATCGCGGTCGGAAGCGATGCTTTCTTCCAGGCGCGAAGGCGGCAGGCCGGCCAGTTCGCGCAGCTCGCGCGCCATGTGGGCCTGGTCGGCGTAGCCCAGTTCGGCCGCCAGCGCGGCCAGCGTCTCCTTGGGCGCGGCCGGGTCGCGCAGGGCGTAGACGGCTTCGTTCATGCGCTGCAGGCGCCTCGCCTGGGCCGGCGTGACACCGATCCGCTCGCGGTAGCGGCGCTGCACCTGGCGCTCGCCGACGCCGAGCGTGCGCGCCGTCTCCGCCACGCCTTCGTGGCTGGCGATACGGCGCAGGCTGCGGCCCAGCGCCGCGTCCCAGCCGGCGCGGCGCTCGCGCCAGCGCGCGGCAATCCACGCCTCGATCCATGCGGTCTGCGCGGCCTCGTCGAGGTCCGCCAGGGCCCGCGGCCAGGCTTCCCAATCGGCGTCCAGCCAGCCGGCGGCCGGCTCGTCGCGGTCCTGCAGACGGACCGGCGCGATGCCGGTCAGGAGGGCGAAGGCATCGGGATAGAAGATCGCGGACAGCGATCGCACCGGCGCCAGCGACAGCGACGTGACCGGGCGCGTGCGCGGCCCCGAGACCAGCAGGCCGGACAGGGCGCGCGTGCCGCCCTCCTCCGCCGCCATGGCGATGGCGCCGTCGAGGATCAGGCTCAGGCTGCAATAGACCATCGCCGGAAAGCGGTTCAGGTGGGGCTGCGGCGGCGGCCAGGGCTCGTCGAGGGTCGACATGAAGCCGATCCCGTACAGGACCTCGGACAGTTCGCCTTGCGGCTGGTGCATCGAGGTCCGCATGCGGCCTTACTCGCCGAGCGTCTTGACGAAGGCGCGCACGCCGCCCAGCAGCATCTCGACCGACATCGCCGTCAGGATCAGGCCCATCAGGCGCTCGAAGGCGGTCATGACCTGGGCGCCGAGCGCTTTCTGCAGGCGCTCCGCCGCCAGGAACACGGCCAGCCAGACCAGGCCGACGGCGGCCAGCGCGGCCACGTGGACCATCACTTCCGCCGTCGTCTGCGAGGTGAACAGCAGCACGGTGGCCAGCGCCGAGGGGCCGGCCAGCGCGGGGATCGCCAGCGGCACGATGAAGGGCTCACCGCCTTCGCTGCGGCCCAGCACGCCGTCCGGATGCGGGAAGATCATGCGGATCGCGATGATCAGCAGGATCACCGCGCCGCCGATGCGCAGCGAGATGTCGGTCAGGTGCAGCGCTTCCAGGAAGTGCCGGCCGAAGAACATGAAGACCAGCAGCAGCAAGAAGGCGATCGCGCACTCGCGCACCACGATGCGCGGCCGGCGGGCCGGTTCGACCTCCTTCAGCGCGGTGACGAACAGGGGAACGTTGCCGAAGGGGTCGGTAACGAGCAGGAGCAGGATGAAGGTCTGGAAGAAGCTTTGGGTCATGGGATCGGTCAAGGTATTTGTTGCAATCTTAACCGATCGGCATCCGTACCCATCGATTTACCGGTCAAAAGCTTTCCCACGCCTCCGCAGCCGGTTCCGGGTTGCGGCCCCGTGCCGCCGGACCTGCGGGCGCCGCGGCTGCCAGTGCCTTGCGCGCCGGCGCCGGCGACCGGACCGACTGAGCCGGCTGGGCCGGCATGTCTTTCAGCTTGAATACGCGCATCGCGTCGGACAGGTCCGCAGCCTGCTTCTGCAGGGTTTCGGAGGCCGCCGCAGCCTCCTCCACCAGCGAGGCATTCTGCTGGGTGGTCTGGTCCATCTGGCTGACCGCTTCGTTGATCTGCTCGATGCCGAGGGTCTGCTCGCGGGTGGCGGCGCTGATGTCGCCCATGATATCGGTGACGCGGCGGATACTCGCCACGATCTCGCCCATCGTGGTGCCGGCCTTGGCCACCAGGGCGCTTCCCGTTTCCACGTTGCCGACCGAGGCATCGATCAGGGTCTTGATCTCCTTGGCGGCGGCAGCCGAACGCTGGGCCAGGTTGCGCACCTCGCCGGCCACCACGGCGAAGCCGCGGCCCTGCTCGCCCGCCCTGGCCGCCTCCACTGCGGCATTCAGCGCCAGGATATTGGTCTGGAAGGCGATCCCGTCGATCACAGCGATGATGTCGACGATTTTCTTCGACGAGGTATCGATCAGCCCCATCGTTTCGACCACCTGGTGCACCACCGCGCCGCCCTTGGCCGCCACTTCGCTTGCCGAGGCGGCCAGCTGATTGGCCTGGCGCGCATTGTCCGAGGTCTGCTTGACGGTCGAGGTCAGCTCTTCCATCGACGAAGCGGTTTCTTCGAGCGAGCTGGCCTGCTGCTCGGTGCGCGACGACAGTTCGAGGTTGCCCGCGGCGATCTCGTCGCTCGCACGGGCGATATTGCCGGCGCCCTGGACCACGCTATGCACCAGCTCGCGCAGCGAGTGATTCATCGCGCGCAGCGCTTCCAGCAGTTGTCCGGCCTCGTCCCTGGATGTGACCTGGATATCCGCCGTCAGGTCGCCCTTGGCGACGCGGCGCGCGATCCCGATCGCGGTTTCGAGCGGCTTGACGATGCTGCTGCGAAGCAGCCATCCACAGGCGACCACCAGCAGCACCAGCATCACGCTCAGCGCGGTCTGCATGCGCAGGCTGGCGGCCGCGGCCTGCTCGGCCTGCGCTGCGCTGGCGTCGATGGCCTTGCGCTGCATGTCGACCATGTCACGCAGCAAGCCCTGGTACTTGGCCGAAGCCGGGATGAACTTCTCTTCGAGCACGTGCGTTGCGGTCTCGACATCGTTCATTTCCTTGGCCTTGGTCACCGCGGCTTTCTGGACGTTGTAGAAATCACGCGCATCGGCGATCTGCTGCAGCAGCTTGGCCTCTTCCGGCGAGGTCAGCAGCTGCTTCACCTTTTTCAGGATTTCGCCGGCTTCCTTGCTGCCCGTCGCCGAATCTTCGGCAAAGAACGCAACCAGCGCATTGTCGCTGCTCTTCGCGATTGCCAGCGTCCTGCGCGAACCGCCGTAGATGGTGCGGTACCAGTCGCTGACCAGCCTTTCCTTGGCCAGTGGCAAGGCCATCAGCTCCTTGGTCGATGCCGTCATCCTGTTCAGCTGCCAAAGTCCGACGCCGGTAGTTGCAATCGAAAAGAGCAGGACGATTGCGAAGACGAGCGCAATCTTTTTGCCGATGTTGAGGTTTTTCATCATTTACATGTACGCAATCCGCCGTCGCACGGCACCAGTGTTCAATAACGGGAGGCCCCGCTGTCAGGTCCGGAATATGCCGCAATAATTTCCGCATAGCAACATAAAATTTGTATGTGTCGGCATCGGCGCAACACCCGATATGCATGGGCATAAAACCGGTTTATGATGCCCAAGGGAAATTTTGTTTCTTCCGGCCGTTTAAAATTTCATATTTACAGCAAGGCATCGGTGTTTCCTGCCGGGCCTTCCTGTCCTCCGTTTTCACAGGATACAAACAGCATGACCGACCCTACCCAACCCAAGCCGCGTCGCGACTTCCTGATCAAGTCACTGGTCGGCGCGGCCGGCGCAGCGAGCGCTTCCCTGCCTCTCACCGGAAAGGCCCAGGCGGCCAACGGACAGCCCGCCGCCCCCGCCGCCGCCGCGGAAGCGCCGGCCGGCTACGAATGGCTGCGTCCCGGCGAGCAGGCATTCGTCGAAGCGCTGGTCAATCACATGTGCCCGGCCGACCAGTACACCCCGAACGGGGTCGACATGGGCCTGAACATCTACTTCGACCGTGCCCTCGCCGGCAACTGGGGCCAGGGCGACCGCCTCTACCTGCAAGGCCCCTTCAGGCAAGGCAGTGCCAACCAGGGTTACCAGCTGGCCATGACCCCCGCCGCCCTGTTCCGCGCCGGCACCGAAGGCCTGGCCGACTACTGCCAGGCGACCTTCAAGAAGCCCTTCGATGCCCTGCCGTCCGAGGCCAGGGAGCAGCTGCTCAAGGACCTGCAGGCAGGCAAGATCGCCTTGCCGAACGGCGTGCCGGCCAAGCCGTATTTCGCGCAGCTGCTGCAGATGTTCTATGAAGCCATGTTCTCCGACCCGATCTATGGCGGTAACCGCGACAAGATGGCCTGGAAGATGATCGGCTACCCAGGCGTGAACACCACCAACAAGCTGAACATCGTCAAGTTCAAGAACAAACCGTATCGCACGCAGCCGGTCGGCATTGCCGACCTCAGCTGAAGCAAACACCAACGGAACCGCAATGAAGAAAATGAATGAAGTGGATGTCGTGCTGGTCGGCGCCGGCTGGACCGGCGGCATCCTGGGCAAGGAATTGTCCGAAGCAGGCATGACCGTGGTATGCCTCGAGCGGGGCGGCCCGCAGGCCTCGTCGGAAGACTTTACCGTGCCGCGCATGCGCGACGAACTGTCGCTGGGCATCCGCAACGGCATGATGGTCAACACGACCGACCAGACCGAAACCATCCGCAACCACGCCGGGGAAACCGCGCTTCCCTATCGCCGCCTCGGATCCTACCTGATGGGTACCGGCGTCGGCGGCGCATCGACGCACTGGAACGGCCATACCTGGCGCTGGACCGACGACGAGTTCAAGATCCGTTCGCGCTACGAGGACAAGTACGGCAAGAAGTACATTCCCGAAGACATGACGATCCAGGACTGGGGCATCAGCTACAAGGAACTGGAGAAGTACTACGACAAGTTCGAGAAGGTTGCCGGCATCTCCGGCAAGGCGGGCAACATCAAGGGCAAGAAGATCGCCGGCGGCAACGTCTTCGAAGCGCCGCGATCGAACGACTATCCGCTGCCGCCGGTCGAACAGACCCTGGCCGGCGAGCTGTTCGAAGATACGGCCAGGAAGATGGGTTACCATCCCTTCCCGCGCCCGACCGCGAACACCTCGCGCGCCTATACCAACCCCGACGGCGCCAAGTTCGGCGAATGCCAGTACTGCGGCCACTGCGAGCGCTTCGGCTGCGAATCGAACGCCAAGGGCGGCGCCCACATGACCGTGCTGCCGGCCGCCCTGAAGCAGAATACCTTCGAGCTGCGCACCAACGCCTGGGTCACCCGCATCGAGCGCGACGCCTCGGGCAGGAAAGCGACCGGCGTCACCTACGTCAACCTGGCGAACGGCGAAGAAGTCTTCCAGCCGGCCAAGATGGTCGTGCTGACTGCCTACGCGCTGAATAATGTCCACCTGATGCTGGTCTCCGGCATCGGCCAGGTCTACGACCCGGCCACCGGCAAAGGCCTGATCGGCAAGAATTACTGCTACCAGACCGGCGCCAGCGCCACGCTGTTCTTCGAAGACAAGCTGTTCCACCCTTACATGTCGGCAGGCGGCACGAGCACCCTGATCGACGACTTCAACGCCAACTGGGACTTCGACCGCACGCCCTTCGGCTACATCGGCGGTTCGATCATCGGCACCGTGCAGTATGGCGGCCGTCCGATCCAATGGCACCCGGTGCCAGGCGGTACGCCAGCCTGGGGCAACAAGTGGAAAGAGGAAACCGCCAAGTGGTACGAACGCGCGATGAACATCGCGGCCGCCGGCAGCGTGATGCCGAACCGCGGCAACTTCCTCGACCTCGACCCGACCTACCGCAACCGCCTCGGCATGCCGCTGATGCGCATGACCTTCGACTACAAGGACAACGAGCGCAAGATTTCGGCGCACTCGGCCGAGGTCATCAACAAGATCGCACAGGCAATGAGCCCTGCTCACCTGAACAAGGCGGCGCCGCGCAACTCCTGGAACGCGACCGTGTACCAGAGCACCCACAACACGGGCGGCACCATCATGGGCACGAATCCGGGCAACTCAGTCACGAACAAATATGGCCAGGTGTGGGACGTCGACAACCTGTTCATCATGGGCGCTTCGCTGTTCCCGCACAACTCGGCCTACAACCCGACCGGTCCCGTCGGCGCGATCGCCTACATGGCAGCCGATATCATCAAGAAAGTCTACGTCAAGAATCCAGGAAAGCTCATCGATGCCTAAGTTCGTCAATTCGTCTGCAATCACGTTCGCGGCCCTCGCCGCCTTCTCCCTGCACGCCCAGGCCGCCGACGACCTCGGCAAGAAGACCTTCGAAACCTGCGCCGCCTGCCACTCGCTGAAGGCCGGCGAGAACGGCGTCGGTCCCGACCTGCACAACATCGTCGGCCGTACCGCCGGCCTTGAGCCTGGCTTCCGCTTCTCGGGTCCGATGAAACGGAGCGGCATCACCTGGGACGAAAAGAATCTGACCGAATTCCTCCGTGCGCCCCAGGAGAAGGTGCCGGGCAACCGCATGCCCTTCTCCGGCGTTCCGGACGATGCGGCGCTGAAGGCAGTCGTCCAGTACCTGGCGACGGCCAGCAAGTAAGTCCACGACCCGGCCTGGTGGGCGGGCGGCCTCAGGGCCGCCTCAGGGGCGCGTCAGCTGCACCAGGCTCGTCATCGCATCCACATACAGGGTCTTGTCGTCCGCATACAGCGGCAGCAGCGGCGTGACCGACACCTGGTTCAGTTTCGTCTTGCGAACCTGGCCGCCGGCCGGATCCCTGAACACCGCGTAAGGCACGTCCTGGATCACATAGGGCTCGCCGTTCACGTGGCCGATGATCATCAGCACGTGGCCGGGGACGACCACCAGGTCGCCCACCTGGGCCTCCGCCAGGGCGCGCACGCGGTCCTCATGGCTGTCCTTGTCGGTAAAAGTCCGGTGCTGGAACAACGGCATGCTGCCCTGCAGGGCGGAGCTGGGCGGCAGGTACAGGCCCATGCTGCGGTAGACCTCGCCGGTCAGGCCGCTGCAGTCGCGCGCATTGAACTGGTGGCCCCAGCCGTAACGCTCGCCGAGCAGTTTGAAGGCCTGGCGGATGATGTTGGCGCGGGTGACCGGCAGGTAGCCGGGCGCGCTGTCCGCACTGCGGCGCAGCAGGGCCGGCCTGAATTCGAGCGCCCCGCCCTGCCCGCGCACCGGCAGCAGCAAGGGCCAGGACGCGTAGGGGCTGGCGCCGTTCACCGGTTCGCCGGGCGGCACATCGGCGGCCGGCAGCGCCGTACCCATGTCCAGCAGCACTTCCGACACCTCGGGCGCTTCCGGCGTGAACACGGTGCGCACCTGGTCGCCGGTGACGACCCGGCCCGGGGCACGGGTGGCATAGCCGAACACGGCGTCGCGCCCGCCTTCGGCGATGTCCTTGCTTCTCACCCAGGCCGGGCCCTGGGTCGACATCACCAGCAGCCAGTTGCGATCAAGGCTCTGGTGGGCGATCACGACCGGCTCGCCCGGGAAGAGGACGCCGGCCTGCAGGCTTTCATAATCGCGGTTGTCGGCGGCCGGGTAGAAGTTGCGTTCGGCCGGCATCGTGCGCAGGTGGGCGCGGCGCACGCTGAGGCCGTACCTGGCCGGCGCCGATGCCGCGATCCGCTCCGGCGCGCCGTTCCTGCGGACGGCGTCCAGGGTCGCCGCGCCGACCGGCTTGCCGTCCTCGTCGACCGCAATCTTGACCGGCGTCGCCTGCTCGGCCTGCGTCAGCCAGTCGGCCACCTGGGCGCGTTCCAGGGTCGCCGGCAGGCGCTGCAGGTCGATGAAGCCGCCGCCCGGCGCGAAGGCTTGCGTCCGTTTGGCCGCCGCCTGGCGCGCGTTCAGCAGCACCATGTCCGGTTCCAGCAGGCGGTGGATCCAGAAATCGGGATTCAGCATCTCCTCGCTGAAGGCGGGGATGCCGGAGGGGGATACCGGGGCCGGGGCGCGCTCGTCGGCGGCCAGTGCGGGGTGGGTGGCGCATGTGATCGCCACGGCCAGCGCCAGGGTGCGCAGCTTGGTGCTCGTCTTCATCGTCGTCTCCATTTTTTTATGGATGAAGCTTACATGAAGACGGGCAAAAAAAATCGGGGCGCGCGGCCCCGATTCAGCTTGGCCCCCCGCCTGCGCGGGGGCGACGACTAAAAGGCGCGAGAGCGCCGTCGTCTTCAGTTCTTCTCGAACTTCTTCATCCACGCCGACAGCTGGTGCGGACGCAGGCCATCGTAGTCTTCGAACGGCTGGTGGATCCACGGGTTGTGCGGCAGGTCTTCCAGGTGGTAGTCCGGGACCAGCGACGAGGTGCCCTTGACCCAGATGACGGCCGAACGCACTTCGGTGACGTCCGGGTAGTTGGCGGTCAGGTGCTCGCTCACTTTTGCCAGGGTCACGCCGGAGTCGGCCAGGTCATCGACCAGCAGGATCTTGCCGGCCAGCGGACCCTTGGTCATCGTCATGTACTTGGCGATGTCCAGGTCACCCTGCTTCTTGCCGGATTCTTCGCGGTAGGAGCTGGTCGACAGGATCGCCAGCGGCACGTCGAAGATGCGCGAGATCACGTCGCCGGGACGCACGCCGCCGCGCGCCAGGCACAGGACCATGTCGAACTTCCAGTTCGATTCGTAGACCTTCAGCGCCAGGCGCTCGACCAGGCGGTTGTACTCATCCCAGGAGACCCACAGATCCTTGTCGGTCGATGCAGGAGTATTCATAGCTTTGATAATTCCTATTGTTCTTATGCGGCAAACGGGTGACGCAGCACGATGGTTTCTTCACGGTCCGGACCGGTCGACACCATATCGACAGGAACACCGACCAGCTCTTCGATGCGCTTGATGTAAGCGCGGGCAGCGGCCGGCAGCTCGTCCATGGACTTGGCGCCGACAGTGCTTTCCTTCCAGCCCGGCATCTCTTCGTAGACCGGCACGCAGGCGGCCGCCTCTTCCGCGCCGACCGGGAAGATGTCGACGTCACGGCCGTCGATCTTGTAGCCGGTGCACAGCTTCAGGGACTCGATGCCGTCCAGGACGTCGAGCTTGGTCAGGCACATGCCGGTCACGCCGTTGATCTGGACCGAGCGGCGCAGCAGCGCGGCATCGAACCAGCCGCAGCGGCGCGCACGGCCGGTCACGGTGCCGAACTCGTGGCCCACGCGCGACAGGTGCTCGCCGACGCCGGCGTCGGTCGGCAGTTCGGACGGGAACGGGCCCGAACCCACGCGGGTGGTGTAGGCCTTGGTGATGCCCATGATGTAGTGCAGCATGCCCGGACCCACGCCCGAACCGGCGGCAGCGTTGCCGGCCACGCAGTTCGACGAGGTCACGAACGGATAGGTGCCGTGGTCGACGTCCAGCAGCGAGCCTTGCGCGCCTTCGAACAACAGGTGGCCGCCGGCCTTGTGGGCTGCGTACAGGGCCGAGCTGACGTCGCCGACCATCGGACGCAGGCGCGGCACCAGGGCCATCGCGTCGTCGAAGGTCTTCTGGAAGTCGATTGCCTGGGATTTCAGGTAACCGGTCAGCACGAAGTTGTGGTAGTCCAGGTTCTCGCGCAGCTTTTCGGCGAAGCGGGTCTCGTTCAGCATGTCGGCGATACGGATCGCGCGGCGTGCCACCTTGTCTTCGTAGGCCGGGCCGATGCCCTTGCCGGTGGTGCCGATCTTGTTGACGCCGCGGGCCGCTTCACGGGCGACGTCGATGGCGACGTGGTAAGGCAGGATGACCGGGCAGGCTTCCGAGATCTTCAGGCGCGAAGCGACTTCGACGCCGGCAGCTTCCAGCTTGTCGATCTCGCGCATCACGTCCGGCACCGAGACCACGACGCCGTTGCCGATGTAGCAGGCCACGCCTTCGCGCATGATGCCCGACGGGATCAGTTGGAGTGCCGTCTTCTGGCCCTTGATCACCAGCGTGTGGCCGGCATTGTGGCCACCCTGGAAACGCACCACGCCGGCGGCATGGTCGGTCAGCCAGTCGACGATCTTACCCTTGCCCTCATCGCCCCATTGGGTGCCGATGACAACGACGTTCTTAGCAGTATTTGACATCACTTAACCTAAGTTTTTGAGAATCCAATTTCCTTGTTCGAGGACGAGCACACGGTCGCACTCGAACTCGTCCTGTACGTTTTCATGACCCGGCATGGACTGGATCACGACTTCGCCTGCCTTGCGCAGTTCAGCGATTTTTTCGCGCAGCTCGGGCGCATTGCCCCACGGCGCACGGATGGCGTGTTTGCGGTCGGCGGTCGGCAGCAGCCGCGCCAGCTCGCGCAGGTCGAGCGAGAAGCCGGTTGCCGGACGCGCGCGTCCGAAGGCTTCGCCGACGTGGTCGTAACGGCCGCCGCGGGCGACGGCATTCGGCAGGCCCGGCACGTAGAGCGCGAACATGGCGCCGCTCTCGTACTGGTAGCCGCGCAGGTCGGCCAGGTCGATCGCCACCTGGGCGCGGCCGATCGCACAGCCGGCCAGCGCCGCCAGTTCGGCCAGCGCGCGGGTGATGCCCGGCAGCGCCGGCAGCACTTCTTTTGCACGGGTCAGCACGTCGACGTCGCCATACAGGTTCGGCAGCGCCATCAGGGCGGCGCGGGTCGCTTGCGCATGGTTCTGCGTCGCTTCGTCCAGGCCCGGCATGTCCTTCGATTTCAGCAGGCCGTGCAGTAGCTGCTCGTCGCGTTTGGCGGCCGGGTCTTCGGCCAGGATCGCGCGCAGCACGCCGGCGTGCGACAGGTCCAGGCGCGGCTGTTCGAAGCCGGCCAGCGCCAAGGTGGCGAGGGCCAGTTCCTGGATCTCGGCGTCGGCTTCGAGGCCGGCGTGGCCGTAGATTTCGGCGCCGATCTGGAGTTGTTCACGGGTCGCGTGCAAGCCGGACGGGCGGGTGTGCAGCACCGTGCCGGCATAGCACAGGCGGGTGACGCTATCCCTGTTCAAGAGGTGCGCGTCGATGCGGGCGACCTGGGTCGTCATGTCGGCGCGCAGGCCGAGCAGGCGGCCGCTCATCGAATCGACCAGCTTGAAGGTCTTGGAGTCGGTGTCCTGCCCTGCGCCGGCCAGCAGCGATTCGACGTACTCGAGCATCGGCGGCATGACCAGCTCGTATCCATAGGTGCGGAAGGTATCGAGCATGAGGCGGCGCAGTTCCTCGATCTTGCGCGCTTCGGACGGCAAGACGTCGGCGATATTCTCGGGCAGTAGCCAGGTAGGCATGGGCAAAGCGATTGGGTTCGTTAAAGATAGGGCAACGGAGCACGCGGCTTTGCACGCGTATTCTGCGCCGAATCGACGATTTTAACCGAAAACCGGCCGGGATTGGCGCGGAAGATGGGTGGAGCGATTGTTAACGTTGCTTCGTGGGCACGGGGTGCCCACCCTACAGTATGCGTAGGGTGGGCGCCCCGCGCCCACGCCCACACGTCATTTACCCGCGCCGGGCCCGCGGAAATACTTGAAGAACTCGGAATTCGAATCCAGCACCAGCACGTCGCTGCGGCTCTTGAAGGTGGCGCGATAGGCCTCCAGCGAGCGGTAGAAGCGGTAGAACTCGGGGTTCTTGCCAAAGGACTGGGCATAGATCTGGCTCGCCTTGGCATCGCCCTCGCCCCTGATGGTTTCGGCGTTGCGGAAGGCTTCGGCCAGGATCACGCTGCGCTGGCGTTCGGCGTCGGCGCGGATCTGCTCGGCTTCGGACGTGCCGGTCGAGCGGGTCTCGGCGGCCACGCGCAGGCGCTCGGCCTTCATGCGCTCGAACACCGCGTTGTTGACCTGGGCGGTGAAGTCGACGCGCTTGAGGCGCAGGTCGACGATCTCGACGCCGAGCTGGCGGCTGTTGGCGGCCACGCGCTCGCGCAGGGCATTCGCCAGCTCCTGGCGCTGGCCGGAGACGACTTCGCCGACCTTGCGGGTGGCGATCTCGGCGTTCATGGCCACCTGCACCACCTGGGCCACGCGTTCGGCGCCGCGTCCGGCGTTGCCGCTGCCGACCGCGCCCAGGTACTGGCGCGGATCCGTGATGCGCCATTTGACGAAGGCGTCGACCAGCAGGTCCTTCTTCTCCGCCGTCACGAAGCGTTCGCCGTCGGCGGTGTCGAGGGTCTGCAGGCGCTTGTCGAGGTAGACCACGGTCTGGAGCGGCGACGGCAGCTTGAAGTGCAGGCCGGGCTCCTTGATCACCTCGCGCAGCTCGCCGAGGGCATAGACCACGGCATAGCGGTGCTGGTCGACCACGAAGAAGCTCGAGGCGAGCAGGCTCAGGACGATGGCCGCCCCGATCACGATCGAAATCAGGCGGCTCATCAGCGGGTCTCCCTTTCACGCGAGGAATCGCGGCTGCGCGGATCGATCTTGCGCACCGATTCCAGCGGGTGGTTCTCCGTTGCGGGCACGGCCTGGACCTGCTGTTGCGGGTTCTGCGGCTGCGGCGCTTGCTGACCCTGGGCCTGCTGCTGGGCCTGGGGCTGCTGCGCCTGGTTCGGCTGGCCCTGGGCGCCCTGCGGCGCCGGCATGACCGGGCCCGAACGGCTGCCCATCGCCTGCTCGTTGGCGACCGACTGGTTCAGCATGCGGTCGAGCGGCAGGTAGATCTGGTTCGAGGTCTTGGCGTCGATCATGACCTTGCTGGTGCTGGAGAAGATCTGCTGCATGGTGTCGATGTACATGCGGTCGCGGGTGACGCCTGGCGCCTTCGCGTATTCGGCCACGACCTGGTTGAAGCGGGCGACATTGCCTTCCGCCGTGTTCACGGTGGTCGCGCGGTAGGCTTCGGCATCCTGCTTCATGCGCTCCGCCTTGCCCTTGGCCTGCGGGACGATGTCGTCGGCATAGGCCTGGGCTTCGCTGCGGGCACGGGACCGGTCTTCCTGGGCCTTGACGGTTTCCTCGAAGGCGCTTGCCACCTGCTCGGGCGCCGCCAGCGACTGCACGGTCACGCCAGTGACGTCGGCGCCCATCTTGTAGCGCTCCAGCATCTGCTCGACCATGACGCGCGCTTCGCCGGCCAGCTTGTCGCGGTTTTCGGCGAGCACGGCATCCATGCTGCGGCGGCCGACCAGTTCGCGCACGGCGGTTTCGGCGGCATCGCGCATGGTCTCGACCTGGTCGCTGTTGTTGAATACCCAGGCGACCGGATCGGTGACCTTGTACTGCACCGAGAACTGGACGTCGACCAGGTTCTCGTCCGCGGTCAGCATCAGGGCTTCGTTCAGCTGCTTGTTGCGCACGTTCGCGCGGTAGCCGACTTCGACGGTCTGGACCTGGCTCACGTTGACCGTCTGGTGGGCCTGGAACGGGGCCGGCCAGCGCCAGTTGAAACCGGCGCCGGTCTTGTGCGACAGCTCGCCGAAGGTGGTGACGAGGCCGACCTGGCCTTCCGGCACGATGAAGGCGCCGCTGGCGAGCCAGATCAGGACCAGGATGGCGCCGACCACGGTCGCGGTGACGCCGACGCCCCGGGCATCCGGGCGATAGCCGCCACCATCGCCGCCGCGCTTGCCGAACAGGCGGTTCAGGCGCTGATTGAAATCGCGCCACAGCTGGTCGAGATCGGGCGGACCGTCGTTGCCCTGGTTCTTACCCTGCTGGATCTTGCGTTCGTCGCCGGGTTTGTGGCCCCAGCGGGGATCGTTCAGTGACAGGGTGATGCCGAGACGTTTGAAGAGTGAAACGAGCATAGGCTAGTGTGGTCCCACATGGGTGGAATTCGGAATATTCTCAGCCGTCCCGGGCTGCACGTCGTGCGCGAAGCCGGAATCGTCGCCGTCCTGCTCGTCGGCATGCGTCACACCGGGCTCGGGTCTGGCCGCCTCGACGATCGCGTCGCGCAGCAGATCCAGGCCGGCGCCACTATGGGCGCTGATAAAAACGCGGCTGATTTTATCATATTCATCACGTTCCACCCCGGGCTCGAGCCCGGCCGCATCGATCTTGTTCCAGACCAGGATCTGCGGGATGTGGTCTGCGCCGATTTCGCGCAGCACCTCGTTGACCTGCTCGATCTGCTCCATCCGCACCGGTGACGAGCCGTCGACCACGTGCAGCAGCAGGTCGGCATGGATGGTTTCTTCCAGGGTGGCGCGGAAGGCGGCCACCAGTTGGTGCGGCAGTTCGCGCACGAAACCAACCGTGTCGGACACCACCACGTTGCCGGTTTCCTGCCCCAGGTAGAGGCGGCGGCTGGTGGTGTCCAGGGTCGCGAACAGCTGGTTCGCGACGTACACCCCGGCCTTGGTCAGGGTGTTGAACAGGGTCGACTTGCCGGCATTGGTATAGCCGACCAGCGACACCGAGAATGTCTGGTTGCGTCCGCGCGAGCGGCGCTGGGTTTCATGCTGCTTGCGCAGCTTGGACAGGCGGGTGCGCAGCATCTTGACGCGCTCGCCGATCAGGCGGCGGTCGGTCTCGAGCTGGGTTTCGCCGGGACCGCGCAGGCCGATACCGCCCTTCTGGCGTTCCAGGTGGGTCCAGCCGCGGATCAGGCGCGTGGCCAGGTGCTGCAACTGGGCCAGCTCGACCTGCAGCTTGCCCTCGTGGCTCTGGGCGCGCTGGGCGAAGATGTCAAGGATGAGGCTGGTACGGTCGACCACGCGGATATTGAGGCGGCGCTCCAGGTTACGTTGCTGGGCGGGCGACAGGGCGTGGTTGAAGATGACGATCTCGATCCGCTCGGCCAGGCAGGCCTGGGCGATTTCGTCGGCCTTGCCGCTGCCGACGAAATGCGCTGGATCAGGACTGTTGCGTTTTGCGGTGATCGTGGTGATCGGATCCGCTCCGGCGGAACGCGCCAGCAATGCCAGTTCTTCCAGGCTGGCCGCGAAATCGCCACGGCCAAAGTCGATACCGACCAATGCTGCGCGCATGGTGTTGCCGGACACGTCAGCCATCGACCTCACTCGGCGTCTTGTTCGAGGTTGAGGTTGACGGCGCGTGCGGGAACGACGGTGGAAATGGCGTGCTTGTAGACCATCTGGGTGACGGTATTACGGAGCAGAACCACATACTGGTCGAAGGACTCGATGTGTCCCTGGAGCTTGATACCGTTGACCAGATAGATCGAAACGGGGACGTGCTCCTTGCGCAAGGCGTTCAGGAATGGGTCTTGTAACAGTTGCCCTTTGTTGCTCATAACAGCTCCGTGGTGTTGTTGTCGTATAAAAATTGAGGCGCTATGCCGATTTTCAAGTGCTTGGGCCAACATTCTCACTTTGTGAATGTTTTTCCAAGCCTACTGTAACCTGTTTTACCGTTTTCTGTCGTACTCGTACGGTTAATTCTGGCTTAAAAACCGGTAGGGTGGGCAGCAGGTGCCCACGCGTGACGCCGGCAAATCACATTCGCTACGCGTGGGCACGGTGTGCCCAGCGTGATCGATGCCCCCGGCATCGATCACTCCTTGGCGAAGGGGTTTTTGCCGCTGCGCAGTTCGATCCTGAGCGGGGTACCGATCAGGTCGAAAGTCTCGCGGAAGTGCTTCTCCAGATAGCGCTTGTACGGCTCGGTGATGCCGTCCAGGGCATTGCCGTGGATGACGATGATGGGCGGATTCTGGCCGCCCTGGTGGGCATAGCGCATCTTCGGACGGGTGCTGCCCTTGCGCTTCGGCTCCTGCTTCTCGACCGCTTCCTGCAGCGCGCGGGTCAGGCGCGGCGTCGACAGCTTGGCGGTGGCGGCGGCATACGCGGTATCGATCGCCTTCATCAGGTGATTGATGCCGGTGCCCTTGAGCGCCGAGATGAACTTGGTCTCGGCGAAGGACAGGAAATCGAGTTTGCGGTCGATGTCGTTCTTGACCTGGTCGCGCTGGTCGGAGGTCAGGCCGTCCCACTTGTTGACGGCAACCACCAGCGCGCGCCCGGTTTCGAGGATGAAGCCGGCGATGTGGGCGTCCGACTCGGCGATGTCCGCCTGCGCGTCCAGCATCAGGACGACCACGTTGGCTTCCGAGATCGACTGCAGGGTCTTCACGACCGAGAACTTCTCGACCGCCTCGAACACCTTGCCGCGGCGGCGGATGCCGGCGGTGTCGATCAGCGTATAGTGCTTGCCGTTCTTCTCGAAAGGTACTTCGATCGAATCGCGGGTGGTGCCCGGCATGTCGAAGGCGATCACGCGCTGCTCGCCGACCAGGGTGTTGATCAGCGTGGACTTGCCGACGTTCGGGCGCCCGATCAGGGCGATCTTGACGCCGTAGTCGGCCGGATCGAATTCCGCCTCTTCCTGCGGGCGCAGGGTGGCGGCTTCGTCGATCGCCTCGTTGACGAGGTCGAGCACGCCGTCGCCGTGGGCGGCCGAGATCACGTAGGGATCGCCCATGCCGAGCTCGTAGAACTCGGCGGTGACGCTGGTGTACTTCATGCCCTCGCTCTTGTTCACCACCAGCATGACCTTGCGGCCGGACTTGCGCAGGAAGTCGGTGATGGTCTTGTCGTGCGGGGTCAGGCCCTGGCGGCCGTCGACGATGAACATCACGATGTCCGCTTCGGCCACGGCCTGCTTCGTCTGCAGCGCCATCTCGTGCATGATGCCTTCCTTGGCGACGGGTTCGAAGCCGCCGGTGTCGATCACCAGGAAGGGGCGTTCGCCGAGGCGGCCCTCGCCGTAGTGACGGTCACGCGTCAGGCCCGGCAGGTCCGCCACCAGCGCATCGCGCGAGCGGGTCATGCGGTTGAATAAGGTGGACTTCCCGACGTTGGGACGTCCTACGAGTGCGATTACCGGCTTCATTTAATTGTTATTCGACCGCGATGGCGGTCACAGTTCCATTTTGTGTTTGAAAAATCAGGTTCGAACCCGCCACCAGCGGAGTCGTACTGATCGCACTGCCGTCGGTGGCGGCACGGGCCAGGAAGGCGCCGTCCTCACGCGACAGGAAGTGCACGTAGCCTTGATAGTCGCCGACTGCGACCGTGCGGCCGTAGGAGACCGGGGTCGAGAGGCGGCGGAAGGCCAGCTTGTCGTTCTTCCATGCGCTGGTGCCGCTGTCGCGGTTGAAGGCATAGACGGCGCCCTTGTCGTCGCTGGCGAACAGGAAGCGCTGGTCGACCGCCACGCCGGCTTCCGACGAGAGGTCGCGGGTCCAGCGCGGGCTGCCGTTCAGCAGGTCCCAGCAGCCGGCGCGCCCCTGGTAGGAGACGGCGCAGACGTCGCCCTCGAACACCGCCGGATAGCCGCCGATGTCGGTCACGCGCTCCAGTTCGGTGGCGCCGCGCGCCACGCCGACTTCGACTTCCCAGCGCGGTGCGCCGGTCGCCAGCAGCAGCGACAGCAGCTTGCCGCCCGGCTGGGCGACGATGACATCCTTGTCGTGCACCACCATGCCCGGCGCCAGGCGCAGGGTCAGCGGCGGCGAGGTGCGCTGCACGGTCCATTTCTTCTGGCCGGTCGCGGCGTCGTAGCCGACGATGCGATTGTCGATGCTGCGCGCCACCACGATGCCCTGCCCCACCACCGGCGACGACAGGATCTCGCTCGACAGCTGGGCCTTCCACAGCTGCTTGCCGTCCATGTCGAAGGCCATCAGCGTGCCCTTGTCGCCGCCGACGACGATGTAGTTGCCGTCGGTGCCGACGCCGGCGGTCAGTTCCATGCCGGCCTTGACGCGCCACAGCTGGCGGCCGCTGTCGGCTTCGGCACGCACGAGGGTACCGTCGCCGCCGGCGGCGATCACGGTATTCCCGGCCAGCGCGGGGCTGAACTGGTAGTTGCGGGACTTGCCGACTTCCAGCTTCCAGGCGGTGCGCACCGCCATCGAACCTTTCAGGTCGACCAGCGGCGCCGGCAGGTTGCCCTTCGGCTTGGATGCGAACGGGTTCAGGGAACTGATCGTCGAGCAGCCCGTCATCAGGGCGAGGACACCGACACCTACGAGCTTCCGGGTAATACGCATATTCTTTTGCCTTGTTCTTGGACGTACAAATTACGAATACGTGTGCGCGGTAAGGCGCACGTTAAAACGTCGGGAATGACCGTGGTTCTTATGCCGCGGCCTTCTCAGCCGGCACAGCACCACCGATCGCCTCCAGCTTGATCTGCACGATCTGGCGGCCCGGGTGCTTCTTGTCCATCTTCTCGAGCGCGGCCTGGTAGGCGGTGCGGGCTTCGGGCAGCTTGTTCTGCGCCACCAGGACGTCGCCCTTGCGGTCCGCGACCTCGGCGGCGAACTGCGGCAGGAAGTCGCCGTTCAGCAGGGTCAGCGCCTGGTCATAGGCTTTCTCGTCGAGCAGCACGCCGGACAGGCGCAGGCGCGCGATCGACTTGTACTCGTCGTTGCCATGGTCGACCGCCCACTGCAGCTGGGCCTTGGCGGTCTTCAGGTCGTTGGCGTCGAAAGCGGTCTTGGCGGCGGCCAGCGCAGCCATCTGGGCGTAGGCGGTGCTGTCGTACTTGCTTTCGATGTCGGCGGCCATGCGCTGGACCTTGGCATTGTCGTTGGCCTGGGCGGCCTCGAACATCTGGTCGTACAGGCCCGAGGCTTCGGCTGCCTTGCCGCGCTGGTGCGAATTCCAGAAGTTGTAGCCGGCGTAGCTGCCCAGCGCGATGATCAGCACCCAGCTGATCAGGTTGCCAAAGCGGTTCCAGAAGGCCTTGAAATTGGCTATCTGTTCCTGTTCTTCGAGATCGTATGCCATGGACTCAGTTTCGTGTTTGGTTAATGGATGGGTGGATTACGGATGATAGTGCACGTGGTCGTGATCGTGATCGTGATCGTGGTCGCCGATGACCTGGTCGACGATGAAATCGACCGCCTCGTCGAAGGCGACGCTGGTCTGCTGGGCAGCACCCTCGGCTTCGCGCAGCGACTTCACCGCCACCACGTCGTTCTTGACCTCGTCCTCGCCGATGATCACGGCGAACGCCGCGCCCGAGGCGTCGGCCTTCTTCATCTGGCTCTTGAAGCTGCCGGCGCCCTGCGCGGTCGCGCAGTGCAGGACCACGTCCAGGCCGGCGTCGCGGATGCGCTCGGCCAGGATGAAGGCCTTCATTTGCGCTTCCTCGCCCTGGTGGACCATGTAGACGTCGCACTGGCTCGGCGCGGCCGGCTCGCCCTGGCCCTTCATCAGCTCGATCAGGCGCTCCATGCCCATCGCGAAGCCGATGCCCGGGGTCGGCTTGCCGCCCACCAT
Organism: Massilia sp. 2TAF26; assembly: GCF_052115005.1. NCBI lineage: Bacteria > Pseudomonadati > Pseudomonadota > Betaproteobacteria > Burkholderiales > Oxalobacteraceae > Massilia > Massilia sp. 2TAF26. The sequence goes on from NZ_JBFRFV010000008.1 coordinate 151,169, forward strand.
TTCGATCAGCGGATCGTAGCGGCCGCCGGCGCACACGGTGCCCTGGGCGCCCAGCTCGTCGGTGACCCACTCGAACACGGTGCGGTTGTAGTAATCCAGGCCGCGCACCAGGCGCGGGTTGACGGTGTACTGGACGTTGTTGGCGTCGAGGATCTTCTTCAGGCCTTCGAAATGGGCCAGCGACTCGCCGCCCAGGTATTCGATCAGCTTGGGCGCGGCATTGACCAGGTCCTGCATCGCCGGATTCTTGGTGTCGAGGATGCGCAGCGGGTTGGCGTGCAGGCGGCGCTGGGCCTCGGCGTCCAGTTGTTCGCTATTGGCTTCGAAGTAGGCGATCAGGTCGGCGCGGTGGCGCTGGCGCTCTTCCGCATTGCCGATCGAGTTCAGTTCGAGGCGGATGTTGTCCAGGCCGAGATCATCCCAGACGCGGCGGCACAGCATGATCAGTTCGGCGTCGATGTCCGGGCCGGCAAAGCCGATCGCTTCCGCGCCGAACTGGAAGAACTGGCGGTAGCGGCCGCGCTGCGGACGCTCGTGGCGGAACATCGGGCCCTTGTACCAGAGGCGCTTCGGACCGTCGTAGGCCAGGTTGTGCTCGACCACGGCGCGCACCGCGCCGGCCGTGCCTTCGGGGCGCAGGGTCAGCTGGTCGCCGTTCATCGAGTCTTCGAAGGAATACATTTCCTTCTCGACGATGTCGGTGACGGCGCCGATGGCGCGCGCGAACAGGCCGGTTTCCTCGACGATCGGGGTGACGATCTTCTGGTAGCCGTAGCTCTTCAGCACGGATTCCACGGTGTTTTCGAACAGCTCCCACAGCGGCGCGTCGGCCGGGAGGATGTCGTTCATGCCTTTGATGGCGACAATCTTTTCTTTTTTATCGGACATTTCAATTTCCCGTTACTGTCGTGCCGGACACTGCCCGGCCCGTCTTCCCGCGAAAGCGGGAATGACAGTTAAATGGTTTCAGCCTGCTTCGAATAATTCTTCTGCACGTAATTCAGCACGATCGTCTTGAACTCATCCACGATCCGCTCGCCCCGCAGTGTAGCGACCTTTTGGCCATCCACAAAGACCGGCGCCGCCGGCGACTCGCCGGTGCCGGGCAGCGAGATGCCGATGTTCGCGTGCTTCGATTCGCCCGGACCGTTGACGATGCAGCCCATCACGGCCACGTTCATCGCTTCCACGCCCGGATAGGTCTTCTTCCACTCCGGCATCTGCTCGCGCAGGAAGGTCTGGATATTGTCGGCCAGTTCCTGGAACACCGTCGAGGTCGTGCGGCCGCAACCCGGGCAGGCGATCACCATCGGGGTGAACTTGCGCAAGCCCATGGTCTGCAGGATTTCCTGGCCCACCACCACCTCCTTGGTGCGGTCGCCGCCCGGTTCCGGGGTCAGCGAGATGCGGATGGTGTCGCCGATGCCCTCCTGCAGCAGCACGGACAGTGCCGCGGTCGAGGCGACGATGCCCTTGCTGCCCATGCCGGCCTCGGTCAGGCCCAGGTGCAGCGGGTAGTCGCAGCGCTTGCCGAGTTCGCGGTAGACGGCGATCAGGTCCTGCACGCCCGACACCTTGCACGACAGGATGATCTTGTCACGCGCCAGGCCGATTTCTTCGGCGCGCACGGCATTCTCGATCGCCGAAGTGATCAGGGCTTCGTACATCACGGCCTGGGCGCTCCACGGCTGGGCGCGGGCGGCGTTCTCGTCCATGATGCGGGCCAGCAGCGACTGGTCCAGGCTGCCCCAGTTGACGCCGATACGGACCGGCTTGTCGTGCTTGATCGCGATTTCGATCATCTGGGCGAACTGGGTGTCGCGCTTGGCGCCCTGTCCCACATTGCCCGGATTGATACGGTACTTCGACAGCGCCTGGGCACATTCCGGATAGTCGCGCAGCAGCAGGTGGCCGTTGTAGTGGAAATCGCCGACCAGCGGGACGTCGACCTCCATCTTGTCGAGCTGTTCGCGGATGGCCGGCACGGCGGCCGCGGCTTCCGGCGTGTTGACCGTGATGCGCACGATCTCGGAACCGGCGCGCGCCAGCTCCTTGACCTGGATCGCGGTGCCGATCACGTCGGCGGTATCGGTATTCGTCATCGACTGCACGACGACGGGGGCGTCGCCGCCGACCCAGACCTTGCGCTCGCCGTGCTGGACCAGCACGCTGCGGCTGGCGCGGCGCGCCAGCGGACCGGAGGGAATGGGCGAATGTGTAGTGGTCATGTTGCGGTGTAGTCCGTTATTGCAATTTATTGCACGCTTATTGCACGTTAACCAGCGAGTAGGTCTTGCCCGGCACCAGCGGCAGCGCCACCGGGGCGCCGCGCAGGCTGGCCGAGACAGCGCCCGGGTTGCCGACGATCACGCGCACGGGCTGGTCGACGTTCACGGTTTCGGTACTGCCAGCCTTGACGAGGCGCTTGATCATCGGGGTACCGCCCTTGGCCGGACGCACTTCGATCCAGGCATCCTCGCGCACACTCAGCACCAGGGCGTTGGCGCCGCTGGCCGACGCGGCGGCGGCCGGCGCGGTCGCAGCCGGGGCGGCAGCCGCCGCCTGCACGGTCGCCGGATTGGCCGGCGGAGCAGTCAGCTGGGCGGTGGAACTGGTGGTCGGCGGCGCGCCGGTGGCGGTGCTGGCCGGCGCATTCACGACGGCGCCCGGCGCGGCGGCCGGCGCTTCGGCCTGGCTGCCGGCCGAGCCCGGCACCGAGATCAGCGGCACCGACGGATTCTGCAGGGTCTCGGTCGAGCTGCCGCTGGTAGCGTCGGCGGAAGCGCCATGCGCCGCTTCCGGCTTGGCCACGCTGCCGGATTCGGCACGCTGGCCGCCCGGGATCAGGCCGAAGTGCCAGGCCGCGCCGGCGACGGCGACCACCGCCACGGCGCCGGCGATCCAGCCCAGCGGCAGCGAGGAACGCTTGCCGTGCGAGGGGAATTTCGCCTGCGAGAACGAGGCCGGGCTCGGGCGGCGCACCGCGGCCGGGTTGGCTTCGGCCGGGGCCGGCGTGTCGATCGCGATCTGCGCGACCAGCGGCGCCGGATCGAGTTTCATCAGCTTGGCATAGGCGCGCACGAAGCCGCGCGTCACGGCCGGGCTCGGCAGCGATGCGTAATCGCCGGCCTCCAGCGCCACCACCTGGCGCACGGCCAGTTTCAGCTGGTCGGCCACCTGCTCCACGGTCCAACCCATCGCTTCGCGCTGGGCGGCCAGCACCTTGCCCGGGATCTCATGCTGGCTGGCGGGCGTCGTCGGCTCTTCTGCGCGCTCGGAACTCATCGTCGTCATCTCACTCGTTAAATGCACCGCGCTCGAACGCTGCGTACTCGGCCGAGCCGGGGAAGCGCTTGCGCAGCTGCGCCGCGAGGGTGGCTTCCGTGGCCCGGTCGCCCAGCATGTGCTTGACCCGGATGGCCAGCCACAGCACGTCGGCCGACAGCGACTCGAGCTTCGCTGCGTCCGTCAGGCGGTTGATGAAAAACCCGGCGCGGGTATAGTCGCGCCGCTCGAAATAGACCCTCGCCAGGCCGGCCTGGATGGCCGGCAGCTCGGGTTCGTAACGCAGGGCCTCGAGCAGGTAGCGTTCGGCCGCGTCGGTATTCTTCAGTTTCAGACTGCAGTTGCCCGCATTCGTCAGCGCTTTCGCCGGCGAGCGGTACTGCGGGTTCTTCAGCGCCGACTCGAACAAGCCGAGCGCCTGGTCGGGCCTGCCGCCGGCATCGCACAGGAACAGGCCGTAGTTGTTGGCCAGGTCGGGATTGCGCGGCGCCAGGCGCAGGGCATGGCGGTAGTTCTCGTCGGCCAGCGCGTTCTCGCCCATCGCCGTGTAGATCAGGGCGCGGAAGCCGTAGGCGTCGGCAAAGTCGGGCGCGGCGGCGATCGCCTGCTTGACCTCGTCGAGGGCGATCTCGTACTTGCGGTCCTGGTAATAGCCGACCGCCAGCTGCAGGCGGATCTGGGCGCGCTTTTCCGCGGCGGTCTGGTCGGATGCCGTCTTGAGTTCGCGCGGCGCATCGCCGCCCGCTCCGGCGCAGCCGGCCAGCAGGGCCAGCGCAAGCGCGCCGGCAATCGCGTTGACGGATGCGGCCAGCACCGGCTTCAAGAAGGGATCTCCACGATCTTGCCGAAATTCGGACCGAACTTCTGCTGGTACTCCGCCATCTTGCTCATCCGCTCGTTGACGCGGGTACGGTCCTTGACCTCGCCTGCCAGCTGGCCGCAGGCGGCGTCGATGTCGTCGCCGCGGGTCTTGCGGATGGTGGTGACCAGGCCCGCGTCCATCAGGATCTGGGCGAAGGCCTTGATGCGCGGGTTCTTCGAGCGCACCAGGCCCGATTCCGGGAAGGGATTGAACGGAATCAGGTTGAACTTGCACGAGACGCCGACCACCGGATCGTTGACCAGGGCGATCAGCTCGCGCGCGTGCTCGTCGGTGTCGTTGACGCCGTCGAGCATGCAGTATTCGAAGGTGATGAAGTCGCGCGGCGCGAACGCCAGGTAGCGCTTGCACGCGGCCATCAGCTCGCGCAGCGGGTATTTCTTGTTCAGCGGGACCAGCATGTCGCGCAGCGGGTCGTTCGAGCCGTGCAGCGAGACGGCCAGCGCCACCGCGCATTCCTGGCTCAGCTTGTCCATGTTCGGCACCACGCCCGAGGTCGAGACGGTCACGCGGCGGCGCGACAGGCCGTAGGCGTTATCGTCCAGCATCAGCTTGAGCGCGGTGACGGTCGGCTCGAAGTTCAGCAGCGGCTCGCCCATGCCCATCATCACCACGTTGGTGATCTGGCGCTCGCCTTTCGGACCGCCTTCGATGCCCTTGGTCTTGCGCAGCTCGAACTCGGCCATCCACAGCTGGCCGATGATCTCGGCCACGGTCAGGTTGCGGTTGAAGCCCTGCTTGCCGGTCGAGCAGAAGCGGCAGTTGACGGCGCAGCCGGCCTGGGTGCTGATGCACAGCGTGCCGCGCGTCTCTTCCGGGATGAACACGGTCTCGACCGCGTTGCCGTTGCCGACGTCGACCAGCCATTTGCGGGTGCCGTCGCTCGAGGTGTGATCGCTGATGATGGCCGGCGCGCGGACTTCGGCACGGGTTTTCAGTTTTTCGCGCAGCGACTTGGCGAGGTCGGTCATGTCGTCGAAATTCGACACGCCGAACTGGTGGATCCAGCGCTGCAGCTGCTTGGCGCGGAATGGCTTCTCCCCCAACTCGGCGCAGTAAGCGACGAGCTGCGCGGGATCGAAGTCCAGCAGGTTGGTGAGAGTTGCCATCTTTAAATCCTGTATCTTCTAAATGAATCCCGCCCGCCGGGGCCCGCCACACAGTGGCGGGCGAGCTTGGGCGAGCGGGTTGCTACGGGTGGGTATGCAGCTTAACGCAGCAGACCGCCTGAGCGCGAAAAAATTTCGCGTCTTTACAAACTTCCCCGCCTGCGCGGGGCAGCACCATTAACGCGAGTAGACGTTCAGCGCCGGGAAGTAGTAGGCGATTTCGACTGCGGCGGTTTCGGCAGCGTCCGAACCGTGCACGGCGTTGGCATCGATCGAGTCGGCGAAGTCGGCGCGGATGGTGCCCTTGTCGGCCTTCTTCGGGTCGGTAGCGCCCATCAGTTCGCGGTTCTTGGCAATCGCGCCTTCGCCTTCCAGCACCTGGATCATGACCGGACCCGAGATCATGAAGTCGACCAGATCCTTGAAGAACGGACGCTCCTTGTGGACGGCGTAGAAGCCTTCCGCTTCAGCGCGCGACAGCTGGGCCATGCGGGCTGCGACGATCTTCAGGCCGGCGCCTTCGAAACGGCTATAGATTTGACCGATAACGTTTTTTGCAACTGCGTCCGGCTTGATGATCGACAGGGTGCGTTCGATTGCCATATAAACTCCAATAAAAATAAAGGTTTAGATAAAGAAATTCGCGAGAACATCGGAACTCAATCAACCTTCGATTTTACCATATATCCGGAGGCTGGCCGATATTGCGAGGCCGGCATCGCCGGTGTTACAGTGGCGGTAATAAATACTCGTCCATATCGCGGCCTTAACCCGGCCTTAAGCGGCGCCCGGTAAGGTCTTTAACGGACAGGAAACGTCCTCATCTTGGACACGACAGAAGTTCTTCACCCGGAGGCAATATGATTCCCAATCTGCAGAAAACCTATGACGTCTCGGCCGGCCGCGCCGTCCGCCACCGCGTACTGCGCAATACCTACTGGCTGCTCGCGCTGTCGATGGTCCCGACCGTGTTCGGCGCCTTCATCGGCCTGACGACCCACATGCCGATCATGGGCGGCGGCCTCGGCGCCCTGCTGTTCCTGGCAGTCGCCTTCGGCTTCATCTTCGCCATCGAGAAGACCAAGAACTCGGCGGCCGGCGTGCCGGTGCTGCTCGGCTTCACCTTCTTCATGGGCCTGATGCTGACCCCGCTGCTGCGCTACACCCTGGGCTTCGCCAACGGCGGCGCCCTGATCATGGGCGCGGTCGGCGGCACCGCCGTCATCTTCGCGGGCATGGCGACCATCGCCACCGTCTCGAAGCGCGATTTCTCGGGCATGGGCAGCTGGCTGTTCGCCGGCACCATCGTGCTGATCCTGGCCTCGGTCGCCAACATCTTCCTGCAGCTGAGCGCGCTGCAGCTGGTGGTACTGGTAATGGCGATGGGTATCTTCTCGGCATGGCTGATCTATGACGTGCAGCGCGTGATCAACGGCGGCGAAACCAACTACATCAGCGCCACCCTGTCGATCTACCTGGATCTGTACAACATCTTCACGGCCCTGCTGCGACTTTTGGGCATCGGCTTCGGCAGCCGCGACTGATCGTCTTCTCGATCACCTGAAAGGAGACCGGCCCAGGGCCGGTCTTTTTTTGTACAATAGCTGGATGTCACGTAGCCTGGTCCATGTATTACTGTCGCTGCTGCTGCTCGTTTCGCAGCAGCTGTCGCTCGGCCATGCCTACTCACACTGGAACGACGTCAAGGAATCGCTGGCGCAGCAGAGCGCCTACGACCCCGACGGCAACGGCGGCAAGCCGACCAAACCGGTCCTGCACGACCAGTGCGGCCAGTGCGCGGCCAGCGCCCAGGTCGCCTTCGCACTGCCGGCCACGGTCCGGCAATTCGTTCCCGCCGAGCTCGCGTACGCGGTTCCCAGCCTCGCACCGACGCCCGGCATCTGCCTGCTGGCGGCCTGCCCCTTCCAGCAGCGCGGCCCACCCCGAGCCTGATAACGCCCTGCTTCAACCGTCCTGCCGCGCCTGCGCCCGGCAGCGCGGACCGTTATCCATTTGCTCGAGGTTTTAAACAATGAAAAAGATTCAACCGACGCTGATCGCCAGCGCGATCCTGTTCGCCTATTCCCCCGCTTTTGCTCAAGCCCAGAGCCAGGAAACGCCCGACGGCGGCCAGGCCATCAATAACGGCAAGGTCCAGCAGGTGGTGGTCACCGCCAATCCGCTGCGCAACGGCGAGGGCGACCAGATCCTGACCCCGGCCAAGGTGCTGGCCGGCGACGAACTGCGCGACAAGGTCGGCAGCTCGCTCGGCGAGACCCTGCAGAACGAGCTGGGCGTGTCCGCCTCGGCCTTCGGCGCCGGCGCCTCGCGCCCCATCATCCGCGGCATGGAAGGCTCGCGCGTGAAGATGCTGGAAAACGGCATGGCCACCTCGGACGTGTCCGGCCTGTCGAACGACCACGCGGTCGCTTCCGAAGGCGCGGTGGCGCGCCAGATCGAGATCCTGCGCGGCCCCGCCGCCCTGCTCTACGGCTCCGGCGCGATCGGCGGCCTGGTCAACGTCGTCAACGAGCGCATCCCGACCGCACTCGAAGACAAGCCGACCGGCCAGGCCGAGACCCGCTACAGCAGCGTCGACAACGGCCGCAACGTGTCCGGCTCGATGGACGGTGCGGTCGGCCACGTCGGCATGCACGTCGACGGCAACTGGCGCGACACCAACGACTACAAGATTCCCGGCAACCGCGTGCTGAACGACCCGGCGTCCACCAGCGGCCGCCTGCCGGACAGCGATACCAGCGAGCGCAGCATCGGCGCCGGCGCTTCGTATATCCGCGACTGGGGCTATGTGGGCGTGTCGGCGAACCACCTGTCGAACAACTACGGCATCCCGAGCGCGGACGGCTCGCGCATCGACCAGCGCCAGAACCGCTACGACTTCGACAGCCTGGTGCACGAGCCCTTCAGCGGCTTCGAGACGGCGCGCTTCAAGGCCGGCTTCACCGACTACCGCCACGCCGAGCTGGGCGTGAACATGGCGCCGCAAGTCATCTTCAAGAACCGCTCCTTCGAGTCGCGCCTGGAGCTGACCCACAAGCCCCTCGATGTCGGCGGCCTCGGCTTCCACGGCACCTTCGGCGTACAGACCGAGAACACCCACTTCTCGGCGCTCTCGGCGGCCGGCGGCCCGGACACCGTGCCGGTCACCCACTCGACCTCCCAGGCCGCCTTCCTGGTCGAAGAGACCGCGATCGGCCCGGTACGCGTGAACGCCGGCGCGCGCTACGAGAACGTGCGCCGCGAACCGGTCGGCAACGCCGAGCGCAGCTTCAACCTGGGTTCCGGCTCGGTCGGCGCCCTGTGGCCCTTCATGAAAGGCTACAGCGCCGGCGCGACCCTGTCGTATGCCCAGCGCGCACCGGCCACCGACGAGCTGTACTCGGGCGGCCCGCACGACGCCACCCTCACCTTCGACGTCGGCGATGCCAACCTGAAGAAGGAAGTCTCGCGCAACATCGAACTCTCGCTGCAGAAGGACACCGGCCTGCTGCGCTGGAAGGCCAACCTGTTCCGCAACAATGTGTCCGATTTCATCTACGGCCACATCACCGGCCTCGAACTCGACGAGGAAGGCCTGCCCGGCGGCGAATTCCGCCAGCGCCTGTTCCAGCAGGCCCCGGCCCACATCCAGGGCGCGGAAGCCGAGCTGACCTGGAACGCGGTGGGCATGGGCTGGAACGGCCGCCTGTTCGCCGACGGCTCGCGTGGCAAACTCGACAACGGCGAGAACCTGCCGCTGCAGCCGGCCGACCGCATCGGCGCCAGCATCGGCTACCGCCAGGCCGACTGGCGCGCCGGACTGTCGTGGACGCATGCGCGCGGCCAGGACCGCCTGGCGGCCTTCGAGAATACGCCGACGCCGGCCTACAATCTGGTCGACGCCAACCTCTCCTACACCCAGAAGCTCGACAAGATGGACCTGACCTGGTTCGTGCTGGCGAAGAATCTGCTGAACCAGGACGTTCGCCTGTCGACTTCGCTGTTGAAGGACATTTCGCCGCTGCCGGGCCGCAACCTGGTGTTCGGCGTGCGGGCACATTTCTAAGGGAAATTTTTCTTAGTTGCCGGAAAATGTATTTTTTCTCAGCCGCGTTCCAGCTAATGCATTTGCGCATAGAATGACCACTTTCGGACTCGAAGGCGATCAGCATGGAAGCGGCTACGCGCGACTTTCATCTCCTCGACACCTCCGGCGCCGTACGCGCCGGGTACCACCTGCATGACTGGTCGGGCTCGCCGCTCGGCTGGCCCGACCATTGGGATCCGGCCCTGCGCAATGCGGTCAGCCTGATCCTGGAATCCGAATTTCCGATGTACATCGCATGGGGCCCACGCCTCATCATGCTGTACAACGCGGCCTATATTTCCCTGCTGGACGGCAGGCATCCGTCCACGCTGGGCGCACCGCTGCTCGAGGTCTGGCCCGATCAATGGCCGGCCATCAAGCCGTTGGCCGAACGCGCCCTCGGCGGCCATTCCACCTACGGCGAAGACCTGCCGCTGACGATCCGGCGCGCCGGCAAGCCCTACCGCGGCTGGTTCACGCTCGCCTATTCCCCCGTACGCGACGGTGCCGGCGCGGTGCGCGGCTTCCTGTGCGTGATCAGCGAGACCACGCCGCGCGTGCAGCTGGAACGCCGCCACGCGGTGCAGCTGCAGGTGGTCGACAGCCTGCGCCGCCTGCACCACCCCTCCGATATCGTCGAGTGCGCCTGCGCGATGCTCGGCAAGCACCTCGAGCTCGACCACGCCTGCTATGTCGAAGGCGACGGCACCGGGGCCGGCTTCGAGGTCGTGCACGACTGGGCCCGCGACGGCGCCTCCGCGCTCGGCGGCAGGCGCGCCCGCATCCGCGATTTCGGCCCGGCCGCGCTGGCCCTGCTGCGCACCGGCGCGCCGCTGGCGATCCGCGACACCACCAGCGACCCGCGCGTGCCCGAGAGCGGGGCGCGCTACGCGGCCGCCGGCGCGCGCGCGATCCTGGCGCTGCCGCGCCTGCGCCGCGGCCAACTGCAGGCAGCCCTGGTCGGCTATTCCTCCAGCGAGCGCGGCTGGGACGAGGAAGAATGCAAGCTGGCCGCCGACATCGCCGAACGCAGCTGGGAAGCGCTGGACCGCATGTCGGCCGAGCAGGCCCTGCGCAACGCGGTGGCGCGCCAGACCACGCTGCTGGACATGAACGAGTTCCGGCTCGAGCTGGCCGACCTGCTGCGGCGCCTCGACGACCCGGGCCAGATCTTCGTCCAGACCAGCGCCATGCTGGGCCGCTTCCTGCAGGCCAGCCGGGTGCTGTACGGCGACTACGACGCCGACCGCCAGCTCGTCACCTTCCATTCGAACTATACCGACGGCATCGTCCCCGAACTCAGCGGCACGTTTCCGGCAGCCCTGTTCGGCGCCGCCAACTTCGCCCCGTTGGTGCAGGGATCGACCATGGTGGCGAGCGACGTGCAGCGCGACCCGCGCACCGGCGGAGCGGACACCTGGCCCACCTACGCCTCGCTGCAGATCCGTTCGGCCGTGGTGGTGCCGGTGCACCGCAACGGCGCCCTGACCACCTGCCTGTTCATTAACGACAACCTGCCGCGGGTCTGGAGCGCCGACATCGTGCGCCTGATCGAGGACGTGGCCGAACGCTCCTGGAGCGCGCTCGAGCGCGTGCGCGCCGAGGAGGCGCTGCGCCTGGCCGACCGCCGCAAGGACGAGTTCCTGGCGATGCTGGCGCACGAACTGAGGAATCCGCTGGCGCCGATCTCGGCCGCCGCCCAGCTGCTGAACATGGGGCCGCCCGACAGCGGCCGCGTGGAGCGCACCAGCGCCATCATCGCGCGCCAGGTGGCGCACATGACCGAACTGATCGACGACCTGCTGGACGTCTCGCGCGTGACCCGCGGCCTGGTGGTGCTGGCGCGCGACCAGGTCGACCTGCGCTGCGTGATCGACGACGCGGTCGAGCAGGTGCGCCCGCTGATCGAGGCGCGCCGCCACCGGCTGACGCTCGACCTGGCGCCGGACACCGGCCCCGCCTTCGTCGAAGGCGATACCAAGCGCCTGGTGCAGGTGCTGGCCAACCTGCTCAACAACGCCGCCAAGTACACGCCCGAAGGCGGTGTGGTCGGCGTATGGATGGGCGCCTCCGCCGAGCACGTGCTGGTCAGCGTGAAGGACAACGGCATCGGCATCCCGGCCGACCTGCTGCCGACCGTGTTCGACCTGTTCTCCCAGGCCGAGCGCACGCCGGACCGCTCCCAGGGCGGCCTGGGCCTGGGCCTGGCGCTGGTGAAGAGCCTGGTCGAACTGCACGGCGGCATGGTGACCGCCAGCAGCGAGGGCCGCAATATGGGCACGGAATTCACGGTGCGGCTGCCGCGCCTGCAATGCAAGGAATCGCCTGCGGGCGAGCTGCCCGGCGTGCCTGCCGCGGCCGGCGACGACGAGGCGCGCGGCCTGAGGCTGATGCTGGTGGACGACAACGAGGACGCGGCCATGACCCTGGGCCTGCTGCTGGAATCGAGCGGCCACGTGGTAACGGTGATGCACGACCCGCTGGAAGCGCTGGTACGCGCCGGTGACGAACGCTTCGACGCCTTCCTGCTCGACATCGGCCTGCCGGGCATGAGCGGCGTCGAACTGGCACGCCGCCTGCGCCGGGTGCCGGGCAACGAGCACGTGGTGCTGATGGCGATTTCCGGCTACGGCCAGCAGTCGGACCGCGAGGATGCCGAGGGGGCGGGGTTCGACCGCTACTTCGTCAAGCCGGTGGATGCTGAGGAGTTGCTGGGGGCCTTGGGTGGGGTGACGGCGAGGCGCTGACGTTGACGCAGGCCCCGGCACCGCCAACACGTCGATCCCCGGCAGAATCAACACGTCATCCCTGCTTTCGCGGGAATACCCCTTGGTTTGCGCTGTTACCGAGCGTCCTGCTGCGGCTCCTGCTGCCCCTGCTGCTCAGCCACCTGAAACTCCCGAGGCACAAAATCCTCGACCAGATCGAACACCCCGATCGACTCCACGTGAGACGTATGCGGGAACATGTTCGCCACCCCCGCCTTGCTCATCTTGTAGCCGGCGCGGTGGGTCAGGATGCCGGCGTCGCGCGCCAGGGTCGACGGACTGCATGACACGTACACGATCCGCTTCGGCATCAGCTCCGGATGCGTCAGGCGCAGCTCGGCCAGGGCGATGGCCAGCGCTACCGCGCCGTCGCGCGGCGGATCGACCAGCATGCGGTCGAACTTGCCCAGCGCGACCAGGTCGTCCCTGGTGACTTCGAACAGGTTGCGGGTCGAGAAGCTGGTCTTCGCGTCCAGGCCGTTGGCGCGGGCGTTCTCCAGCGCGCGGGTGGTCAGCGCGGTGCTGCCTTCGATGCCGACCACTTCGCGCGCCTGGGTCGCCAACGGCAGCGTGAAGTTGCCGAGGCCGCAGAACAGGTCGGCCACGCGGTCTTCCTTCTGCACGTCGAGCAGGGTCAGGGCCTTGTGCACCAGCAGGCGGTTGACCTGGTGGTTCACCTGGGTGAAGTCGGTCGGCTTGAACGGCATGCGGATGCCGAATTCCGGCAGCGTGTAGTACAGCTCTTTCTTCTTCGGATAATAGGGATAGGCGGTGTCCGGCCCTTTCGGCTGCAGCCACCATTCGACGTTCCACTGGTCGGCGAAGGCCTTGACCAGCTTTTCGTCGTTGGCGTTGAGCGGCGCCATGATGCGCAGCACCAGCACGGTGCTCTCTTCGCCCACGGCAAGCTCGATCTGCGGCATCTGCTGGTAGATCGACAGCGAAGCGATCAGCTCGCGCAGCGGCACCAGCATCTTCGACACATGCGGCGGCACGATCTCGCAGCTGGTCATGTCGGCCACGTAGCTCGAATGGCGTTCGTGGAATCCGACCAGCATGCCGCCCTTCTTCGCCACGTGACGCACCGACAGACGGGCGCGGTAGCGGTAGCCCCAGGTCGGGCCGTACATCGGGCGCATGATGTTCTCGGCCCGGGTCTTGCCGATGTGCCAGAGGTTATCCTCGAGCACGCGCTGCTTCATCGCCACCTGGGCGCTCGGCTCCAGGTGCTGCATCGAACAGCCGCCGCAATGCCAGAAGTGCGGGCACTTCGGCTCGACCCGCATCGACGAGGCCTTCTGCAGGGTGACCATGCGGCCCGATTCCCAGTTCTTCTTCTTGCGCAGGGTTTCGAAGCTGACCGTCTCGCCAGGCAGCGCGCCTTCGACGAAGATCACCTTGCCCGGTGTGCCGTCCTCGTTCTCCAGGTGGCCGACGCCGCGCGCGTCCATGTCGAGGGATTTGATGTTGATGAAGGTTTCTTGCATGGGGATGGAAGAGAGCAAAGTGCAACGTCGTCCCCGTGAAAACGGGGACCCATACTGAGCAACCGCAGTCGATACGCCGGCATCACGGCTTCGTGACATTCAGCATGGGTTCCCGCCTTCGCGGGAACGACGGGAACACGGCCGCCGGCAGTTCAGGGAAAGCCGGACATCATAGCAAGGAATCGCGCACCACGCCACGGGCGGCCATGGCCCGCTTCAGCTTGACGAGGGCTTCCTGCTGGATCTGGCGCACCCGTTCGCGCGTCACGCCCATCTCTTCGGCCAGGGTTTCCAGTGTCGCTGGGTCGTCGTTGTCGAGGCCGAAGCGGCGCATCACGACCACGCGCTGCTTGTCCGGCAGCTTCTGCAGCCAGTCGCGCACCAGCACGGTCATCTCGTGGTGTTCGGCGCGGGCGTCGGGGCTGACGTCGCCCTCGTCCGGCAGCATGTCCATCAGGCTGGTCTGGGGATCGTTGTCGAGCGGGGCGTCGAGCGAGGCCGCGTGCTCGGACAGCGCCAGGATGTCCTGCACCTCTTCCACCGGGCGGCCGACCAGGCTGGCAATGTCCTCGGCGCTGGCCTCCTTGCCGTCGTGGTGCTGGGCTTCGAGGTGGTATTTGGCGCGCAGCACCTGGTTCAGTTCGCGCACCATGTGCACCGGCAGGCGCACCGTACGGGCCTGGTTCATGATGGCGCGTTCGATGCTCTGGCGGATCCACCAGGTCGCGTAGGTCGAGAAGCGGAAACCGCGCTCCGGCTCGAACTTGTCGATGGCGCGCATCAGGCCGATGTTGCCCTCCTCGATCAGGTCGAGCAGGACCACGCCGCGGTTGATGTAGTGCTTGGCGATCGAGACCACGAGACGCAGGTTGTGTTCGATCATTTTTTGCCGGGCGGCAAAATCTCCGGCCTTGGCCAGGGTCGCGTAATGCACCTCCTGCTCGGCGCCGAGCAGGGGCTTGGCGCCGATCCGGTTCAGGTAGTGCTGGGTGGTATCGGTGGAGAGCTCGGCCTGCAGCACGCTCTTGAGCTCGTCCGTCGTGTCGGCCGGCGCCGCTGCCGGCCCTTCGGCCCGCATGCCGGGGTGTTCGTCGCCCTCGGCGCCGAAATCGCTGTCGCCCAGCGCTTCCTCCGGCACCTCTTCCGGCGCATTGTCCGGCATTTCCTGGTCCATCGGGTTGGGCGGCAGCGTCATTGGTCCTCGCTAACGACTGGGCAGGAACTTCGACGGGTCGACCGGCTTGCCCTGCTGGCGTATCTCGAAATGCAATTTGACCGTGTCGGCATCGGAATCGCCCATCTCGGCGATCACCTGGCCCTTGGTCACGCTCTGACCTTCCTTGACCACGATCGTACGATTGTGCGCATACGCCGACAGCAGGCTGTTGCTGTGCTTAACAATCACGAGATTACCATATCCGCGGATACCACTGCCCGCGTACATCACCTTCCCGGAACCGGCCGCCATCACCTGCTGGCCCAGCTTGCCGGCGATATCGATGCCCTTGTTCTTGCCTTCGTCGAAAGTCGCGATGATCTTGCCGTCGGACGGCCACATCCAGCTCAGCTTCTCGTCGTCGCTGGCGGTGACGGTGCTTCCGGTCACCGGGCCGGACGGACGCTCGGCCGCCTTCGGATTCACGCCCGGATTGTCGTCCTTGGCATCGGCCAGGCCGCCTTCGCTGTAGGCCTTCTTGTCGCCGCGCGGGGCGGTCTTCTTCGGCGGCGCCGGGGTCTTGTCGGCGCCCGGCATGGTGATCGGGTTGGTGCCGGCGATGGCGCTGCCGTTGCGGTCCTGGGGCGTCACGCGCAGCACCTGGCCGACCTTGATGTCGTCCGGATCGGCCAGGTTGTTCCAGGCGACCAGGTCGCGGTAGTTCTGGCCGAAGTCGAGCGCGATGCGCAGCAGGGTGTCGCCCTTGCGCACGGTATAGGTGCCGCGGGCGTCGGCCTTCGGTTCGTCGGAGGCCGGCGCCGGCGGGGTTGCCGGATGCGGACGCGGATTCTTGTTGGCGGCGACCGGGGCCGGACGGTCGATCACGGGCGCCTGGCGGGTTTCGGTGCTGCAGGCGCTCAGCACGATACTGACGGTCAGCAGGGCTAGGCGGGTTGTTGGTTTCATTCTCATCTAATTCTGTTACGACTTTCTGGCATTCTCATACGATGCCTGGCCGCAGCGGGACAAAATGGCAGGCTTCCAGCGTCTCGCTGGCCCATTCCGATGTGCCGGTGCGGGTGATGCGCTGCAGGTGCTGGACCTGAGCGCCGACGGGCGCCACCAGACAGGCGCCGATGGCCAGCTGCTCGAGCAGTGCGCGGGGCACCTCGAGACCGGCCGCCGCCAGGATGATGCCGTTAAAGGGAGCAACCTGCGGGAGCCCAAGCATACCATCTCCATAGTGCAAGCGCAGATTAGGGATGCGCAAGGGCCGCAGATTGGCCTTGGCCAGCTCGTGCAGCGGCTTGATGCGCTCGATCGAATACACCTCCTGGGCCACGCAGGACAGGACCGCCGCCTGGTAGCCGCAGCCGGTGCCGATCTCGAGTATGCGGCGCAGCGGCTGGCCGCTACCTTTGAGCAACTCGATCATGCGGGCGACGATGTACGGCTGCGAAATCGTCTGATTATGGCCGATCGGCAGCGAAACGTCCGCATAAGCCTGGCCCAGCAGGGCCGGCTCGATGAACATATGGCGCGGCATGGTTTCCAGCGCGGCCAGCACCTGCCGGTCCTTGACACCCTGGCGCGCGACGTGGCCCGCCATCGCCCGCCGCGGCGCTTCGGTGGCGGCGAGGTCGGAGCGCGCCAGCGGCTGCTGGGGCGTGGCCTGGGGCGCGGTGCCTGCCTGGGCCGGACGCGCGGGCGCCGGCGCCGGGCGCGTCTGGGCCTGGCTGGTGCGGGCATTCTGGGTGGCCGTCTGCGGCGTCGCCATCGGCCCCGGCGCCACCGGCTTGCGGGCCGCGGGGCTGGTCACGGAAGACAGCGGCAGGGGGAAATTGCTGCGCTTTTCACTCATTCCAGCCATCCTCGCAGCGCGGCCAGTTGTTCGCGGTGGGTCAGGTCCACCTGCAGGGGCGTGATCGACACCCGTCCCTGGCTGGTGGCAAAGAAATCGGTACCCTCGCCGGCATCGCGGCAGGCGCCCGGCGCGCCGATCCAGAAGATCTCGCGGCCGCGCGGATCCTGGCCGCGGATCACGGGCTCGGCCTGGTGGCGGCGTCCCAGGCGGGTCGCGGTCAGCGGCCCCATCTGCTCATACGGCAGGTTCGGGATGTTCACGTTCAGCAGGAAGGGGGCTTCGAGGGTCTCGAAGCGGCGCAGCACGATGTCGCGTGCCACGCGCGCGGCCGACTCGACTTCGGACCAGCCGGAGTGGACCTGGGAAAAGGCGATCGCCGGGATACCGAACAGATAAGCCTCGGTCGCGGCCGCCACGGTGCCGGAATACAGGGTGTCGTCGCCCATGTTCTGGCCGTTGTTGATGCCGGAAACGACCAGGTCCGGACGCTGGTCCAGCATCCCGGTCAGTGCGATGTGCACGCAGTCCGTCGGGGTGCCGTTGACAAAATAGAAACCGTTCGCAGCTTTCGACACCGACAGCGGCCGGTCGAGCGACAGCGAGTTGGACGCGCCCGAGCGATTGCTGTCGGGAGCGACCACCACGATGTCGGCAATGCCGGCGAGTGCATCGGCCAGCGCCTGGATGCCAGGCGCGAGATAGCCGTCGTCGTTACTGATAAGGATTCGCATGCGTGCGATTTTACCCGAAGCAACGGGGGTATCGACGACCGCGGCTGCACATTTATTGCTCATCGGGATGCACGCGGCGGCGGCGGCCCGGCGCCGGCGCGGCTTGCCGTCGCGCAAGCGCCACAACCGCGCCCGGCCGGCCCGGCCGCGGACCCGCTCGCGGACCCGGTGGCGGACTCAGTGACGGACAGGTCGCCTGCCCTCTTCCATCGCATGCAGTCCCTCTTCCAGCGCGATCACATGCTGCTCGAAGCGGCGCGCCGCTTCCAGTTCGTCGCCCTGCTGGCCCAGGTAGAGCTGGCCCAGGCGCGCCAGTTCGCGCGCCAGCGGCGGCGCCTGGGTATCGCCGGCGCGCTCGCGCAGGGCCTCGACCGCCTGCACCAGGCGCACCTCGGCCAGCGGCCGCCACGGAACATGGCCCGGCTCCATCCACTCGAGCAGGGTCTCGATGCTGCGCACCGGGCCCAGCCGGTCGCGTTCGGCGCCGCGCGCGGCGAACCGGCGGGCCTCGCCCAGGCTGGCGGACGGCAGCTGCACCTCGTCGAGATAGCTGTCGAGCGCGACGCCGTCGAGGCCGTAGCACTCGCCCAGCAGCTTTTCGAGCGCCGCCTGGTAGCCGGCGCCGTCCTGGCGGGCATCGCCATGGCGCCAGCCGAGGCGTTCCTCGACGCCGCCGTCTGGCGGGCTGGGCAGCGGGTAGACCATGAGCGGACGCTGCTCGTCCTCGTGGCTGCAGCGGTAGTCGAGGGCGCGCCGCACCACGCCCTCCAGGCCTTCCAGGCTGCGCGGCTCGGGCGTGAACAGCCCGACCATCCTGTCGGGCAGCAGCGCGGTGCAGACGCTGGTGGCGGCCGAGCGGCCGCTGCGGCAATCCACCAGCACGTGGGCAAAGCGTCGCGTCAGGTGGGCGGCGAAGCCGCGGAACAGGGCCGGGCAGGCGCAGAACAGCGCGTCCCAGTCGAGCCGGTCGACCCGTTCGCCGTAGCTGTCGTCGAAGCGGCCGGCGCGCATCAGGTACAAGGGGCGGCTGTCGTCGACTCTTTCGAGGTAGCTGTCCCAGTCGAGGCCGTCGAGCACGCGCTCGGCCAGCTCGCGGGCCTCGTCGGACGGCGCTCGCCCGAGAACGCGCAGCTGCTCGCGGCACGCTTCGAACAGCTCGAGCACGCCCTGGCGTTCGTGGTGCGGCCGGCCGCCGGAAAAATAGTGGTGCAGGCCCGGCGCTTCGAGGTCCCAGTCGATCATCAGCACGGGTGTTTTTGCATGATTTCTTCCAGACAATAGCCATGCGGCATGAGCAAGCGCGCGACTACGCGCGCCCGCGCCATCATAGGCGTAAAACGTCGTCACCTCGCCGGCCACGGCCGGCGCAGCGGTGATGCGGTTGGTATCCATGTTTCTCCTCATTTTTTGGGGAAGGTGATATCCGTGATCTCGCGCCATGGGGGTGGGACATCGGGGAGCATGAAATGGTTGCAGTCATGCTCCTGCGGCATGTGTTTTTTCAGGCACTGATAATGCGCGACGATGCGCCGGACCATCTTGTCGATGTCGGGCAGGAAGTCGGGATTCGATTTCAGGTCGCCGGTCGCCATCGTGAAGCGGGAGAAATCGACGTAGAAGCTGGATTCCATGATCTGCCGGGGCAATTGCTCCGGATGCTGGGTCATGATGACGGGAATGATCAGGTGGCTGGGCAGCGCATACCACTTGCCGCGCTCGATCTCCAGTTGGCGCATGGCGGCGTACTCGCGCCGCGTGTAGGCGTGGGCTTCGTATTTCGGGGTGTAAATCAGGATCATGCAGACGCTCTCGCACATCGCGCGAGCGATCTTGCGGTCGAGGTCGTCGCCGCCGCCAAGCTGTTCGGTATCGACGAAGAGTTCATCTTCGTTGTCGAAGTAGGGTTCCAGATAGCAGCGCAAGGCGTCCACCAGGGTGGCCTTGAAGCGCTGCATGAGCTCGTGCCGCCCATGGGCATAGCTGAAGAAACAGCCGTAACGGATCGACATTCCCTATTCCCTTTCATCGCCGCCACCGGCAGCGGACCCTGCTGACTCTAGCAAGCCATGCATCCCGCATGTTGTGGAAGCACAAGCGCCCCGCCAGCCTCGGCCGTCGTGCCTTGCGGCATAATCCCGACTTTGAAGTGGCATCGAACAGGAGAATCAAATGAAAGCCGTCGTCTGCAAGGCGTGGGGCCCACCGGACAGCCTGGTGGTGGAAGAACGTGCGGACCTGGTTCCGGCAGCGGGACAGGTGGTGGTCGACGTGAAGGCGGCCGGCGTCAATTTCCCGGACGTGCTGACCGTGCAGGGCAAGTACCAGGTGAAGCCGGAACTGCCCTTCACCCCGGGCAATGAATTTGCCGGCATCGTGCGCGCGGCCGGCGACGGCGTCACCACCTGGAAGCCGGGCGACCGCGTGATCGGCTTCACCCGCACCGGCGCCTTCGCCGAGCAGGCCCTGGCCCCGAGCGAGATGCTGATGCCGATGCCGCCCGACATGGACTTCGACGTCGCCGCCGCCATCACCCTCACCTACGGCACCTCGCACCACGCGATCGTCGACCGCGGCGCCCTGCAGCCCGGCGAGACCATGCTGGTGCTGGGCGCGGCCGGCGGCGTCGGCCTGGCGGCGATCGAGATCGGCAAGGCCCTCGGCGCGCACGTGATCGCGGCCGCCTCCAGCCCCGAGAAACTGGCGGTGTGCAAGGCCCACGGCGCCGACGTCCTGATCGACTACAGCAGGGAAGACCTGCGCGAAGCGATCAAGGCGGCCACCGGTGGCAAGGGCCCGGACGTGGTCTACGATCCGGTCGGCGGCGTCTACAGCGAGCCGGCGCTGCGCTCGATCGCCTGGCGCGGACGCCACCTGGTCGTCGGATTTGCCAACGGCGAGATCCCGAAGCTGCCGTGGAACCTGATGTTGCTGAAAGGCGCCTCGGTGATCGGCGTGTTCTGGGGCGACTTCGTGCGCCGCGAGCCGCAGGCGAACCTGGCGGCGATGCGCCAGATGCTGGGCTGGATGGCGGAAGGCAAGTTGCGTCCGCTGGTATCGCGCCGCTACGCGCTGGCCGATACCGCAACGGCATTGAACGACATGGCCGAACGCAAGGTCACGGGCAAGGTCGTGATCGTACCGGGAGAAGGAAAATGAGCAAGGACGAACAATTGAACCCGGACGGCCTGGCCGCCCTGCGCGCCCGCTTCGAGCAGCAGTCGCGCAAGGCCCAGGCCTATTACACGGCCATGCACGCGGTGCGCGCCGTGCTCGGCGGCGACGATGCGGCCGGCGCCTGGATGGAGGCGCCGCTCGCCGCATTCGAGGGCCGTACGCCGGCCCAGTTGGTGAACGAAGGCCGCGTGGACGAGCTGCTCGCCCACGTGCGCACCCTCAAGGCCTGAGGGCTCGCGCCATCGCTTAATCTGCCGGGGCCGCCTCGCGGGCCCGGCCTTCGCGCTGATGCAGCCCGGCGGCGCGCTTTTCCCAGTAGTGGGCGTTGGGAATGCCCAGCGCCACCGGATCGAATTCCGGATCCTTCCCGAGCGCCTTCTGCGCCTCGTAGTCGCGCAGGCACTTGAAGGCGGTGTTGCGCATCAGCAGGATGGCGACGATGTTCAGCCAGGCCATCAGGCCCACGCCCAGGTCGCCCATCGCCCAGGCGACGTCGGCCGTCTTCACCGTGCCGTACACGGTCGCGCCGATGATTACGACCTTCAGCAGGAAGTTCATCCAGGGACGCGGCGTGTGGCGGTTGATGTAGGCGATATTGGTTTCGGCGATGTAGTAGTAGGCGACGATGGTCGTGAAGGCGAAGAACAGCAGGGCCAGCGCGACAAAGATCGAACCGAAGCCCGGCAGCACGTTTTCCAGCGCAGTCTGCACATAGCCGGGACCGGCCGCCACACCCCGCACACCCTGGTAGATGTGGCTGCCGTCGGCGCGTTCGACGTTGTACTGGCCGGTAATCAGGAGCATGAAGGCGGTGGCCGAGCACACGAACAGGGTGTCGATATACACCGAGAAGCCCTGCACCAGGCCCTGCTTGGCCGGGTGGCTGACCTCGGCGGCCGAGGAGGCGTGCGGGCCGGTGCCCTGTCCCGCCTCGTTCGAATACACGCCGCGCTTGACGCCCCACTGGATCGCCATGCCGATGATGGCGCCGAAGCCGGCGTCCAGGCCGAAGGCCGAGCTGAAGATCAGCTTCATCACATGCGGCAGCTGGCCGATGTTCAGGAAGATGATGACCACGGCCACGATGATGTAGGCCAGCGCCATGAAGGGCACGACGATCTCGGCGAAGTGGGCGATGCGCTTGACGCCGCCGAAGATGATGAAGCCGAGCACGATTACCAGGCCGGCGGCGGTGACGTTCGGGTCGATGCCGACCGCGGTCCTGAGGCCGTCGGCAATCGAGTTCGCCTGCACGCCGGGCAGCAGCACGCCGGTGGCCACCACGGTCACGGCCGCGAACAGCCAGGCATACCATTTCACGCCCAGGCCCTTCTCGATGTAGAAGGCCGGACCGCCGCGGTATTCGCGGTTGATCTGTTCCTTGTAGACCTGGCCCAGGGTCGATTCGACGAAGGCCGAGCTGGCGCCCAGGAAGGCGACCGCCCACATCCAGAACACGGCGCCGGGGCCGCCGAAGGTGATGGCGGTGGCGACGCCGGCGATGTTACCGGTGCCGACCCGGCCCGCCAGGGTCATCGCCAGCGCCTGGAAGGAGGACACGCCCTGTTCAGAGCTCTTACCTTCCATCATCAGCCGCGTCATCTCGCGCATGTGGCGGACCTGCAGGAAGCGCGAACGGACCGAAAAATACAGTCCGGCGCCCAGGCAAAGGGCAATCAGGGCCGGGCTCCAGACGTAGCCGTTGATGGCGTTGACCAACTCATTCATCGATAATGTCCTCCTTGGAGTGAAGTCGCTTACAAAGTTGTATATGCAACAATTTCCAACAAGATACCCGAAGCGCCTGAACCTGCCTATCACTTTTTCCGCCGGGCGCGGCGCCTGCTATGATGACGTCATCATGTGCGTCAATTACCGCCCTCCCCTGCCCGAACAGCTGGACATGGTCCTCGGCACCCTGGTCGACTTGTACAGGGACTGGGACTGGCCCACCGAAACCTGGAAAGACTACCTGGCGCCGATCGTGCGCTCGGATGCGAACAACCAGCGCATCCTGAGCCTGGCCAGCTACGGCATGGTCCCGCGCCGCCACATCCCGGCCGGCGTGAAGGTCTTCGATACGATGAATGCGCGCGCCGAGTCGATCGGCGAGAAGCGTTCCTTCGCGCCGGCCTGGCACCGCACCCAGTTGTGCGCGGTGCCGATGACCTGCTTCTACGAACCGAACTACGAAAGCGGGAGGGCCGAGCGCTTCGGCATCGGCATGGCCGACGAGGCGCCCTTCTTCGTGGCCGGACTGTGGCGCGAGTGGCGCGAGATGGACGGCAAGGTGGCGACCTCGTTTACCCAGATCACCATCAACGCCGACGAGCACCCGCTGATGAAGCGCTTCCACAAGCCGGGCGACGAGAAACGCGCGCTGGTGGTGCTGCCGCCCGAGGACGTGGATGCCTGGCTGGCCTGCCGCGATCAGGAACTGGCGCGCAGCTTCCTGCGGCATTATCCGGCCGAGCGGATGAAGGCATGGGCGGCGCCGGCGGCGCCGCGGGCGAAGAAGGTGGTGGTGCCGGAAACGGGATCGCTGTTCTGACGTCACGCGTGGGCACGGCGTGCCCACGTTTCACATCAAGCGGCCGGTGTCGGCTGCTTGAAAAAATCGATCACGTCCGCCTGCACCCGCGTACGGCGGAACGGCGGCAGGCTCTGCCAGATGCGGCGGCCGTAGGGCTTGCTGATCACGCGCGGGTCGCACAGCATCAGCACGCCGCGGTCGTCGACGTCGCGGATCAGGCGCCCCGCGCCCTGCTTCAGGTTGATGATCGCTTCCGGCAGCGTGTGGTGGACGAAGCCGTTCATGCCCTTCTTTTCCATCACCTCGATGCGCGCCGCCAGCACCGGATCGTCCGGCGGGGCGAATGGCAGCTTGTCGATGATGACCAGCGACAGCGCCTCGCCGCGCACGTCCACGCCTTCCCAGAAGCTCTGGCTGCCCACCAGCACGGCGTTGCCGGCGCTGCGGAAGGAATCCAGCAGCTCGGTGCGGCCACGCTCGCCCTGCACGAACAGCGGGAATTCCAGGCCGCGCGCGGCGAATTCCTCGCGCAGGCGCTCGGCCACGCGGTTCACCGCGCGGATCGTCGTGCACAGGAAGAAGCAGCGTCCGCCTGCCGCCTCGATCACCGGCAGCGCCATGTCGACCACCGCGTCGGTATAGCCGAAGGTGTTCGGCTCCGGCAGGCCGGTCGGCACGTACAGGATGCCCTGCTCCTGGTAGTTGAAGGGGCTGGGCCAGGTGCGCGCCGGCTCGCCGGTCATGCCCATCTGCGACGTGAAATGCTTGAAGTCGCTCTTCACGGCCAGAGTGGCCGAGGTGAAGATCCAGCTGCGCGGCGTGCTTGCGCGCTGGCCGGCGAAGATCGGCGCGATCGACAGCGGGGTCTTGTGCAGCTGCAGCGAGGACGAGAAGGCCTCGACCCACAGCACCGCGTCGGCGCCGCCGAACTCGTTGTAGTTAGTCTTATCCTTGTCCTTTTCCTTCGGATCCTTCTTGACCGGGGCCTGCTTCCAGCCCTTGAAGTTTTCCAGCAGTTCCACCGCGCGCCCGCGGCACTGCTCGATGGTCTCGGCGCGCTCGGCGTTTTCTTCGAGTACGTCGACCATGCCTTCCAGTTCTTCCTTCAGCTTTTCCAGGGCCGGGAAGAAATCCGAACTCGGCGGAATCTGCGGCAGCGACAGGCGGGTGCCGCCTTCCGGGAAGGTCAGGCGCAGGTCGCGCGCGGCCTTCTCGACCACCATCACGACCTTGGCCCAATCCGGGCCGCCGCGCGCGTGGGCGAGGCCTTCGGCCAGCACGTCGCGGCACAGTTCCAGCGCCTGGGAAGTCGACACCGTGGTGCCGAAGAACAGGGTTGCGACTTCCGGCAGCTGGTGGGCCTCGTCGAAGACGATGGTGTTCGCCGACGGCAGCAGTTCGGCCATGCCGCCTTCTTTCAGCGCCACGTCGGCGAAGAACAGGTGGTGGTTGACCACGACCACGTCGGCCTGCTGGGCCTCGCGGCGCGCCTTCATCACGAAGCAATCCTGGTAGTACTGGCATTCCTGGCCGACGCAGTTTTCGCGGGTCGAGGTGACCAGGTTCCACACGGACGCCGTCTCGGGCACCTTGGCCAGCTCGGCCTTGTCGCCCGAGTTGCTCATCTTGATGAAGCGCGAGATCTCGCGCAGGTGGCCGACGTCGTCGCGCGAGGTCAGGCGGCCGTTCTGCAGCGTGCGCTCGAGGTGGTAGTGGCAGACGTAGTTGGCGCGGCCCTTCAGCAGGGCCACCGAGACCGGCGCGCGCAGGGCCTGGCGCACGTTCGGGATGTCGCGCGAGAACAGCTGGTCCTGCAGGTTCTTGGTGCCGGTCGAGATGATGGTCTTGCCGCCCCATAACAGGGCCGGCACCAGGTAGGCGAAGGTCTTGCCGGTTCCCGTGCCGGCCTCGGCGATGAGGGTGCCCTGGTTGCCGATGGCGTCGGCGATCGCCTTCGCCATCTCGGTCTGCGACTGGCGCGGCCTGAAGCTGCCGACGGCGGGCGCGAGCGGGCCGTTTGGGCCGAAGATGCGGTCGATCTCGGCGTCGTATTTACCCGGCGCGGCAGGTGCATGAGACTCGGCGCCGGACTCGGCGGACGAATCGGCGGGAGGCGTTGCGGCGGCGTCGGCAGGAGTGGCCTCGGCATCGAGGCCGGGCATGGGCAGGTGATCGGTCAAAGTCGTCGGAAAGGGTAAAACTGCCAGCTTACGCCGGCACGTCCGGCACCAACTGCATTTTCAGCAAAGTGATGTGATCCTTCAGCTGCAGCTTGCGCTTCTTCAGACGGCGCAGCTGCAACTGGTCGGAATGGCCGTCGCGGGTCAGCATGTCGATGACAGCGTCGAGGTCGCGATGTTCCACGTCGAGTTCAATAATACGGCGATGGATCTCCTGGACGTCGATCATAGTGGACATTTCCGAACTAAAGGGCTGATGTTGGGTGGGAAGACGCGAATCGTCGTGATTCTTCGTTACGGCTTGCAACTGTAGTTGCAACTGTAGTGCAAACCAGTGCATAGTTTAATCTACGCCGACGTTGCCGCCAACAAAGATCGGCACGCCGGTATCGGAAAGCCACGTTTATGAGTTCATACAAGTTAGAAGCGGGAACCGCGCAGCACATCGGCAACCGTCCGCAGCAGAACGACCGGGTCGCCCTGATGACGGGCGCCCGCGCTCCCGGATACGTGCTGGCGGTGCTGTCCGACGGCATCGCCGGCGCGGCCGCTTCGGAACAGGTGCTGCACACGGCCAAGCAGGTGTTCGACCTGTTCAAGCCCGGTGACGGTCCCGCCGTCGAGCGTTTGGAGCAACTGCTGCGCGACATCGTGCAGGAGACTCACCTGGTCATCAAGATGAACGCGGTCAGCCATCAACTCGATGCCCACGCCAGCTTCGTCGGCCTGCTCCTGAGCCCGCACGGCGAAGCCGTCTGGGCGCACGTCGGCGACTCCCGCCTCTACCACTTCCAGAACGGCGCCTGCCTGGCGCGCACCGGGGACGCGGCCTATATCGAACACCTGGTCTCGAGCGACCGCCTGCCGCCCGACGCGGCGAAGAACCACCGCAAGTCCAAGCTGCTGCTGAATGTGCTGGGCAATGGTCGCAAGGATCCTTACGTCACCGTCGGCCACCATACGGACCTGGCCGCTGGCGACGTCTTCCTGCTGGCGTCGGACGGCTTGTGGCACTTCTTCACCGATGCCGAACTGGGCGCCGCGACCTCGCGGGCGACGCCGCGTCAGGCGGCCGAGATGCTGATCAACAAGGCGGGCGAACGCGCCCAGGGCAAGGGCGGCAATTGCACGATGGCGATCGTCAAGCTGGTGCAGCCGCCCCAGGAAGTGGGTAATTACACGGTGCAAAAGCTCAGGCGCGCCGTGTGACCCAGGGTGGGCACGGTGTGCCCACCCTAGCCTTACTGCGCCGGGGTCGGGGTCGGCGCTTTGGCCGCCTTGGCCTTGTCTTCCTCGGCTTTCTTCGCCTTCGCCGCCCGTTCCGCCTTCTTGCGCGCGACTTCGCGCTGGCGCTCCTCCGACTCGGCCTTGCGGCGTTCGAAGTCGCGCACGCTCTGGGCGCGCTTCGATGCGTCGGCGGCGTCCTTGGCCTGGGCGGCCTTCAGGCGGGCGTCGCGCTCGGCGATGCGGCCCGGCGCGGTGGGCGCACGCGGCGGCGGCGCTTCCTCGACGGTTTTCGGCGGCCGCGGCGGTTCGGTGGCCATGCGGGCTTCCTCTTCGCGGTAGCGCTTGTCGGCATCAAGCAGCTTGCGGTCGCGCTCGTCGACCGCGGCCTGGCGCTTGAAGCGCTCGGCCTGCACCTCGATCGCGCGCTGGGCCGCCAGGGCGCTGCGGCGCTGCTCCTTGGCTTCGTCCAGGCAGCGGTTCACGAAGAACTTGTCGTAGCAGACCCGCTCGCGCTCGGCGAAGCGGGACTCGATGATCGCGCGTTCGCGGACCACGGCGGCCAGTTGCTGGTCGGCCTGGTCCACGGAGCTGACCGGCGGCGGCGGCACTTCGCGCGGCGCCGGGCGGTTGGCGGCGCAGGCGGCCAGCAGGGCGCACAGCAGGGCTCCCTGGGCGCCAAGGACGGCGCGGCGCATGAACGGATGAGCTTTCATCTTCTTTTTTTCCTTTAGGCGAGCGAGTCGGCAGCGCCGCGGCGCTCGGCCACCATGTATTCGCGCGATTGCATCTCAATGATACGCGACACCGTGCGATGGAACTCGCCCGCCATCGCGCCTTCCGTGTACAGCTGTTCCGGCGCCACCTCGGCCGACATGATCAGCTTGACCTTGTGGTCGTAGAAGACGTCGATCAGCCAGGTGAAACGGCGCGCCGCCGAGGACATCGACGCCGACATGCGCGGGATGCCGGACAGGATCACGGTGTGGAACTGGCTGGCCAGCTCCAGGTAGTCGTTCTGCGAGCGCGGGCCGTTGCACAGGGTCGCGAAATCGAACCAGATCACGCCGCCCGCGCGCCGCAGTGCGCGCAGCTCGCGCTGTTCGATGTGCACCACCGGGCTTTCGTCGGCGGTGTCGGCGATCTTCGCATAGGTCTCGCGCAGCGCGTGGTCGCTGGCCGCGTTCAGCGGCGTGTAATAGGCCTGCACCTGCTCCAGCGTGCGGTGGCGGTAGTCGATGCCGGCGTCGACATTCATCACGTCCAGTTTGTCCTTCAGCAGCGCGATGGTCGGCAGCATGCGGTCGCGGTGCAGGCCGTCCGGATACAGCTTGTCCGGATCGTAGTTCGAGGTCATCACGAAGGACACGCCGTTGGCGAACAGGGCGGACAGCAGGTTGTACATGATCATCGCGTCGGCGACGTCGTTGACGTGGAATTCGTCGAAGCAGATCAGGCGGTATTTCTTGGCGATGCGCTTGGCGACCTCGATCAGCGGGTCTTCCATGCCTTTCAGCTCGTCGAGCTGGCGGTGCACGGCGCGCATGAATTCGTGGAAGTGCAGGCGGGTCTTGCGCACCACCGGCACCACCGAATAGAAGCTGTCCATCAGGAAGGACTTGCCGCGCCCCACCCCGCCCCACATGTACACGCCCTGCGGGACGTCGGGACGGTTGATCAGGCGCTTGAAAGCGGACGACCGCTGGGCCTTGTAGTGGACCCAGTCGTCGTACGCCTGCTGGAGCCGGTCTACCGCGCGCTGCTGGGCCGCATCGGACTTGAAACCGCGCTCGGTCAGCGCGTGCTGGTAATACTCTTGGACGTTCATGGAATACCGGTGGATTAACGCAGCGTGGGCAGCGTTTCGGGCTAGATGCCCGAAGCGCAAAGTGCCCACCCTGCGGATGCCGACGGCCGGCATGCAGGGTGGGCAGCCGTGCCCACGTCACGTGTATTGCTTAGAAGTTCAGCGAACGCTTGTCGACGGCGAGCGCGGCTTCCTTGGTCGCTTCGGACAGGGTCGGGTGAGCGTGGCAGATGCGGGCGATGTCTTCGCTTGATGCCTTGAACTCCATCGCGACCACGGCTTCCGAGATCAGCTCGGAAGCGACCGGGCCCACGATGTGGACGCCCAGGATCTCGTCGGTGGCCGCGTCGGCGATCACCTTGACCATGCCGGTGGTGTCGCCCAGCGCGCGCGCACGGCCGTTGGCCATGAACGGGAAGGTGCCGGCTTTATACGCCACGCCATCCTTCTTCAGCTGCTCTTCGGTGCGGCCGACCCAGGCGATTTCCGGCGAGGTGTAGATCACCCACGGAATCGTGTTGAAGTTGACGTGGCCGTGCTGGCCGGCGATGCGCTCGGCAACCGCGACGCCCTCTTCTTCCGCCTTGTGCGCCAGCATCGGGCCGCGCACGACGTCGCCGACTGCCCAGATGCCCGGCACGCCGGTGCGGCACTCGTCGTCGACGGCGACGAAGCCGCGCTCGTCGAGCTGCAGGCCGACGGTCTCGAAGCCCAGGCCGATGGTGTTCGGCACGCGGCCGATCGAGACGATCAGGCGGTCGAATGTCGCGGTCTGTGCGGCGCCGCCGGCATCGGCGTATTCCACGGTGACGCTGTTGTCGCCCTTGGTGATGTTACCGATCTTCACGCCCAGGTGGATGTCCAGGCCCTGCTTGGCGAAGGCCTTCTGCGCTTCCTTGGCGATCTGCTGGTCGACCGCGCCCAGGAAGGCCGGCAGGCCTTCCAGCACGGTGACCTTGGCGCCGACACGGCGCCACACGGAACCCATTTCCAGGCCGATCACGCCGGCGCCGATCACACCCAGCTTGGCCGGGACGGCGTCGATGGCCAGTGCGCCGGTGTTCGACAGGACGAGCTTCTCGTCGAACGGGGTGCCCGGCAGTTCGCGCGGGTTCGAGCCGGTGGCGACGATCACGTTCTTGGCGGTGATGGTGTCGTTGGTCGGGCCAGTGACGTTGATCGTGAAGCCTTCGCCTGCCTTGCCTGCGAGGGTACCGCGGCCGTGGAAGAAGGTGACCTTGTTCTTCTTGAACAGGTAGACGATGCCGTCGTTGTTGGCCTTGACCACGCCATCCTTACGCTTCAGCATCTGGGCCAGGTCCAGCTCCAGGCCCTGCACGTTGATGCCGTGCTCCTTGAAGGCGTGGCCGGCGTGCTCGAAATGTTCCGACGATTGCAGCAGCGCTTTCGACGGGATGCAGCCGACGTTGGTGCAGGTGCCGCCCAGGGCCGGACCGCCCTTGGCGTTCTGCGCCTCGTCGATGCAGGCGACTTTGAAGCCCAGCTGGGCAGCGCGGATGGCGGCCACGTAGCCGCCGGGGCCGCCGCCGATCACGACGACGTCAAATTGTTTTTCGGTGCTCATTATTCAATCCTTTTATTGGCCACTCATCCGTCGTTCCCGCGAAGGCGGGAACCCAAGTTCTGCTTGAACTATCGATACGCATACAAACTTGGATCCCCGCCTTCGCGGGGACGACGAGCTGGCAATTATTCTTCCGGTACGAAGATCCACAGCAGCAGGTAAATCACCGCCCCGAACCCGAACGTCAGGGTGAACAGCGCGAAGACCAGCCGCCACACCCACGATTCCACACCCGAGGCCTTGGCCAGGCCGCCGCATACGCCGCTGATCCAGCGGTCGGTGCGCGAGCGGCGCAGGGTGTTGAGCTCGTCGGCGAAGCTGCCGTTGCCGCTCGATGCGGTGCCCTTGTTCAGGTTCACCGTCGACGAGGACAGGATCTTCGCCTTGGCCTGTTCGAATTCGGCGTCGGTCAGGGCGCCGGCCTGGTGCAGCTCGTGCAGGCGCTTGATTTCATCGGCAATCATGGTGACTCCCTTCCATCATTCAACAGCACAAAATACACCGGGCCTTCGGCCCTTTCCGACCCGCGGGTGATTACAGGTCCAGCAGCAGGCGGGCCGGATCTTCCAGCGCGTCCTTCATGGCCACCAGGCCCAGCACGGCTTCGCGGCCGTCGATGATGCGGTGGTCATAGGACATGGCCAGGTAGTTCATCGGACGGATCACGATCTGACCGTTCTCGACCACGGCGCGGTCCTTGGTCGCGTGCACGCCCAGGATCGCCGACTGCGGCGGGTTGATGATCGGGGTCGACAGCATCGAACCGAAGGTGCCGCCGTTCGAGATCGAGAAGGTACCGCCGGTCAGGTCTTCCAGGGTCAGCTTGCCTTCCTTGGCTTTCTGGCCGAATTCACCGATCTTCTTCTCGATTTCGGCGATCGACATCTGGTCGGCGTTGCGCAGGATCGGCACCACCAGGCCGCGCGGCGAACCGACGGCGATACCGATGTCGAAGTAGCCGTGATAGATGATGTCGTTACCGTCGACCGAGGCGTTCAGGATCGGGTACTTCTTCAGCGCGTGCACGGCGGCCTTGACGAAGAAGGACATGAAGCCCAGCTTGACGCCGTGTTGCTTCTCGAAGTTGTCCTTGTACTTGGCGCGCAGGTCCATGACCGGCTTCATGTTGACTTCATTGAAGGTGGTCAGGATCGCGTTGGTCGACTGCGATTGCAGCAGGCGCTCGGCGATACGGGCGCGCAGGCGGCTCATCGGCACGCGCTCTTCCGGACGGTCGCCCAGGTTGGCCGGGGCCGGGGCAGCGACTTGCTGCAGGGCCGGCCGGGCCGCCGCTGCGGGGGCGGCTTGCTGCTGCAGCGGTGCCGGAGCGGCCGGCGCAACGCCTTTGTTGGCGACGGCGGCCAGGGCGTCGCCCTTGGTCACGCGGCCGTCACGGCCGGTGCCGGTGGCGTCGGCGGTGCTCATGTTGTTGTCGGCCAGGATCTTGGCGGCGGCCGGCATGGCGACGTCGCCTTTCGAGCCGGTGGATGCGGAAGCCTGCGGTGCCGGTGCCGCGGCCGGTGCGTTGGCGACCGGCGTCGAGCTGATGCCGATCGGGCTGGTCTGGGCCGAAGCTTCGGTATCGATGATGGCGATGGTCTCGCCCGAGACGACGGTGGCGCCGTCGGCCTTGATCAGTTGCACGATCACGCCTGCGTTCGGGGCCGGCAGTTCCAGGACCACCTTGTCGGTTTCGATGTCGATCATGTTCTCGTCGCGCGAAACGGCTTCGCCGACTTTCTTGTGCCAGGACAGCAGGGTCGCTTCAGCAACCGATTCCGACAGTTGGGGGACCTTGACTTCGATTTGTGCCATTTAAAACTCCGTTATTTATTCTTTGCGAAAACCCCGCGCCGTCTGAAACGGCGCGGGGTGCTCATGGGCTTGCGATCTACCGATCTATTACTTGGTCAAAATGAAGCCCTTGAGCTTCGAAAACGCGGTTTCCAGCAGTTCCTTCTGCTGCGCCACGTGCTTGTCGGCGTAACCGACGGCAGGCGACGCGGAAGCCGGACGGCCGGCGTACGACAGGCGCTGGCCCGACTCCATGCTTTCGAAGAGGTTGTGCTGGATCTGGAACCAYGGRCCCTGGTTCTGCGGCTCGTCCTGKRCCCACACCACTTCGGTCGCGTTCGGGAACTTCTTCAGTTCGGCGACGAAAGCCTTGTGCGGGAACGGATACAGCTGCTCGATACGCACGATCGCGGTGTCGTTCGCATTGCGGGTCTTGCGGGTGTTGACCAGGTCGTAGTAGACCTTGCCCGAGCAGACCAGCACGCGCTTGACCTTGTTGGCGTCGATCTTGTCGTCCAGTTCGCCGATCACGGTCTGGAAGCCGCCCTTGGCCAGGTCGGTCAGCGGCGAGCCGGCGTCCTTGTTACGCAGCAGCGACTTCGGCGTGAAGATCACCAGCGGCTTGCGGAACTGGCGCACCATCTGGCGGCGCAGCAGGTGGAAGATCTGGGCGGCGGTGGTCGGCTGCACGACCTGCATGTTGTGGTCTGCGCACAGCTGCAGGAAGCGCTCGATGCGTGCCGACGAGTGCTCCGGACCCTGGCCTTCGTAGCCGTGCGGCAGCATCAGCACCAGGCCCGAGGCGCGGCCCCACTTGACTTCGCCCGACGCGATGAACTGGTCGATCACGACCTGGGCACCGTTGACGAAGTCGCCGAACTGGCCTTCCCAGATGGTCAGGGTGTTCGGCTCGGCGGTCGAGTAGCCGTATTCGAAGCCCAGCACCGCTTCTTCCGACAGCACGGAGTCGATGACGGTGAAGTTGGCCTGGTTGTCCGACACGTTTGCCAGCGGCAGGTAGATGCCCTGGTCCCAGCGCTCGCGGTTCTGGTCGTGCAGCACGGCGTGGCGGTGCACGAAGGTGCCGCGGCCGGCGTCCTGGCCCGACAGGCGGACGGCGTAGCCCGACGACAGCAGCGAAGCGTAAGCCAGGTGTTCGCCCATGCCCCAGTCGAGGTTCATCTCGCCCTGGCCCATCTTGGCGCGGTCGCCCAGCACCTTCTCGACCAGCGAGTGCAGCTTGAAGTTTTCCGGCACGGTGGTGATGCGCTGCGACAGGCGCTTCAGCTCGGTCAGCGGCACGGCGGTGTCGGCGGCGTCGGTCCACTTCTTGTTCAGGAACGGCGCCCAGTCGACGGCGTACTTGTTCTTGAAGTCGGTCAGGACCGGATCGATGGTGTGCTTGCCGGCGTCCATGGCGTTGCGGTACTCGGCCACCAGCTGGTCGCCGCCGTCCGCGGCGATGGTGCCCTGCGCAGCCAGCTTGTCCGCGTACATCTTGCGGGTGCCCGGGTGCTTGGCGATCTTCTTGTACATCAGCGGCTGGGTCAGGGCCGGGGTATCCTGCTCGTTGTGGCCCAGCTTGCGGTAGCAGACGATGTCGACCACGACGTCCTTATGGAACTCGGTGCGGTAGTCCATCGCGATCTGGGTGGCCAGCACGACGGCTTCCGGATCGTCGGCGTTCACGTGCAGCACCGGTGCTTCGATCATCTTGACCACGTCGGTGCAATAGATGGTCGAACGGGCGTCGCGCGGGTCCGAGGTGGTGAAACCGATCTGGTTGTTGATGACGATGTGGACGGTACCGCCGGTGCCGTAGCCGCGGGTCTGGGCCAGGTTCAGGGTTTCCATGACCACGCCCTGGCCGGCGAATGCGGCGTCGCCGTGCACCAGGATCGGCAGCACTTCCTTGCCCTTGCGGTCGCCGCGGCGTTCCATGCGCGCCTTGACGGAGCCTTCCACGACCGGATTCACGATTTCCAGGTGCGACGGGTTGAACGCCAGCGACAGGTGGACCGGGCCGCCCGGGGTCGAGATGTCGCTCGAGAAGCCCTGGTGGTATTTCACGTCGCCTGCCGGCAGGTCGTCGGCGTGCTTGCCTTCGAATTCTTCGAACAGCTCGGACGGGGCCTTGCCCAGGGTGTTGACCAGCACGTTCAGGCGGCCGCGGTGGGCCATGCCGATCACGATTTCCTGCACGCCCTGCTCACCGGCGCGCTGGATGACTTCGTCCATCGAGGCGATGAAGGACTCGCCGCCTTCCAGCGAGAAACGCTTGGCGCCGACATACTTGGTGTGAAGATAACGCTCCAGGCCTTCGGCCGCGGTGAGGCGCTCGAGGATGTGCTTTTTCTTTTCTGCGGTGAAGCTCGGGGTCGAACGGAGCGATTCCAGCTTTTCCTGCAGCCAGCGCTTCTCGGTCGGGTCGCTGACGTACATGAACTCAGCGCCGATCGAACGGCAGTAGGTATCGCGCAACATGTTCAGCAGGTCGCGCAGCGATGCGTCTTCCTTGCCGAAGTAGGTGTTGCTGATGTTGAATTTGGTGTCGAGGTCGGCTTCGGTGAAACCGTAGAAGGCGGGGTCCAGTTCCGGGATCGGCGGGCGCTCCTGGCGCTGCAGCGGGTCCAGGTTGGCCCAGCGGGAACCGAGGTAGCGGTAGGCGGCGATCAGCTGGGTGACCGACACGCGCTTGCGGCCGAGTTCGGCATCCGGGGAGGCGCTGACGGTGCGGATCGGACCTTGCTTGGCACGTTCGGCGAAGGAGGCAATCACGGAGGAGTGATCCACGTCCGGCTTGGCGGTACCGTCGACGGCGGGCATGTGCTGCATCGCGTCGAAATAGGCGCGCCAGTTGTCCGGCACCGAGCCCGGGTTGTTCAAATATGCTTCGTACAACTCTTCAACGTACGGCGCATTACCGCCGAACAGATACGAGTTGGCTTCGTATTGTTGCATCATTCTTGCTCACCTTTCTTCGCGCTTCGCGAGTTTGGGGCGGGTTAGTCTAACCTTCCGCGACACGGCCTGACCGGTTAGCGGATCGCACTTACTACTCAAGTTGTGGGGGAAGGACTCTACAAGCGGGACATTTGCGGTGGATCAATGCAGCAGATCATCGCCGCGTGCTGCCAATTTGCGCACGACATTGTAACGCAAGCGGCCCAGCACGACAGCGAGGAGAGTTGTTTTTATTTGTTACTGTGTGGCATCGAGTGTGCCATCTCAGCGGCCGAGTTGACCAGCTAAATGATAATCGTTATCATTTGCCCATGCATACGACCAGCTCTCCTCAATCCAGCCAGCCATCCGCCTCCCTTCCCGGCCCCGGCCGCGCAGTCTGGCTGCGCCAGCTGCACCAATGGCACTGGATCAGTTCCGCCATCTGCCTGATGGCGATGCTCCTGTTCAGCATCACCGGCTTCACACTGAACCACGCCTCGCAGATCGAGGCGAAGCCGCAGGTCACGCGCCAGAAAGCCGCGCTGCCGGCCCCGCTGCGCGAACGCCTGGCAGCCTTCGCCGAAAGCCATGCCGACGCCAAGCTGCCGCTGCCGGATGAGGTGGCACGCTGGGCCAACCAGTCCTTCCCGGTCGACGTGCGCGGCCTGGACGCCGAATGGAGCGAAGAGGACGCCTACGTCGCCCTGCCCCGCCCGGGCGGCGACGCCTGGCTGCGCATCGGCGTCGACGGCCAGGCCGAATACGAGAAGACCGACCGCGGCTGGATCTCCTGGCTCAACGACATGCACAAGGGCCGCAACGCCGGCGCCGTGTGGAGCTGGTTCATCGACATTTTCGCCGGCGCCTGCCTGGTGTTCTGCATCACCGGTTTCCTGATCCTGAAATACCACGCCGCCAACCGGCCCTCGACCTGGCCGGTGATCGGCTTCGGCATCGTCCTGCCGATCGTGCTGGCCCTGCTGTTCGTTCACTGAGTTTGCTTCCTACCAACTACGAAAGAAAGTCCATGAAACTGTCCCGATCGCTCGCGCTGACGCTGCCGCTGGCTCTGCCCCTGGTATCGAACGGCGCGATGGCCGCCGACCTGACCGTCAAGTTCGAACTGCCGCAGCTGAACGTGGCCGAGTACCACAAGCCCTATGTAGCGATCTGGATCGAGCGCGCCGACCAGGGCGTGGCCTCGCCCCTGGCGGTGCTGTACGACGTCAAGAAGAAGGACAACGCCGGCACCAAATGGGTCAAGGACCTGCGCACCTGGTGGCGCAAGGCCGGCCGCGACGTCGAGCTGCCGATGGATGGCGTGTCCGGCGCGACCCGCCCGGCAGGCCTGCAGACCATGAACTTCTCGACCGCCAGGGCCGGCCTGGACAAGCTGCCGGCCGGCGACTACAAGCTGGTCATCGAGGCCGCGCGCGAAGCCGGCGGCCGCGAACTGGTGCGCGTGCCCTTCACCTGGCCCGCCAAGGGCAAACTGGCCGCGAGCAGCTCGGGCAAGGAAGAGCTGGGCGCGGTATCGATCTCGGTCCAATAAGGAGGCAGCATGCAAGCCCGATTCATGAAACAGTTCGTCATCGCCGCCGCCCTCGCCGGCATCGCCTGCGCCGCCCAGGCCCACCGCCCGTGGATGCTGCCGACCAGCACCTTCATCGAGACCGAGCGCGAAGCCTGGGTCACGATCGACGGCGCCGTCTCGGAAGGCCTGTTCAACGTCGACCACATGCCGCTGCGCATGGATGGCCTGACCGTCACCGATCCGGACGGCCAGACCGCGCCCGCCCCGGCCGCCACGGTCGGCAAGTTCCGCTCCAGCGTCGACCTCAAGCTGCCGAAGGACGGCACCTACCGCGTCACCCTGGCCGCGACCAACGTCATGGGCAGCTACAAGCTGAACGGCGAGATGAAGCGCTTCCGCGCCACCGAACAGACGGCGGACAAGGAGATCCCGGCCGGCGCCACCGAGGTCAAGCGCACCACCATGGTCCAGCGCCAGGACACCTTCGTCACCCTGAACAAGCCGAGCAACGGCGCCCTCAAGCCGCTGGGCACCGGCCTCGAAATGGTGGCCGTCACCAATCCGACCGAGCTGCGCGCCGGAGAGAAAGCCACCTTCCGCTTCCAGCTGGACGGCAAGCCGCTGCCGAACTTCCCCTTCAGCCTGATCCCCGGCGGCGTCAAGTACCGCGGCACGATCAACGAAGCGCGCCTGAGCACCGACGCCAAGGGCGAAGCCAGCTTCACGCTGCCGGCGCCGAACATGTACTGGCTCAGCGCCAAGTATCCGGCAACTGAGCCGGCGAATGCGCCACGCGGCCCGGGCGCGGAAGGCCCGGCGGACGCCAAGCGCTACAGCTACTCGGCGACCCTCGAAGTCCTGCCGGAGTAAGCGGTCCAGCATGCGCGCCGTTCTCGTTCCGCTGGACATCGATCCGCTCCTGCCCGAAGCCGGCAGCCGCCCGCACGGGCTGGCCGGGACCTCGATGGGCACCGACTGGTCGGCGCGGATGCTGCTGCCTCCCGGCGTCGATGCCGAATTGCGGGGCGTCCTGCAGCAGGAGCTGGACGAGATCGTCGCGCAGATGAGCCACTGGGACGGCGGCTCCCTGCTGTCGCGCTACAACCGCGCGCCGGCGGGCAGCTGGCATCCGCTGCCGCCGCAATTCTTCGCGGTGATGGACTACGCGCTGTCGGTGCATGAGGACAGCGGCGGCGCCTACGACCCGGCCGCGGGCGCGCTGGTGAACCTGTGGGGCTTCGGCCCGACCGGCCGCTACGACCAGGCCGGCTTCTACGCCCCGGGCCACGAAGCGGTGGCCGCCGTGATCGCCCGGCGCCAGGACCAGCGGCCGCGGCTCGACCGCGAAGGCCGGCGCCTGTACCAGCCCGGCGGCGCCATCCTCGACCTGTCCTCGGTGGCGAAAGGCTACGCGGTCGACTGCCTGGCGCAGCGCCTGCAAGCGCTGGGCGTGCGCCACTACCTGGTCGAAGTCGGCGGAGAACTGCGCGGCGCCGGCGTCAAGGCCGATGGCCAGCCCTGGTGGGTCGAGCTGGAAGGCGTGCCCGATACCGACACCGCCGGCGCAACCGTAGCGCAGTCGGTGGTGGCGCTGCACGGGCTGGCGGTCGCCACGTCCGGCGATTATCGCCGTTACTTTCACCATGCGCGCCGGCGCGCCTCGCACACCCTGGATCCGCGCACCGGCGTCCCGATCGACAACGGCGTCGCCTCGGTGACGGTGCTGGCGCCGACCTGCATCGCGGCCGACGCCCTCTCGACGGCGCTGACCGTGATGGGCCTTGCGGCCGGCCTGCCCTACGCCGAACAGCGCGGCCTGGCGGCCCGCTTCCTGCTGCGCACCGACGAGGGCCTGCGCGAAATCGACACACCGGCCTGGCGCGCGCTGCTGCAATGAACATGATGACGATCGAACCGCTGCGCTGGGGCAGCGCCCTGCTGCTGTCCAGCGGCTACCTGGCGATGTGCGCCGCGTATTTCCGCGCGGCCCGCGCCCGCACCAGGGCAAGCGCCGCGCCGGCCGATTGGCTGGTTGTCTACGCGAGCCAGACCGGCAGCGCCGAAGTCCTCGCGCGCCGCAGCGCCGAGCTGCTCGCCACCGGCGGCCTGGCGGCGCGCGCGGCCTGCATCTCCAGCCTCGACGAAGCCGGCCTGCGCGGCGCGACGCGCATCCTGTTCATCGCCAGCACCTACGGCGAAGGCGACGCCCCCGACACCGCCGCCCGTTTCGCCGCCCGCCTGATGGCCGAGGGCGTCGATCTGCCCCACCTGCACTACGCCGTGCTGGCCCTGGGCGACCGCAGCTACGCCAACTTCTGCGGCTTCGGCCGCGCCCTCGACGCCTGGCTGGCGCAGGCCGGCGCCACGCCGCTGTTCGACCGCATCGAGGTCGACCGCGGCGCCGCGAAGGCGCTGGAAGACTGGCAGCACCACCTCGGCCGCCTGGCCGGCACCATCGACGCCCCCGACTGGGAAGCGCCGGCCTACGCCGACTGGCGCATCACCGAACGCGAGCTGCTGAATCCGGGCAGCCTGGGCGCTCCCCTGTACCGCCTGGCGCTGGCGCCCGTGGACGGCCAGTTGCCCGCCTGGGAAGCCGGCGACCTGGCCCAGGTCAGCGCCCCGGCCGACCCCGGACACCCGCGCGAATACTCGATTGCGTCCATCCCATCCGACGGCCGCCTGGAACTGCTGGTGCGCCTGCAAAGGCACGAGGACGGCAGCCCCGGCGCCGCTTCCGGCTGGCTGTGCGAAAGCGCGGCGTCCAGCGATGCGATCCGCCTGCGCATCCGCGAACACGCGCGCTTCCGCCTCGGCGACAACGCGCGCCGGCCCATGCTCCTGATCGGCAACGGCAGCGGCCTGGCCGGCCTGCGCGGCCTGCTGCGCGCCCGCGTCAAGCTCGGCGTGAGGGAAAACTGGCTGCTGTTCGGAGAGCGCAACAACRCCCACGACTTCCTGCTGCGCGGCGAACTGGAAGGCTGGCGCGAATCCGGCTGGCTACAGAAGCTCGACCTGGCGTTTTCGCGCGACCAGCAGGCGCGCCTGTACGTGCAGGACGCGCTGCGCGCCCAGGCGCCTTTCGTGCGCGAGTGGATCGAACGCGGCGCGGCGATCTATGTGTGCGGCAGCCTGCAGGGCATGGCGGGCGGCGTGCACGACGCGCTTGGCGGCATTCTCGGCCAGGAGCTGCTCGAGCAGCTGGGCGCCGAGGGCCGCTACCGGCGCGACGTGTACTGAGCGCTGTATCGGGCGCTCAGGCCCACAGCTTTTTCCACCAGCCGGTCTTCGGCCTGGCCCACAGGTCCTTCAGCTCCTGGAACGGGACCGCATCGAATGCGGGGTCGGTCTCGGCGTAGTGGAAGCCGCCGAACTCCTTCGCGAGGATCAAGGGGATGTCCGCCAAGAAGTAGCCGTCCAGGTCCTCGCTGTCGTCCGGCGTGACGTTCGCCAGCAGTTCCTGGAAGCGCGGCGGCAGCTCGCCTTCGTGGCCGAACTCGTACGGGTCTTCGCTGCCGGCAAAATAGACCTGCCAGATCCGCCTGCCGTCCCGCCACAGTTCGGACATCGCCCAGGACACGTGCTCCTCGACCGAGCAGGCCAGCGCTTCGCAGCCCGCCGACAGCCGGGCCATGCTGTCGGCCTCGATGATGCGGTGCGCGCAGTCGAGGGCCGCGACCATCTGGGCGCCGCCGGCCAGGGGATGCGCGGCGATATCGGTCTCGAGGATGTCGCAGTCTCTCCCCGTCGGCGCCAGGTCGAGCCTGGCCAGGATGGTGTCCGCATCGAGTCCCTTGACCGCGACCCACGCCAGCGAAATGCCCATGATGTCCCTATCCTTATCAGCCTGGAATCCGGACAAGCTTATCAGGGCGCGGCGGCGCGAAATGCGCGCTTTGTCACGTGCGGCGGGGCCAATCACGTGCCATCAAGCTGACTTTTCGTCCTACTCTTCCCACCTGACGGGAACGTTCAGCACTTCGCGCTCGTTCCACGCCTGGACCGTCGCGGACACCACCGTCGGCTTCGCGGACGCCGCCGTGATCGGCTTCGTGTACTGCAGCGTCTGGGTGTAGTACCGGTATCCCGGGCCCAGGCGCTCCGCGACCAGCCGGCTGGCCTTCCGGCCGGCTTCGCCGTCCAGGACGCGCACCTGGACCACGGCGGCGCCCGCCGCGAGGACGATGCCGATGACCAGCGGGATGCGCGCGCTGTGCACGGGCCGGCCGGCGCGTGCGCGTGCCGCAAGCAGCAAGGGGTGACTCAGGGCGCCCGCCGCGATGCCCATCATCGCCATCCAGAGCAGCCATGGAATGCAGCTCAGGGCGAACGGAATCGGGTACAGGCGGATCTGGGTGAGCGTCAGGCTGGCGGGGACGACGACGAAAGGCAGGACCAGCCCGAGCAGCATTCCGCCGATCACCAGCAGCGCCAGCCAGCGCACGACGGCATGCACCTTCAGGCCGCCGAACAGGATCAGGAGTCCGGCCAGGATGCCGATGATCCTGAAATTGATCATGCCCGGCGGGGCAAACAGGACCCCGTAGGCCAGGTCGGCGATGCCGAGTCCGATGACGCACCAGCCCGCGCGCCGGGCGATCCAGCGGGAGTCCTGCGGCGCCGCCGTTTCGTTCACAGCTTCACCTCGAGATTCACCCCCACTCGCACGGACGCCGGATTGAAGCTGGTCTGGCGCGAGGTGCCCGATACATCCCGGTAGTATCGGTCCGAGGCGCTGTCCTGGCCGAGGATGTTGTTGGCCGACAGTCGCAGCTGGTAGCGCGGATTGAACTTGTACAGCAGGTAGGCGTCGAGGTCGCGGCGCGACTGCTGGTACTGGAACTGGCCGTCGGAGATGCGCACCCAGCCGCCCTTCTGCCAGGACAGGCTGCTGCCCATGGTCAGGTCGCCCTTGCGGTAGTCGATACCTGCGGTGGCCGACATCGGGGTCTGGCCGTCGAGGCGGTTGCCGGGGCCGGGCACGGCAGAAACGTGCGACCAGTTGCGGCTGAAGCTTGCGCGCAGGTCGAAGCCGCCGAGGGCGGCGGCCAGCAGCTTGCCGGGGGCCTTGGCTTCCAGCTGCAGCGAGCGCACCAGCGCGTCGCCGTCGTTGACCGGGCGGTAGACCCAGCGTCCGTCCGCATCGAGGTCAAGGCGGGTACGGATATAGTCCGAGATGGCGCGCCGCGACACGCTCGCCGAGAACATCGCGCCGTCCTTCAGGAAGTGCTCGTAGGTGAGGTCGATGCCGTTCGCCAGTTCGGGACGCAGGTCCGGATTGCCGCCGGAGTCGGCGTCGAAACGGGTGTTGACCGGGGTTTCGAAGCGGCGCGCGGTGAGCTGCCCGACCTCCGGCGCTTTATACGTGCGGGTCAGGGCCAGGCGCAGCTGGCGTCCGCTGTCGCCGGGGAATTTGTACAGGGTCTGGGCCACGGGGCTCAGCACGTGGTTGCGCGACTTCGTCGACAGTTTGCCGGTGCCCGGCTCGTTAGCTTCGCTGTCGGTCTGCACGCCTTCCCAGCGCGCACCGAGGTAGACCGAGAGCTGCTTGTCGATGCTCCACTCGTCCTGCACGAAGCCGGCCAGGCGCGTGATCTTCGGTTCGAAGGTCTCGATGGTGTGGGTCGGTGCGTCCTGGTTCAGGCGGTCGTTGCGGTTGCGGACTTCGTCGCTGGCCTGCACGCTCGTATCCAGGCCGGCCGCCAGCGAGTGGCCGTCGAACAGCGAGCGCGTGTACTTGCCGCGCAGGCTGGTGCGGCGGCCACGATTGACGGTGTCCCAATCGCGCAGCAGGCTCCCGGCGTGACCGGCGGTGTACAGGTCGGTCAGCGAATCGCTGTAGTTGCGGCTGCGCTCGCCCGATACCTTGAGGTCCAGCTTGCCGCCGGCGATCTTCGCGATCCAGCCTAGCTCCATCTGTCCCATCCAGCCACCCGACGGCGTCGCGCTCAGGGTCTCGACATAGTCCGGATTGCCGAAGCTGCCGACCAGGTTGTCGTTCAGGCTGCGTCCGCCCCAGTTCATGCGGTTCGCATGCACCATGCCCGACAGGTTCAGCTCGTCGCCATCCGGGAACTTCCAGTTCAGGCGCGGGGACAGCACGGCGCCGCGGTAGCTGCCGCCACCGTCGTAGCGCGAGGTGCGCGATTGCGTCACCTGCCCGGACGGCAGCGTGAACAGCTCGCTGCCGGTCGAATGATTGTCGTTGTCGCCGCCGTACAGGCCGATGTAGGTGAAATACGAGAGCTTGTCGATCTTGTCGGCCA
The DNA here is from genome assembly GCF_052115005.1 of Massilia sp. 2TAF26. Classification (NCBI taxonomy): domain Bacteria; kingdom Pseudomonadati; phylum Pseudomonadota; class Betaproteobacteria; order Burkholderiales; family Oxalobacteraceae; genus Massilia; species Massilia sp. 2TAF26. Next base: position 193,579 of record NZ_JBFRFV010000008.1, read on the forward strand.
GGTTCATGCCGACGTTCGCGTTACGGCTTTGCTGCGAACGGAAGCCTGACAGGCGCAGGTCGTGCACCGCCTTCGAGGTCACCTTCTTCAGCACGATGTTGATGGTGCCGGCGATCGCCTGCGTCGAATACTCGGCGCTGGCGGCGCGGATGATCTCGATGCGCTCGATCTGGTCGGGCGTCAGCGCATCCATGTTGAAGCCTGGCGGCGGACGGTCGCCGTTGACCAGGATCTGGGTGTAGCCGGCGCCCAGGCCGCGCATGCGCAGGGTCTTGCCGGTCACGGTCACGCCGGGCGCGCGTTTGAGGACGTCGTAGATATTGTCGTCGCCGTACTTGCGGATCTCCTCCGCGTTCATGACGGTCTTGCTGGCCGTGTCGTCGCGGCGCGGATCGTAGTCGCTGGCCGCGCCCTTCACCTCGACGGTCGAGATCTTGCCGTCCTTTTTCGGTGGCGCCTCCTTGGCGGGCACAGGTTCGGCCGCAGTCTGCGTCGATATGGCCGGCTGGACCGCGGTCTGGGCCAGCGCGGCGGCCGGCAGGGTCGACAAGGCGAGGTGGACGGCGGCGGCGAGACGGCGATGCTGGAAGATCATGAAGGGCTGGGCGGAGTTACTGAACAGCCCGTCACGATAGCAAATACATGCCGCTTAAATTACGCCAATTGTCACAATGCACTATTTGTTGCGGCTGGTCCGTTCAGCGCACGCAGCTGACGTAGGCGATGCCGACGTCGGGCCGGTCGGTCGCCGCGCCGGTGGACAGGTCGACCACCATGTGGCTTGCGGTCGTTGAACTCGTGGGCATGGTCGACGACCAGGTGGCGCCAAGGCTCCAGCCCTGCCCGGCGAGGACGCCGGACTGCTGCAGGGCGATCAGCTGGTCCGCGGTCGGCAGCTTCCATCCGGTCGCGCCGCCGATCGTGGAGGTGGTGCAGAAATTGCCCGCATTGCTGAAGTTGTCGACGTTGCTCACGCCCATCCAGGCAAAGCCGCCGAAATGCACCACGGCAGCGCCCGACGTCGGCGGGACGCACTGGTTGTTGCTCAGGACTGCCGGCGCGACGCAGGTCGGCACCACGGCGCAGGCGCCGTTGACGACCGCGCTGCCGGCGCCGCAATCGACCTTGCTGACGGTGAGCGTGGTGCTCGCCGAGGTCGGGCCAAAGCTGCCGATGCTCGGCTGGGAGGCGGTGATCGTGGTCTCGCCCGGGCCCTTGATGGTCACCAGGGTGCCGGCGATGGTGGCGACCGCGGCGTTACTGCTGGTGAAAGTAAAGGCGGCCGGGCTCCGCGAGGACGGCGGCACGATGTCGAAGGCCGGATCGGTTTCCTTCTTGGTGATGGCCGCGAACGGACCCAGTGGCGGACCCTGGTCCGGATCGCTGCACGCTGCCATCAGGCACATCATCAAGAGCAAGCCAACGATCCGCTTCATCATTCCCCCGTCATGGTCAAATTGAACGACTGGCACAGTAACAAATTCCACTGTCCGAAAATGCGTGCTTTGTCACGCGTGCGCGGGCAGGCCCGGCTTCAATGGCGTGCGGCCTGTGCCGCGTCAATCTTCACCAGGTAGCGGCTCATCGATGCTAATGAGCGGGTGGTTTGCCGTCAATCGAATCCGACGACTCGCCATTCCCGCGAAAGCGGGGACGACGGGGATTGATGCTTGCCTTAGAATGAACTGTCGCCAACCTTTTTTAACGCCTTGAAAATCTCGATCGGCCATCGCCTGTTCGCCTCCGTCCTGCTCGCGATCCTCGCGGTGGCGGCGGGTGCCGTCTATCTGCTGCGCCAGAACGTGCTGGCGGGCTTTGGCGATTACGCCGTCGGGATCGAACTCGATCGCCTCGACGAGCTGTCCGGCGCGCTGGCACGCCAGTACCGCGGCCACGGCGACTGGCGCTTCCTGCCCGCGCCGGACGGCCGGCGCCAGTGGATCGCGCGCGAGCTGGAACGCCTGCAGCGCGAACGCGAAGCCGCAGCCCTGGCGCCGCCGGCCGCACCGCCTGCTCCGGCAACACCAGCCGTGCCGGCCGCGGTACCGGCCAAGGCCGCGCGGCCGGCGCCGACTTCCCTCCTCTCCCCACCCGCGCCGCCGGCACCGCCCTCGCCACCGGCGGCACCGGCGCCGATGCCGCCCCTGGCCGCCCCGCGCGTCGGCCCGGCCCTCGCCGCGGATGCCGGGGTGGATGCCCCGCTGCCCGAGCGCATCACCCTGCTCGACGCCGACGGCCGCTACCTGGCCGGGCGCATGCCGGATGCGATTCCGCTGGCGCGCCGTCCGGTCGAGGTGGACGGCCGCACGGCCGGCTACCTGGGCGTGGCGCGCAGTCCCCGTCCGAGCGACGCCATGGCGCTCGCCTTCCTGCAGCAGCTGAGCGCCAGCCTGTGGTGGATCGTCGGCTTCGCGGTCGCCTTCTCGGCGCTGGCGGCGATCCTGCTGGCGCGCCACTTCCGCGGCCCGATCCGAGAACTGGCGGGCGGCGCCGGCATGCTGGCCGAGGGCCGCTTCGACGTCCGCCTGCCGGCAGGGCGCAGCGACGAGCTGGGCGAACTGGCGCGCCACTTCAATACCCTGGCCGAGCAGCTGGACCGCGCCGAAAGCGCGCGCCGCCAGTGGGTGGCCGATACCTCGCACGAGCTGCGCACCCCGCTGGCCGTGCTGCGCGCCCAGCTCGAGGCGATCCAGGACGGCGTTCGCAGCGCCACGCCGGCCACCCTCGACGCCATGCTGCGCCAGGTGCTGGCCCTGAACAAGCTGATCGACGAGCTGTATGCGCTGGCGCGCGCCGACATCAAGGCCCTCGACGTCAAGCCCGAGCGCCTCGACGTCTGGCAGCTGGCCTGCGCCCAGGCCCAAAGCTTCGATGCGCGGCTGCAGGCCGCCGGCCTGGCGCTCGAACTGGGCCAGGCGCCGCCACGCGCGCAGGCCATGGCCGATCCGGACCGCATGCGCCAGGTGTTCGACAACCTGTTCGAGAACAGCCTGCGCTATACGGCCGCCGGCGGCCGCGTGGCACTGAGCGCGGAAAGCGCCGGCGCCCTGCTGCGCCTGCACCTGGACGACAGCGCGCCCGGCGTGCCGGACGATGCCCTCGATCGCCTGGCGCAGCGCTTCTACCGCGTCGACGCCTCGCGCAGCCGCGCGCACGGCGGCGCCGGCCTCGGCCTGGCCCTGTGCCGCCGCCTGCTGGAAGCCCAGGGCGCGCAGCTGTCCTTCGCCCATTCTCCACTCGGCGGCCTGCGCGCCACCGTCACGATTCCCCTTGGTTACGACTTCCATTGCGAGCATCCATGAGCGCCGACATCTTCATCGTCGAGGACGAACCCGAACTGGCGGCGCTGGTGGCCGACTACGCGCTGGCCGCCGGCTACCGGCCCACCGTGTTCGGCGACGGCGCCCTGGCCCTGGAGGCGATCCGGCGCCAGCCGCCCGCGCTGGTGGTGCTGGACCTGATGCTGCCCGGCCTGGACGGCCTGTCGGTATGCCGCGAAGTGCGCGCCTTCTCCAGCGTGCCGGTCGTGATGGTGACCGCGCGCGTCGAGGAGATCGACCGCCTGCTGGGCCTCGAACTCGGCGCCGACGACTACCTGTGCAAACCCTTCAGCCCGCGCGAGCTGATGGCCCGCATCAAGGCGATCCTGCGCCGCGCAGGCCCGGCTTCCGTGCCCGCGGTGCCGGCGATCGCCGTCGACACCGCCGCGCGCCGGATCCGCATCCATGGCCGGCCGCTGGAGCTGACGCCCACCGAATACGGCATCCTGGCGGCGCTGGCGCGGCGGCCCGGCCAGGTGTTTTCGCGCGCCCAGCTGCTCGACGCCGCGCGCGAGGGCAATGCCAGCCTCGAGGTGGCCGACCGCGCCATCGACAGCCACGTCAAGAACCTGCGGCGCAAGCTGGACGCGGCGCTGCCGGGCGTGGAAGCCATCCATGCGATCTACGGACTCGGCTACCGCTTCGATTTATAGCCTTCTTCATTTTTTCTCCACATTCGCAATGCACCATGCACATATGGCCCGCCGCCCCGGACGGGTTCCAGCCTGAGGAGAAGAAGATGAAACATACCGCCGCCATCCTGACGTTCGCCCTGCTCTCCGGCGTCGCCGGTGCCGCCGTGGCCGACGTCCATGTCTACGTCAACTGCGATGCCAAGGGCGCCAACTGCCCGCCGCCGCCCAAGCCGCCGAAACCGCCGCGCCCGCCGGGACCGCCGGCACCACCGGCCCCGCCCGTACCCGGCGATGCGAGCGCGTACGCGCCCGCCATGCCGGCCATGCCCGCGATCCCGGCCGTGCCGGCGCCGCCCGACGTTCCGGCTCCGCCGTCCCCGCCGCCGCCGCCGAAGCTGCCGCCGGTGCCGGACAGTGCCCACGCCGACTGCGCCGCGAAGCAGCCGGGCACCCGCCTCAGCTTCACCCTGCGCCCGGGCGAAACCATGACGGGCGTCTGCGTGAAGCAGGACGGCAGGATGAGGTTCTCGCTGCGCGAATACCAGCTCACCGAGTGACTTTCACGGCGGGAGCGGGTATGCTGCAACGCATGTCGCATCCCGCCCCACCCAAACCGACACCGTCCGAACTGGAACTGCTGCGCATCCTGTGGCAAACCGGCCCGTCCACGGCCAAACAGGTGCACGAGGCGCTAGCCACCGACCGTCCCGACATGACGGCCGCCACGGTGCTGCGCCTGCTGCAGCTGATGCATGCCAAGGGCCTGCTGCTGCGCGACGAAAGCCAGCGCGCCCACGTGTATTCGCCGGCCCAGCCGCAGGACGCCCTGCAGACCAGCCTGGTCAGCGAATTGATCGTGAAAGCCTTTTCCGGCTCCGGCAAGGCGCTGGTGCTGGCCGCCCTGCGCGGCCACGTCAGCAAGAAGGAGCGCGAAGAGATCCAGCGGATCCTCAACGGCGGGAAGGAATCGTGAGCGCCGCCCCCTCGCCCGAAACGGATCCGCGCCCGCTGCCGCCGAAAGAGCCCGAGCTCGAAGACTGCTGCGGCACCGGCTGCGTCAACTGCGTGTTCGACATGTACCAGATCGCGCTCGAGAACTACGAGCGGGCCTTGAAGGCGTGGGAGGAGCGCCATCCCGGGCAGGCCGGTGCAGGCGCCTGACGCCGGCCGGGGCGAACGCCTCGGCGGCCGGCTGCGCGAGCTGCTCGGCAAGAACTCCCTGCTCCTGCTGGCGGCCCTGGTCGGCTTCGTCGGCGCCCTGGCCACGGTGGTGTTCCGCGAAGGCCTGGTCCTGATGCAGGAACTGCTCTACGGCCGCTCCGGTTCCTTCGTCGAGATCGCCGCTTCCCTGCCCTGGCATACCCGGCTGCTGCTGCCCTGCGCGGGCGGACTGCTGGCCGGCTCCCTGCTCGCCCTCGGCCGCCGCCTGCCCTCGCAACGCCGCCCGGACTACATGGAGATCGTGGCGATCGGCGACGGCCGGGTGCCGATCCGCCTCACCCTCGTCAACGGCCTGTCCTCGCTGCTGTCGATCGCCTCCGGCGGTTCGATCGGCCGCGAAGGCTCGATGATCCAGCTGGCGGCGCTGTCGGCGTCCCTGAGCGGGCGCGCACTGCGCCTGAACACGATGCGCCTGCGCCTGCTGGTGGCCTGCGGCGCCGCGGCCGGCATTGCCGCGGCCTATAACGCGCCGATCGCCAGCGCCTTCTTCGTCACCGAAATCGTGCTCGGCGCGATCGCCATGGAAAGCCTGGGCCCGATCATGGTGGCGGCGGTGGTCTCGAACATCACCATGCGCCACCTGCCCGGCTACCACCCGACCTACGAGATGCCGGCCTTCGCGCCGATCGCCGGTACCGAGATGCTCGCCTTCGTGGTGCTGGGCGTGCTCGCCGGGCTGGTGGCGCCGGGCTTCCTCGGCGCCCTCCAGCGCACCCGCGGCCTGTTCCAGGCATCCAGGCTGCCGCTGCCGCTGCGGCTCGCGCTCGGCGGCCTCGGGGTCGGCGCGATCTCGCTGTGGGTGCCGCAAGTCTGGGGCAACGGCTACAGCGTGGTGAACTCGCTGCTGCACCAGCCCTGGCTCTGGCAGGGCGTGCTGCTGGTACTGGTCTGCAAGGTGCTGGCCACCTGCCTGACCTGCGGCTCCGGCGCCGTCGGCGGTATCTTCACGCCGACCCTGTTCGTGGGCGCCACGGTCGGCTACCTGTTCGCGCTGGCGCTGCAGGCCCTGTGGCCCGGCGCCGCCGCGCTGCCCGCCGCCTATGTCGCGGTCGGCATGGGCGCGACCCTGGCGGCGGCCGCCAGCGCGCCGCTGATGGCGATCCTGATGATCTTCGAGATGACCCTCAGCTACCAGCTCATGCTGCCGCTGATGCTGGCCTGCGTGGTGGCCTACGCGGTGGCGCGCGCGCTAGGGGGCGCCTCGATGTACGAGATCACGGCCCAGCGCCTGGCCGAAGCCGAGGAGCGCGAACGGCTGCGCACCATGCGCATCGCGGAACTGATCCGCCCCGCCGAGACGGTGCTGCCCGACACCGCGCCGCTGTCCGCCGCCGCCGAACTGTTCGGCCAGCACAACGTCAAGTACGTCTACCTGGTCGACGGCGCCGGGCGCTACCGCGGCACGGTGGCCCTGCACGAGATCGCGCCGCGCTTCCAGGATCCGCTGCTGGCGAGCCAGCCCTGCAGCACGATGGCCCGCCGGGATGCGCTGCCGCTGCTGGACGCCGGCATGGGCCTGGACGAAGCCCTGCGCCAGTTCATGCGCCACCACGGCGAACGCCTGCCGATCGTGCGCGCGCCAGGCGATCCGGAACTGCTCGGCACCGTCCACAAGACCGATCTGCTGGATGCCTACGTGCGCCTGAACCGCAGCCTGCTGCACGCCCGCATCGAGGCGTAGAATGCCCGGCATGGACCACCTGCTCGACAACATCTTCTGGAACACCCTGAGCGGCATGCACGCCCACCTGTCGGCCGGCACCGGGACGGCCAGGCGCTATGCCCCCGGGTTCTCGCCGATCGTCGGCTTTCCCGACCCGCGGCAGCCGGACTTCGCGGCGCTGGCGCCCTTCTGCGAAGCCGGCGAACACTTCTACTGCGACGCCTGGTCCGGCCCGGCGCCCGCGGGCTGGCGCATCGAGGCCGAGTCGACCATGTACCGCATGGTCTGGGACGGCGTCATGCCGGAGCGCGACGAAGCGCCGGATGCCATCCCGCTCGGGAAAGCGCATGCGGAGCAGGCGCTGGCGCTGGCCCGGCTCACCCGTCCCGGTCCCTTCGGCCCGCGCACCATCGAGCTGGGCGAGTACTTCGGCCATGTCGACGGCGGCAAGCTGATCGCGATGGCCGGCGAGCGCATGGCCGCGCCCGGGCTGCGCGAGATCAGCGGCGTCTGCACGCATCCCGATGCCCAGGGCCGCGGCTACGCGCGGCGCCTGATGCTGAAGCTGATCCGGCGCCAGCTGCTGCGCGGCGAGACGCCCTTCCTGCACGTGATGCGGGCCAACGAGGCGGCGCACGGGCTCTATCTGCGCATGGGCTTTCGCGACTATTGCGAGACGGTGGTGCGGGTGGTGACGCCAGCCTGCTGATCCGCTTCGTTCCCTGGCGAACAATCAAACCGCGCACTCGTCACTACCACCCTCTCATCCGTGGGCATTCGCTGGGAGGAGGCGCGGGTCGAGGGCGCTGCGCTCGGCCGACTGCGCCCGCCATGAGATGCAATGCGCCTTCCTGGAACCGGACGGCAGCATCAGCATGAAGCGCAAGTAGGCGCAAGTAGGCGCACGCCAGACATGATACAAAAATGAGAGGAGGATCAAAATTTCTGTATCACATAATTACTGAATTTCCGGGATTCAGTCGCTCATGGGCACTATCTCAGCCGTACGGTGCGAGTCCCGGCCAAGCTCCGGTGCTAAGTTTTTGAGCGCATCCCAGGACGGGGTGCGTTGCAGAGACTCTGTTCAACAGGAGGTATCCATGAAACAAGTTCTGTCTGTTCTAGCACTGGCAGCGACGGCGGGGCTGGCCACCCCGGCTTTCGCCCAGACCTACAAGGCGACCGCCAGCGGCCCGGCCGAAAGTCCGCCCAACGCTTCGCCGGGCAGCAGCATGGTGACGCTCGAGTTCGCCGGCACCAACTTGACGGTCGACGTGCCGTTCAGCGGCCTGGTCGGCGACTCGACCGAGGCCCACATCCACTGCTGCACCACCACCGCCTTCACCGGCACTTCGCCGGTGGCCTTGCCGTTCACCGATTTCCCGACCGGCGTCAAGGACGGCACCTACACGAAGACCTTCTCGCTGTACGACACCGCGACCTATGACCCGGCCTTCCTGGCGGCGAATGGCGGCACGGTGTCCGGCGCGGCGACCGCCTTCGTGAACGGCATCAATGCCAACGAAGCCTACGTCAACATCCATACGACCTCGCATCCGGCTGGCGAGATCCGTGGCTTCGTGGTGGCCGCACCGGTGCCGGAACCGGCCGAGTGGGCGATGCTGGCGGGTGGCCTGGCCAGCCTCATGTGGATGGGCCGCAGGCGGCGTTGGGAAAGCTGCTGGCAGCGTTAGCCGGCATTCCGGCTAGCCGGTAAGCAGGGCGCCGCGTTCGGCAAGCAGCTTGGCCCAGGCCGGGACCGCCTCTTGCCAGAACGCGGCCAGGGAAGCGGGCCGGGAAGCGCCCGGCCCAGCCAGGCGCAGGCCGAGGAAGCCGGCGGCTTGTTGCAGGGCCGCGACGGCGGCCTCTTCGTTACCCGGCAGGACGGCCAGCGCACCGGTCTGCTTGGACAGTTTCTCGCCGCTGGCATTGCGCACCACCGGCACGTGCAGGTAGCGCGGCGTCGACACGCCCAGCAGGCGCTGCAGGTAGATCTGGCGTGGGGTCGAATCGAGCAGGTCGGCGCCGCGCACGACGTCGGTCACGCCCTGCTCCGCATCGTCCACCACCACGGCCAGCTGATAGGCCCAGTAGCCGTCGGCACGCTTGAGCACGAAATCCCCCGATTCCAGCGCCAGCCGCTGCTCCTGCCAGCCGGCGAAGCGGTCCTGGAAGCCGATCAGGTCTTCTCCCGGTTCCGGCACCCGCAGGCGCAGGCTGCGCGCCTCGCGGCCCGGCGCCAGGCCAAGGCGGCAGGTGCCGGGATAGATGGCGGCGCCGTCCGGTCCCACGCCCAGGCGCGAATCGGCGATCTCCCTGCGGTTGCAGCCGCAGCCGTACACGTAATCCGCGATGCGTTCGCGCGCGGCCTGGTACAGGTCCTTGCGCCGGCTCTGCCAGACGATCCCGCCGTCCGACTGCATGCCCAGCCAGTCGAGCTGAGCGAGGATGGTCTCGGCGGCGCCGGGCACGGCGCGGCCCTCGTCGATGTCCTCGATGCGGATCAGCCAGGCGCCGCCGTTGGCACGCGCGTCCAGGTAGCTGGCCAGGGCCGCCACCAGCGAACCGGCGTGCAGGGGGCCGGTGGGCGAGGGGGCGAAACGGCCGATGTAGGGGCTGGGAAGGCTCATGCTCGATGGAGAAAAGCGCAACCTTAGCACAGGCCGGGACGCGGCGCCGGACCGTGCCGGCAGCGTGATATTCTTGTCCAGGACAAAATTACGCAACAATGCTTGTAATTTCTAAAAAGCAATATACAATCTCACTTTGTCCTGGACAAACTATCAACCAAGAACAATGAGGAACCCATGCTGTCTACCCTGAACGTCGTCGCCTTCGGCAAGGACGACATCGACAACACCCTGTCCCGCCTGTCCGGCCAGCAGATCGACGAACTGGCCTTCGGCGCCATCCAGCTCGATGCGCAGGGCAAGGTCCTGCGCTACAACCAGGCGGAAGCGATGATCACCGGCCGCCAGGCCAGCGCCGTGATCGGCACCAACTTCTTCCGCGACGTCGCCCCCTGCACCAACACGGCCCGCTTCAAGGGCGTGTTCGACGCCGGCGTGCGCGCCAACAACCTGAACACGATGTTCGAGTACGTGTTCGACTACAAGATGACGCCCACCAAGGTGAAGATCCACATGAAGAAGGCCATCAGCGACGGCAGCTTCTGGATCTTCGTCAAGCGCCTGTAAGCGATGCGCGAACCTGGCCTCGACCTGGCCCCATGGTGGGCCGACCGCGGCGCGCTGCTGCGCTTCGTCGCCGACCTGGTGGCCGCCGAACTGACGGCGCTGCGCCACGAGCGGATCCTGCCCGACGGCTGGAGCGGCGCGCTGTCGCTGGACCAGGACCTCGGTGTCGATTCGCTGGAGCTGCTGCAGCTGGCCGGCGCGCTGGCCGAAGCCCTGCAGATGCAGCGCAGCGGAGTCGAGGATTACCTGCTGGCGCGCCGCACCCTGGACGGCTGGCTCGACATCGCCACCGCCGCCCTGCAGCACTGGAGCGAGGAAGTCACCTTCCGCACCTCGGGCAGCAGCGGCGAGCCGAAGCGCTGCAGCCACGAACTGGTCCTGCTGGAACAGGAAGCGGCGGCGCTGGCCGCGCTGTTCCCGCGCCGCCGGCGCCTGCTGCTGGCCGTGCCCTGCCATCACATCTACGGCTTCCTGTTCGGCGTCCTGCTGCCGCGCCACCTCGGCCTCGCACCGGACCAGGTGCTGAGCGTGCGTGCGCGCCTGCCTTCCCAGCTCGCGCGCCACGTCCTGCCCGGCGACCTGGTGATCGGCCATCCTCATGTCTGGCAGGATGCGCTCGGTGCCGGCGCGGCTTTTCCGGACGACGTGGACGGCGCCAGCTCGACCGCGCCCTGCCCCGACGCGGTGGCCGAACGCGCGGGGGCGGCCGGCCTGCGGCTGGTGCAGGTGTATGGCGCCTCCGAAACCGGCGGCCTGGGTTGGCGCGCCTCGCACCGCGAGCCCTACCGCCTGATGCCCTACCTGGACCGCGCGCCGGACGGCGTCGACGCCCTGCTGCGCAACTGCCCCGACGGCCGCACCGCGCTGCTGCGCCCGCAGGACAGCCTGGAATGGCAGGCGCCCGACCTGTTCATGGTGGGCCCGCGGCGCGACGCCGCGGTCCAGGTGGGCGGCACCAACGTGTTCCCGGAGCGGGTGCGCCAGGTACTGCTCGAGCATCCGATGGTGGAAGACGCGGCGGTGCGCCTGATGCGCCCCGACGAGGGCATGCGCCTGAAGGCCTTCATCGTGCCGCGTGCCGGCGCTGGCGCCGGCGAGGGATTCACGCGCGAGCGTTTCACGAGGGAGCTAAGGGCCTGGATCGACACCAGGCTGGCGGCGCCGGAGCGCCCGAAGGCGATCACGCTGGGCGAGCGCATCCCGCGCGGGGCACTCGACAAGCCGGCCGACTGGAGCATCGGCCCCACGAACGGCTAGAATAAGTGCCTACATGACGATATCGACAACCTCCCCCGCCGCTTCCGCATCGGCCGGTTTGAGCATCGCCGCCGTCGAGCGCGAGACCCGGCTGTCCAAGGACGTGCTACGGGTCTGGGAACGCCGCTACGGCTTTCCGCAGCCGGAGCGGGATGCGAACGGCGAACGCTGCTACCCGGCCGACCAGGTCGAGCGCCTGCGCCTGATGAAGCGCCTGATGGACCAGGGCCACCGCCCCGGTGCTCTGGCCGCGATGGCGCACCCGGAACTCGCCGCCCTGGCCGCGCCGGAGCGCGCCGCGCTGGCCGGCGATGCGCTGGACGGCGCCAACCTGCGACTGCTGAAGATGATCGGCGCGCGCGACCCGGCCGCCTTCCGTCACGCGCTGCGGCAGTCGCTGGCGCGCCAGGGACTCGAACGCTTCGTCGAGCAGACCATGGCGCCGCTCACGGTAGCCGTCGGCGCCTGCTGGGAAGACGGCAGCTTCGACGTCTTCGACGAACATTTCTATACCGAGTCGGCGGAACGGCTGCTGCGCCAGGCGCTGGCCGACCTGCCGGCCGCGCGCCACGGTGCGCGCATCCTCCTCACCACCGTTCCCGGCGAGGCCCACGGCCTCGGTCTCATGATGGCGGAAACCATGTTCGCGCTGGAGGGCGCAAGCTGCATCTCGCTGGGTACCGAGACCCCGCTGCTGGACATCGCGCGCGCCGCCGCGGCCTATGGCGTGGGCGTGGTCGCGCTGTCGTTCTCGGCTGCCTATCCGCGCCGCCAGGTGGCGCCGGTGCTGCTGCAGTTGCGCCAGGCCCTGCCCGACGGCGTGGAATTGTGGGCCGGCGGCGCCGGCGTGGAAAGGCTGGAGGAAGTCGCCGGCGTGCGCCTGCTGCCGACCCTGGACAGCGGCCGTCAGGCCCTGGCCGGCCTCAAGGCCTGATCAGGCGGCCTGCGCTTCCCAGCCCTGCAGCTGGGCGATGAAGTCGTCCAGCGGTACCGGACGCGAAAAAAGGAAGCCCTGCATGGCCGGCTGGCGGTTGGCGGCCAGGAAGCTGGCCTGCTGCTGGGTCTCGACGCCCTCCGCCACCACGCGCAGGCCGAGGTGGTCGGCCATCGCCAGGATCGACTGCACGATCGCGGTGCCGTTGGCATCGCCCGGGGTATCGCGGATGAAGCTCTTGTCGATCTTCAGTTCGTACAGCGGCATCTTCTTCAGGTAGGCCAGGCTCGAATAGCCGGTGCCGAAATCGTCGATCGAGAAGCGGATGCCCATGCGCGCCAGCTCGTGCATGCGGCCGATGGTTTCGTTCAGGTCGTTGACCAGCAGGCCTTCGGTGACCTCGAAGATCAGCTGGGAAGCCGGGGCCCCGGTCTCGACCAGCACCGCGCACACCTGGTCGACGAAATCGGGCTGGCGGAACTGCAGCGGGCTGACGTTCACCGACAGCGGCACGGCGAGGCCGGCGCGGTCCAGGCGCAGCCAGGACAGGCAGGCCTGGCGCAAGGCCCACTGGCCGAGCGGCAGGATCAGGCCGCTCGATTCGGCGGCCGGGATGAAGACGTCCGGGGCGACCATCGTGCCGTCGGCGCGGCGCCAGCGCATCAGCAGCTCGGCGCCGACCGGCGTGCGCTCGTGATCGATCTGCAGCTGCAGGTGCATCGCCAGCTCGCCGTTCTCCATCGCGGCGGCGAGGTCGCGCTCGAGGGTCAGCTTGCGCTCGGCCTCGGTCAGCATGCTGGATTCGAACAGGGTCACGCCGTTGCGGCCGGCCACCTTGGCGCGGTACATGGCGGTATCGGCTTCGCGCAGCAGGTCCTGTCCGGTCCTGCCGTCGCGCAGCGGCAGCGCAACGCCGATGCTGGCCGAGGCGTGGTAGAGCTGGCCGCCGATCTCGACGTCCTCGGCCAGGGCGGCGCGGATCTTCTCGGCCACCGCCTGCGCGGCGCCGGTGGCGCGCTGCACGTCGCGGCCCAGGTTCTCGAGCAGGACCACGAATTCGTCGCCGCCCAGGCGCGCCACGGTATCGCCCTGGCGCAGCACCGCCGCCACGCGCTGGGCCGCATGCTTGAGCATGACGTCGCCGATCGCATGGCCGCGCGCATCGTTGATGGTCTTGAAGTTGTCGAGGTCGATGAACAGCACCGCGCCCAGCCCGCCGCCGGTATGGGCGCGCACGACCATGGCGTCGAGGCGCTCGATCAGCAGGCGCCGGTTCGGCAGGCCGGTGAGCACGTCGTAGAAGGCCAGGCGGTGGATGGCGTCGGCGGCATTCTTGCGGTCCGTGATGTCGCGTCCGACCACCACCCAGTGGGTATTCCGGCCGCCTTCGCCGGCGAAGGGCACCAGTTCCATCTCGACCCAGTATTTTTCGCCGTTCCTGGTGTAGTTCACCAGCTCGGAAGTCACCGCTTCGCCGCGCGCCATGGCGTCGAGGATGCGCCGGACTTCGATCTCGTCGGTCTCGGGTCCGTGCAGCACGCGCATGCTGCGCCCGACGATCTCCTCGCGCGAGTAGCCGGTGCGGCGCACGAAGGCGTCGTTGGCGAAGATGATCGGCTGTTCCGCGCCTTCGCGGTGATCCACTTTCGCGATCAGCACCATGTCGTTCAGGCGCGCCACCGCGGCCGAGGTCAGGCGCAGCTCGGCGTTCAGCTCGTGCAGCCTGGCGTGGCCTTCCTCGAGCGAGTCGGCGGTCCGGCTCAGCTCTTCCATCGAGCTGTCGAGGCGCTGCAGCAGGCCGCCGCAGGTCAGGGTGATCAGGGCGCCGACGAACAGGTAGTTCAGGGTGACGATCAGGCAGGGCAGCAGCGCATGCTCTTCCATGCCGCTCACGTAAAGCCGGGCGTAACCGCCGAGGCCGAGGAAGAAGATGGAGGCGCCGCAGAAGCACAGCGCGCCGAGCGCCGGCCGCATGCCCAGCAGGACCACGCCCAGCACAGGCAGCGCCATCAGGAAGATCTGGCTGACCGGGCCGATGGTGAGCATCAGGCCGATGCCGATCATGTACAGGATCGCCAGGAAGTTCAGGACCCTGAAGGTGTAATTCAGGCGCGGCAGGCGCCACAGCGCGGCCACCCAGGCCAGCGCCACGCTGTCCATCAGTGCGACCGGCCACAAGCCTTCGCTGATGGACAGGCCGATGCTGGGCACCGCGGCCAGCGTACCGAGCAGGACGACATACGACAGCAGGGATTCGAAAACCCTGGAGCGCCAGTGTGCGATGTCGTAGTAAGTTCCCATTAAGCCGAGGGCCAATTGTTGCAAAGCAACATTCTATGTGAGCGCGGGTCGCGTGTCAGCATTTGCAGGAAAGCCTGTTGTGTGCGCGGGACGAAACAATAGCTTTAAGAAACTGAACAGTTGATGAACATTTACTTGGCGGGCGCGGCCTCGGCTTTCCTGGCCAGCGCCGTCACCTGCCCGGCGATCTCGTTCGGCACCGCGATCGACAGCTGGTAGTGCAGGATCTCGAAGCCCTTGCCGGTCTTGCGGATCACGCCGCTGGCCATGCAGTGGCCCATATTGGCGGTGTCGAGCAGTTCGTCGAACCAGATCAGCTTGCCGTCTTCGGAGGCGTAGACGTTGCGGCGACTGGCCTTGAAGGTCCAGGCCGACTTCTTGCCCTCGAAGTATTTGCGGGCCCAGGCCTTGAAGGCGTCGCGCTGCCACAGCTCGCTGCGGTCGGTGCCGATGTAGACGCCGTCCGGCGCCATCTTGTCGAAATAGGCCATGCGGGCATGGGCCGCGTCGTCGTGCCAGGCGTCGACGAAGGCGTTCACCTGCTTTGCCAGCGCGGGATCGGCATTCGCGGCCTGGGCGATTCCGGCGAAGAACAGGCAGCACGCGAGGAGCAGCGATTTCATGGCGAATCCTTTCATTGGAAGCGGCCGCCGTCGACGTCGCGCAGGAATTTGATGAGCCCGCTGAAATAGGTCTTCTGGTCGTCGTACATCGACATGTGGCTGCCGTTCTCGCACATCAGCAGGCGGCCATGCCGCAGCTCCTGCGAGACCATCTTCATGTGGGCCGGGTCCATGGTGTCATGGCGGCCGGCGATCACCAGGGTCGGCACGGCGATCTTCGGCAGGTCGGCGACGCGGTCCCAGTGTTCGAGTTTGGCGTTGTGGGCGCCCAGTTCGCTCGGGCCCTGCATCGGCACGTAGACCTTCGGATTCATGTGTTTGATCGAGCGCGTCACCGGCTCCGGCCACTGCTCGAAGGGCATGCGCAGCACGTGCTGCACATAGTGGTTCGGCAGCAGCAGTTCCATGTAGCGCGGATCCTCGTACTTGCCCTCGGCTTCCAGGCGCTTGATCTCGGCCAGGGCCTTCTGGTCCATCGCCGGCATCAGCACGGTGTCGGCGTATTTGTTGTACGCCGGGATGCTCATCATCATGTTCGAGATGACCAGGCCTTTCAGGTTCCGGCCATATTTCAGGGCGTACTCGGCCGCCAGCAGGCCGCCCCAGGAGTGGCCCAGCAGGTAGAAGTTCCTGTTGTCCAGGCCCAGCGCCTTGCGCACCTGCTCGACCTCTTCCACATAGCGCGGCAGCTCGACCAGCGAGGGATCGTCGGGCTGGTCGCTGTAGCTCGAGCCGAGCTGGTCGTAGTAGTAGTACTCGATGCTCGCGCCGGGGAAATAGCTGTCGAAGGCTTCGAGGTATTCGTGGGTCATGCCCGGGCCGCCGTGCAGCAGCAGCACCTTGATGGTCGGGTTATTGCCGACCCGCTTGGTCCAGACCTTGAACGTGCCCTTCGGCGTGGTGATCGGGATCATGCGGACGCCCCCGGACAGCACGTCGCCGCGGCCGGCGTTGTCGAAATAATTGCTGGCTGCGGTGGATGCGGCAGCTGCCGGCAGGGCGATCAGCACAGCGGCCATCAGCGCAAGAAAGCGTTTCATCGGGACCTCGTTGTTGGCAATATCGATATATTGTACGTTGGAAATGTAAGCAAATGTGCAAGATGAAACGCGCGTTCAAGAACTCGTGTAAGTTTGATTACCCGACAACTCGATGGGCAAGCGATGAGAGCGAGGACCTGGATGACGGTGTGCGGACTTTGCCTGGCCTCGGCGCAGGCGCAGGAACTTGAAACGCGCAAGGATGATGCGAAGCCGCCGCCGCTGAGCCTGCGCCTGAGCGACGAGGTGATCAGCAAGGCGGTGCGCGAGACCCTGGCCGAGAGCAAGGGCAATTCCGGGCTGCAGTCGGGAAAAGCGCTCAGCGGCGATGCCTACCAGAAGTTCGAAAAGGGATTCTCGGAAGCCGAAAAGCCGGGCTGCCTGGGGCCGGACGCGCTGAAATTCCAGCCCGCCGGCACGGTGGTCAAGACGCCTTTCGGCGCCTTCAACGTCGGCCTCGGCGGCATCTTCGCCCTGCCCTTCTGGGCCGCCGCCGTGGTGCGCGGCAAGTGTAATTGAGGCCGGATCGGGAATCGTGGATAATGTCGCACCATGAACGATACTACCCAACTCCCTCCCCTGCCCGACCGCCTGTCCATCGACCCGAAGAGCCCGCACCACGATGCGGAAGTCTTCAAGCACCCGGTCGGCATCCGTTTCAACGGCAAGGACCGCACCGACGTCGAGGAATACTGCATCAGCGAAGGCTGGATCAGGGTCGCTGCCGGCAAGGTCCTGGACCGCAAGGGCCGTCCGATGCTGATCAAGCTGAAGGGCACCGTCGAGCCGTACTACGCGGACTGATCCCCTTACCTTTCACAAATGCAACGGCCGCCGGAGTCATCCGGCGGCCGTTTTCGTTTGCGGCACCGGACGGCTCAGCGGTGCAGCTCGCCCGAGCGTTCCGGCTGGTACAGCAGTTCCAGCGCGGTCAGCTTGAACAGTTCGCCGCCCGGGCGCGCCCACTCGATCGTATCGCCCACCGCCAGGCCGAGCAGTGCGCTGCCGATCGGCGACATCACCGACAGGCGGTCGCTGCCGAAGGCCACGTCTTTCGGGTAGACCAGGGTCATGCAGAATTCCTGGGGCGGATGGTCGACCGCAAAGCGCACCGTCGAATTCATCGTCACCACATTGGACGGCACCTCGTCCGGATCGACGACGTCCGCCCGGCCCAGTTCGTCGAGCAGGTTGTACTCGCGATCGCCGGGAATGACCGGCATGTCGTCGAACAGCGCTTCAAGGCGCGCCATGTCGAGGGTGGATACGGTGATGTTCGGTCTCATGTTCAACTCCTGTAAAAATAGACCAGCAAGACGGATTGGCCAGCGCCTGTCGGCGGCGGCCGGGTGTGTCGTTGGAACAGGCTCGGAAGGACGGCCGCGCGGGCGGTCGGGTCCTACCGAGCCCAGGAGGGCCGGGCGAGATCTCGCGGGAAAAACCGCGCGTGCGGCAGCCGTACTCCCTCGTGCAGGGACGCACGTTGACAGCAGGCATGAACGGCGGGGTGAGACATGGGCGGTGACGAACGATGTTAGTGATACCAGTATAGCCGTGTTGGACGATTGTTGCGACCTTCAGGCGGCGCGTGCGGATGCGGCGCCGGCGAACTGCGCCAGCAAGGCATCCAGGGCGCGCCGGTACTGCTCGCGCAGGGCTGCCGATTGCTGCGAATCGGCGTGAAAAGCGCCGAGCGCCAGGCCGCTGCCGTGGGCATGGTCGACCAGGATGTCGCGCCACAGGATATGTTCCGGGCTCAAGGGCTCCAGCAGCGCCTCCAGGCGCTCGGTGATCCGCTGCGCCGCCCCCGCCATTGCCGCCGGCTCGGCAAAGATCGCGAGGGTCAGCTGGGGGTGCCTGCCGACGGCGTCGTGGTAGCGGATCAGCAGCTCGCGGACGGCATCGATGGCGTCTGCCGGACTGTCGGCATCGATCGGCACCGCGCCGTACACCTTGTCGGCAAGCAGCCGCAGCAGGCCGGCGCGGTCCTCGACGTGATGGTAGAGGCTCATCGGCGTCAGGCTCATCTGCGCAGCGAGGGCCCGCATGCTCAGCCCCCGGCCGCCGTCCTGTGCCAGCAGGACCAGGGCGGCATTGAGGATGGCGTCGAGGGTGACGCCCTGCCCGCGCGTGGGACGGCCGCGCGGACGGTTCATGCGAGCACGCGCCAGGTCGACTGCACCAGGCCGGACGGGAAGCTGCGGCTGGCAACCAGGGCCAGGTCCTTGTCCTCCGGAAGCGCGCCGAACAGCGGACGGCCGGCGCCGATCAGTACCGGCACGGTGGTGACGACCATGTCCGCGATCAGCCCTTCGCGCAGGAAGGACTGCACCACCTGTCCGCCATCCACGTAGACCTTGCGCGCGCCCTGGCGCTCCAGCTCCTGCATCGCCTCGCGTGGAGCGAGGTCCGTGAAGCGCACTTTTCCCCGCAGGCGCTCAGGCACCGGGCTGCCTTGTAATTGCTTCGACAGCACCACCACCGGGCGGTCGTAATGCCATTCGCCGAATTCCACCACTTTTTCATAGGTGCCACGGCCCATCACGATGGCGTCCTTGTCGGCGATGAAGGCCTTGTAGCCGTGGTCCTCGTCTGGATCGTCGCGCTGCAGCAGCCAGCCGATGTCGCCGTCCGGGCGGGCGATGTAGCCGTCGAGGCTGGTGGCGATGAATACGTGTCCTGTGATCATGTCTGCTCCGTTTTATTTATACACCGTATATTTTAACCGCAGGACGAAAAAAAGCGAGCCCGCAGGCTCGCTTCTCGTGTTCGAGAAACCGGACCACCCTCACTTCTTCAGTACGACGATCCCGGCCTGGTGCTTCGAGAACAGCACGACCAGCATGCCGATCAAGGTCCGCATGCCCGGCAATTTCATGAGCTTGCCGAGAAGGCCGCGGCCCGACTGCCGGTACAGTGAAATGTACAGATAAGAAGCGTGTGCGTGCACGCTGAAGCGGCGGAACCCGACCTTTTTACCTGCTCGAATGATCTTGGCCGGGTGCATGTCGCGTTCGGTGACGCCGAATTTCTCCATGACTTCCGCCGAGCGGCGTTCATGGCCCAATCCGGGCTCCGAGGTAATGCAGATGCCGCCCGGCTTCAGCGCGCGATAAGCGCTTTCGAGCGCGGCGACTTCGTCGACCGCATGGTGCAGGCAATCGAAAAACACGACGATGTCGAATTCCTCCCTGAATGCCAGCGATTCATAATCCCCGACCACGAATTCGAGATTCCCGATGCCGTTTTCCTGTTTCATGCGGCGGCCGGCCTCGATCGCTTCCGGCACCAGGTCCTGGCCGACCACTTCATAACCTCGTTTGGCGAACAGGATGCTGGTCCAGCCGGTGCCGCAGCCCATGTCGAGCAGACGTCCACCTTCCGGCATCAGGCCGAGCATGGCGCCCAGTTCCATCAGGTACAAACCGCATTGGGCATCCGACCATGGCTTCAGGATGGCGTGCCGCATATTCGCTTCGCCGATATTCTTGAAGTAATCGTGTTCGCCTTGTGTCGCCATATTCTTTTTTAAAATAAAACGGGCCTCATCATACCAAACAACAGAAACAAGAAAGCCAGCCCGCTGAACTAAAGCCCAAAAGTTGGACTCCAACTTTTTGGTTTTTTTCATGGCGAAGTACGATGAGCGGTTCAAGCCTTGGTTCAAGCCCGGCAGCAGAAAACACCGCCGAAAAACGAAAGACAAGACCGCACGTCAATCATAAAACCGTGCAGCGATTGATGACGGTGTTGGGACGACCGGTTGAATCCGCCCGATACCGAATGCCGGCCTATCAGCGTATTCTCCGGGAACACGGCCTTGCCCAGAGCATGCCACGCAAGGTAATAGCCTCGACAACGCGGCAATGGAAAGCTTCTTTGCCGTGCTCAGGCCCGAGTGCTTCTACCTGAACAAATTCTCCAGCGTCGATTCCCTGCAGGCAGAACTGTCCCACATCCACTATTACAATCACGACCGTATCAAGTTCAAACAAAAAGGCCCGAGTCCTGTGCAATACAGGACTCGGGCCTTGGTCACCTGGCAAACCAACCGTCCAACTTTACGGCGTCAGTTCACGCAGGCTCGCTTTTTGACGACGACTGACGCAAATTAACGCTTGTCGATGCTCGGCACGTCGCGGCGCGGCGAGCCGACGAACAGCTGGCGCGGACGGCCGATCTTCTGTTCCGGGTCGGCGATCATCTCGTTCCACTGGGCGATCCAGCCGATGGTACGGGCCATCGCGAAGATACCGGTGAACAGCGAGACCGGGATGCCCAGGGCCGACTGCACGATACCCGAGTAGAAGTCGACGTTCGGGTACAGCTTGCGCGACACGAAGTATTCGTCGTTCAGGGCGATCTTTTCCAGTTCCATTGCCAGCTTGAACAGCGGGTCGTCCTGCAGGCCCAGTTCGTTCAGCACTTCGTGGCAGGTTTCACGCATCAGCTTGGCGCGCGGGTCGAAGTTCTTGTACACGCGGTGACCGAAGCCCATCAGCTTGACGCCCGAGTTCTTGTCCTTGACCTTCTCGATGAAGGCCGGGATGTTCTCGACGCTGCCGATTTCCTTCAGCATGTTCAGGGCGGCTTCGTTGGCGCCGCCGTGTGCCGGGCCCCACAGGCAGGCGATGCCGGCTGCGATACAGGCGAACGGGTTGGCGCCCGACGAACCGGCCAGGCGGACGGTCGAGGTCGAAGCGTTCTGCTCGTGGTCGGCGTGCAGGATCAGGATGCGGTCCAGGGCGCGCACCAGCACGTCGTTGACCTTGTACTCTTCGCACGGGTTGGCGAACATCATGTGCATGAAGTTCGCGCTGTACGACAGGTCGTTGCGCGGGTACATGAACGGCTGGCCGATCGAGTACTTGTATGCCATGGCGACCAGGGTCGGCAGCTTGGCGATCAGGCGGATTGCCGAGATCTCGCGCTGCTCCGGATCGTTGATGTCCAGCGAGTCGTGGTAGAACGACGCCAGTGCACCGACGGTACCGACCAGCACCGACATCGGGTGCGCATCGCGGCGGAAGCCACGGAAGAAGAAGTTCATCTGCTCGTGGACCATGGTGTGCTTGGTCACGGTGTCGACGAACTTTTCCTTTTCAACCTTGTTCGGCAGTTCGCCGTTCAGCAGCAGGTAGCAGGATTCCAGGAAGTCGCAATTGACGGCCAGTTGCTCGATCGGGTAGCCGCGGTACAGCAGCTCGCCCTTGTCACCGTCGATGTAGGTGATGCTCGAGTTGCACGATGCCGTCGACATGAAGCCGGGGTCGTAGGTGAACTTGCCGGTCTGGCCGTACAGCTTGCGGATGTCGATGACGTCCGGGCCGATGGTGCCTTTGTAGATCGGCATGTCTACCGACGGGCTGCCATCCGAGAACGACAGGGTGGCTTTGGTATCAGAGATGTTCATGGCACTTCCTTCTGTGGGAGGTGATATACAAAAAAACGAAACCAGGTTTCGTTACGCTTGCCGCAACCGCGCCACCAGGGCACGTACATGCGGCAGGTCGACCTCGCCCGCGGGCTCGGCGCGTCCCAACAGCAGGTCCATCAGCGGATTGTCCGCCAGGTCCAGCAAGCGGGTCAGCGCATCGACCTCTTCGTCCGTCAATTCCTCTTCGTGCGCATCCAGGAAGCGCGTGAGGATCAGGTCGTTTTCGAGCAGGCCCCGGCGGGCGCGCCAGCGCAGGCGCGCTCGGTTGGCGGGGTCGGATTGATGCGTTTTCACACTAGAGTCCGTTGTTCGGTCAACACTATACTCCGGCTGCCGTTTCGCGGCAGTACGGTAGTTTTACTATATTTATGACGGTGTTCGCGCGGGGCACGGGTGCCCACGACCCACGCGACAAATCGCAGCTTAGATCGCGCGGCGGACCAGCAATTCCTTGATCTTGCCGATCGCCTTGTTCGGGTTCAGACCCTTCGGGCAGACGTCCGTGCAGTTCATGATCGAGTGGCAGCGGAACAGGCGGTACGGGTCTTCCAGGTTGTCCAGGCGCTCGTTGGTCGCTTCGTCGCGCGAGTCGGCGATGAAGCGATAGGCCTGCAGCAGGCCGGCCGGGCCGACGAACTTGTCCGGGTTCCACCAGAACGACGGGCAGGAGGTCGAGCAGCAGGCGCACAGGATGCACTCGTACACGCCGTCCAGCTCTTCACGCTCTTCCGGCGACTGCAGACGCTCTTTCTCCGGCGGGATCGAGTCGTTGATCAGGAACGGCTTGATCGAGTGGTACTGCTTGAAGAAGTTGGTCATGTCGACGATCAGGTCGCGCACGACCGGCAGACCCGGCAGCGGACGCAGCACGATCGGCTGGGTCAGTTCGTTCAGGTTGGTGGTGCAGGCCAGACCGTTCTTGCCGTTGATGTTCATCGCGTCCGAACCGCACACGCCTTCGCGGCAGGAGCGGCGCAGGGCCAGCGAGTCGTCGACGTCGGACTTGATGCGCTGCAGTGCGTCGAGCAGCATCTTGTCGGTGTCTTTCAGCTCGACGGTGATGTCTTGCATGTAGGGCTTCGTATCCTTGTCCGGATCGTAGCGGTAGATCTTCAGTTGGACTGTGCGTGCCATGTTTTACCTAAATTCTTAGAAAGTACGTGGTTTCGGTTTGAAGGTATCGACCGTCAGCGGCTTCTGGATCACCGGCTTGTATTCCAGGCGGTTTCCTTCCGAGAAGAACAGGGTGTGCTTCATCCAGTTCTCGTCGTCGCGGTGCTCGAAGTCGCTGTGGGCGTGGGCGCCGCGCGATTCCTTGCGGGCCGCTGCCGAGACCATGGTCGCCTTCGCCACTTCGATCAGGTTGTCCAGCTCCATCGCTTCGATACGGGCGGTGTTGAACACCTTCGACTTGTCCTTGAACGAGATGTGCTTGCGGCGCTCGTCCAGCTTCATGATTTCCTTCACGCCTTCGTCCATCAGCGCCTGGGTACGGAACACGCCGCAGAACTTCTGCATGGTGGCGCGGATGGCGTTGGCGACGTCCTGCACCTTCTCGCCGCCGGTCGAGTTCTCGAGGCGGTTCAGGCGGTCCAGCGCGTAGTCGGCGGCATCCTTCGGCAGCGCGCGGTTGCCCTGCGCCTTCAGGTTCTGGGCGACGATGTGGTTGCCGGCCGCGCGGCCGAACACCACCAGGTCGAGCAGCGAATTCGTACCAAGGCGATTCGCGCCGTGCACCGAGACGCAGGCGCATTCGCCGATCGCGTACAGGCCGTTGACGATCTTCTGGCCGCCGGTGCCGTCGGGGGCAACCACTTGGCCGTGGATGTTGGTCGGGATGCCGCCCATCTGGTAGTGGATGGTCGGGACGACCGGGATCGGTTCCTTGGTCGCATCGACGTTGGCGAACTTGTGGCCGATTTCCAGGATCGACGGCAGGCGCTTGCGGATGGTGTCCGCGCCGATGTGGCGCAGGTCCAGCAGCACGTGGTCCTTGTTCGGGCCGACGCCGCGGCCTTCCTTGATCTCCTGGTCCATCGAGCGCGAGACGAAGTCGCGCGGCGCCAGGTCCTTCAGGGTCGGCGCGTAGCGCTCCATGAAGCGTTCGCCGTTCGAGTTGATCAGGATACCGCCCTCGCCGCGCACGCCCTCGGTGATCAGCACGCCCGCGCCGGCCACGCCGGTCGGGTGGAACTGCCAGAACTCCATGTCCTGCAGCGGCAGGCCGGCGCGTGCCGCCATGCCCAGGCCGTCGCCGGTGTTGATGAAGGCGTTGGTCGACGCCGCGAAGATACGGCCGGCGCCGCCGGTGGCGAACACGGTGGTCTTCGCCTGCAGCATCATGACCTCGCCGGTCTCCATTTCCAGCGCCACCACGCCCAGCACGTCGCCGTCGGCGTTGCGGACCAGGTCCATCGCCTGCCACTCGACGAAGAAGTGGGTGCGCGAACGGACGTTACGCTGGTACAGGGTGTGCAGCAGCGCGTGGCCGGTACGGTCGGCGGCCGCGCAGGCGCGCTGCACCGGCTTCTCGCCGAAGTTGGCGGTGTGGCCGCCGAACGGACGCTGGTAGATGGTGCCGTCCGGGTTGCGGTCGAACGGCATGCCGAAGTGTTCGAGCTCGTACACGACCTTCGGTGCTTCGCGGCACATGAATTCGATCGCATCCTGGTCGCCCAGGTAGTCGCCGCCCTTGACGGTGTCGAACATGTGCCAGAACCAGTCGTCCTCGCTCATGTTGCCGAGCGAAGCACCGATGCCGCCCTGGGCCGCCACGGTGTGCGAACGGGTCGGGAAGACTTTCGACAGCACGGCGACGTTCAGGCCGGCTTCCGACATTTGCAGGGCGGCGCGCAGGCCGGAACCGCCGGCGCCGACGATCACGACGTCGAAGTGGCGGGTGGGAATTGAAGAATTAAATGCTGCCACGATTAAACGCTCCAGAGAATTTGCACAGTCCAGGCGGCGCAGGCAAGCAGCCAGAACACCGTGAGGGTCTGCAGGGTCAGGCGGATACCGACCGGTTTGACGTAGTCCATCCAGATGTCACGGATGCCGACCCATGCGTGGTAGAACAGGCCGAAGAGGGTAACCATGGTGAAGAGCTTGAACCACTGGCGCGAGAACAGCCCGGCCCAGCCTTCATAGGTGAAATTCTGGCCGGTCAGGAAGGAGACCAGCAGGACGACGGTAAACACCGCCATCAGGATCGCGGTCAGGCGCTGGGCCAGCCAGTCGCGCATGCCGTAGTGGGCGCCGACGACCAGGCGGCGCTGTCCGATATTCTTGTTAGTATGGGATTGCATGATTAAAACACTCCGAACAGTTTGAGGGCGACCAGCAGGGTCAAGACCAGGCTGACGACCAGCACCCAGCGTGCGGTCTTCTGGGAAGCGTCCTTGTCCAGGGCCATGTGGTTGTCCATGAACAGGTGGCGCACGCCCGCGCAGAAGTGGTGCAGGTAAGCCCACGACAGGCCGAGGATGATGATCTTGGTGAACGGATGGCTGACAACGCCGGCAAAGTGCGCGAACGAGATTTCCGAACGCAGGCTTTCCTGGAACAGCCAGAGCAGGAACGGCAGGAAAAGGAACAGGCCGGCGCCGCTCACGCGGTGCAGAATCGACACGATCGCCGACGGCGGCTGTTTGTAATACCCCCGGTAAGTAATATCGCCAAAGTCGACATTACGAATTACCGGTCGGCCCTTCTTTTGAGCCTCTCTCACGGCTTCGGACATTGCAACACCTCCCTCAAATACTGAAATTTATCGAACCCATTGCATCGATTTTGCGACCTGCTCGGAACCGTTTCCGACTCCGGGGGAACGTCGACCGGGCCTCGTCTTCGCTTTCCCAAAACCAACTCATTTTACTCGCTCAAAGCGATTCCTGCACCAGCATAGAGCGGGCACAAAAACTTATCAGGACAATTCGTTTTGGTAATGATGCTGCGCGGTCAAATACAGTCCGCGACGCAACTCCACCGCCTTGTCTCCATAGGTGAACGAGAGCCTGTCGGCGCACAGCAGAGGCGTTCCCTCCGGCACTTTCAGGTACTCGGCCGCACCGGCGTCGGCCGCCACCGCGCGGATCTTTTCCGTCGCGCGGATCATGCGGGTGCCGAACTCCGATTCGAACAGGCCATACATCGGCCCCTTGTATTCCGCCAGGCGCTCCGCCGTCAGCCCCTTGAACAATTGCCCCGGCAGCCACAGCTCTTCCAGGATCGTCGGCACGCCCTCGAACGACATGATGCGCTTGATATAGACGACCGCGTCGCCGGATTTCAGGTCGAGCAGGCGCGCCACCTCGGCCGCGGCGCGGATGCGCTTGACTTCGAGGTACTGGTGGTCGGGATGCTGGGTCACGCCCTCGTCGGGCACGAGCTTGAGGAAACGGAAGTGCGCGCGCGCCTCGTTGTGCGTGGCGACGAAGGTTCCCTTGCCCTGGCGCCGCACGACCAGGTTCTCGGCCGCGAGCTCGTCGATCGCCTTGCGGACCGTGCCCTGGCTGACCTTGTAGCGGCCGGCCAGCTCGACTTCGCTGGGAATCAGTTCGCCCGGTTTCCATTCGCCGGATTGCAGGCTCTGGGTGATCAGGGCCTTGATCTGTTGATACAGCGGGGAAAAGGTAGGGGACGTGCCGGTCTGGGACATGCCCGATCCGGAGGTGCCTCCGGCGCTACCCGCAGCGCTGCTGCTGGCGGCTCCATTGCTGTTCGGATTGGACGGTGCTTGGTTCATAGTCTGCGATTTTTTCACAAAACCCCCTCTGCGTCCAGTGTGGAAAGACGCAGATTATGTGTCTTATATAAGACATATGATATGAATTGACAGATGGAATATCGGAGGACTACACTCGCGGTCGACTGGACGTGGGCGCACCCTCTCCCGGCAACGCGCCTCATGCCCGAATCGCGGGTGAGCTTTGGTATGATTGCAGTTTTCCCAAACTGGCGTATCCTCGGCGTCGCCCGCTCATTTGTCAGTTCTTTATCCCACTTTTGGAGATTCATCATGGCTAAAACCCCAATGCGCGTCGCCGTTACCGGCGCGGCCGGCCAGATCGGCTATTCCCTGCTGTTCCGCATCGCCAACGGCGACATGCTGGGCAAGGACCAGCCGGTCATCCTGCAGCTGCTCGAAATCGACAACGAGAAGGCACAGAAGGCGCTGAAGGGCGTCATGATGGAAATCGACGACTGCGCATTCCCGCTGCTGGCCGGCATGACCGCCCATAGCGACCCGATGACCGCATTCAAGGACGCCGACGTGGCCCTGCTGGTCGGCGCCCGTCCGCGCGGCCCGGGCATGGAGCGCAAGGACCTGCTGGAAGCCAACGCCCAGATCTTCACCGTGCAGGGCAAGGCGCTGGACGCCGTCGCTTCGCGCAACGTGAAAGTGCTGGTGGTCGGCAACCCGGCCAACACCAACGCCTACATCGCCATGAAGTCGGCCCCGAACCTGCCGGCCAAGAACTTCACCGCCATGCTGCGCCTGGACCACAACCGCGCCCTGTCGCAGGTCGCCGCCAAGATCGGCAAGCCGGTCGGTTCGATCGAGAAGATGGTCGTGTGGGGCAACCACTCGCCGACCATGTACGCCGACTACCGCTTCGCCACCGCCGACGGCCAGTCGGTCAAGGACCTGATCAACGACGACGTCTGGAACCGCGACACCTTCCTGCCGACCGTCGGCAAGCGCGGCGCAGCGATCATCGACGCCCGCGGCGCCTCGTCGGCTGCTTCGGCCGCCAACGCAGCGATCGACCACGTGCGTGACTGGGTCCTGGGCACCAACGGCAAGTGGACCACCATGGGCATCCCGTCGGACGGTTCCTACGGCATCCCGGAAGGCACCATGTTCGGCTTCCCGGTGACCACCGAAAACGGCGAGTACAAGATCGTGCAAGGCCTGGCAATCGACCAGTTCTCGCAAGAGCGCATCAACAACACGCTGAACGAACTGAACGAAGAGAAAGCCGGCGTGGCGCACCTGCTGGGCCAGTAAGCACCACCACCACGTCGTCCCCGCGCAGGCGGGGACCCAGGTTTGGTGGCGTTTCGTCAGCTCACGCAAACCTGGGTTCCCGCCTTCGCGGGAACGACGGTATTAACACTCATCCGAACATGCATCCTTCCAAGGTTTTATTCCAGGGCCAACGCCAGCCGCTGCTGCTACCTGCCTGCGACCACTACGCCGGCAGCGAAAAGCTGATGCGCAAATCGATGGCCCTGCAACAAGAGCTTGGCCCGGTATTCGACATCACCTTCGATTGCGAGGACGGCGCCAGCGCCGGCCGCGAACGCGAACACGCGGAACTGGTGGCGAGCCTGCTGAACGACGAGGGCAACCGCTTCGGGCGGATCGGCGCGCGCCTGCACGACGCCGGCTCGCCGCACTTCGCCCAGGACGTCGAGACCATCGTCGGCGCGGCGGCGCAGAAACTGGCCTATGTGGTCCTGCCCAAGCCGAACGGCGTGGCCGACGTGCTGCGCGCGCAACAGATCGTCAACGCGGCGGCGGAGAAGGCCGGACGTCCCGCATCCGCCAAACCCGTGCCGCTGCACGTGCTGATCGAGACCCACGGCGCCCTGCACGAGGCCTGGCAGATCGCCGCCCTGCCCCAGGTCGAATGCCTCTCGTTCGGCATCATGGATTTCGTTTCCTCGCATTACGGCGCGATTCCGGCCGCCGCCATGCGCACTCCGGGGCAATTTACGCACCCACTCGTAGTACGGGCGAAGCTGGAGATGGTTGCGGCATGTCATGCGTATGACAAGGTCCCCTCCCATAATGTGACGACCGATATCAAGGACAGCGCGGTTGTCGCCAACGACGCCACCCGTGCCGCCGGCGAGTTCGGGTTCACGCGGATGTGGAGCATCCACCCTGACCAGATCAAGCCGATCGTCAAGGCCTTCACCCCGCGCTTGTCCGAAGTGAACGAGGCAACCAACATCCTGCTCGAAGCAATGGCGGCGGATTGGGGGCCGATCGCCCAGCATGGACGCTTGCACGACCGCGCCAGCTACCGATATTATTGGACGGTGTTGCAGCGCGCGAAGCTGGCCGGCCTTGCGCTGCCAGATGCCGCGGCGGCAATCGTCAATCAACCGGAATCCATCTGATGGCCATCACTCTGAATCAAACGCTCGCCGCCTGCGCTCTCTCGCTGGCGGCCGCCGGCCTTTGCGCGCCGGCATTTGCCGCATCCAACGTCCACGAAACCCACCCGAAGGCGACCCAGGTCCTGAAGGAAAAGGCCAAGGCCAAGGCCAAGAAAGCCAAGAAGGAAGAAAAGCAGGAGGTCGCCGACGACCCGGAGCCGGACATCACCGATACCGTCGTCACCGACTATGCCTGCGAGCTGAACAACAAGATCACCATCTATACCAACGACAAGGATAGTGGCCACATCGCACTGCGCTGGAAGAACCGCCTGCACCGCCTCGAGCGCGTGGGCACCACCACCGGCGCGCTGCGTTTCGAGAACACGAAGTTCGGCCTGGTCTGGATCGGCATCCCGAGCAAGGGCATCCTGCTCGACTCGAAGCAGAACCGCCAGCTGGCCAACGAATGCAAGAACGCCGAACAGGCCAAGCCGCTGGTGGCGGCCGCACCTGTCACGGCGAAGAGCTGATTTCCCGTCGTCCCCGCGCAGGCGGGGATCCAAGACGGCTGGATAACAAGTAGTCCCTAACGAAGGAGAGTTCATGTCTCACAATACCTTGAACACGCTGAAGGAATTCCCGCTGCAAGCGGGCCAGACCGGCCAGTTTTACTCGCTGCCGGCACTGGGCGAATCCCTGGGCGTGAACCTGTCGCGCCTGCCGGTGTCGATCCGTATCGTCCTCGAGTCCGTGCTGCGCAACTGCGACGGCAAGAAGGTCACCGAAGAGCACGTCCGCCAGCTGGCGAACTGGGGTCCGACCGCCGCCCGCACCGAAGAGATCCCCTTCGTCGTCGCGCGCGTCGTGCTGCAGGACTTCACCGGCGTGCCGCTGCTGGCCGACCTCGCCGCCATGCGCAACGTCGCCTACAAGATGGGCGCCAACGCCAAGAAGATCGAGCCGCTGGTGCCGGTCGACCTGGTGGTCGACCACTCGGTCACCATCGACCACTTCCGCACCCCGGACTCGCTCGACCTGAACATGAAGCTCGAGTTCCAGCGCAATAACGAGCGCTACCAGTTCATGAAGTGGGGCATGCAGGCCTTCGACACCTTCGGCGTCGTGCCGCCGGGCTTCGGCATCGTCCACCAGGTTAACCTCGAGTACCTGGCGCGCGGCGTGATGAAGAGCGGCTCCATGTATTACCCGGACACCCTGGTCGGCACCGACTCGCACACCACCATGATCAACGGCGTCGGCGTCGTCGGCTGGGGCGTGGGCGGCATCGAAGCGGAAGCCGGCATGCTGGGCCAGCCGGTCTACTTCCTGACCCCGGACGTCATCGGCGTGAACCTGACCGGTTCGCTGCGCGAAGGCTGCACCGCGACCGACCTGGTGCTGACCATCACCGAAATGCTGCGTAAAGAGAAGGTGGTCGGCAAGTTCGTCGAATTCTTCGGCGAAGGCACCGCCTCGCTGTCGACCACCGACCGCGCCACCATCGGCAACATGGCACCGGAATACGGCGCGACCATGGGCTTCTTCCCGGTCGACGAAAAGACCGTCGACTACTTCCGCGGCACCGGCCGCACCGAAGAAGAACTGGCCGCCTTCGAAAACTACTTCAAGGCCCAGCAGCTGTTCGGCATCCCGCGCGAAGGCGAGATCGACTACACCCGCGTGGTGTCGCTCGACCTGTCGACCGTGACCCCGTCGCTGGCCGGCCCGAAGCGTCCGCAGGACCGTATCGAACTGGGCGCGATGAAGTCGACCTTCACCGACCTGTTCTCGAAGCCGACCACCGCCAACGGCTTCAACAAGTCGCCGGACGACCTGAACAAGGTCTACGAGACCACCAACGGCGTGCGCGTGAAGAACGGCGACATCCTGATCGCCGCCATCACCTCCTGCACCAACACCTCGAACCCGAGCGTGCTGCTGGCCGCCGGCCTGCTGGCCAAGAAGGCCGTCGAGAAGGGCCTGACCGTCGCTCCGCACATCAAGAGCTCGCTGGCGCCGGGATCGCGCGTGGTCACCAACTACCTCGAAGCCGCCGGCCTGCTGCCTTACCTGACGCAACTGGGCTTCGGCGTGACCGCCTACGGCTGCACCACCTGCATCGGTAACGCCGGCGACCTGACCCCGGAACTGAACGCCACGATCACGTCGAACGACATCATCGCCGCCGCCGTCCTGTCGGGCAACCGTAACTTCGAAGCGCGTATCCACCCGAACATCCGTTCGAACTTCCTGGCCTCGCCGCCGCTGGTCGTCGCCTACGCGATCGCCGGCAACGTCAACAAGGACCTGATGAGCGAGCCGGTCGGCAAGGGCAAGGACGGCGTCGACGTCTACCTGGGCGACATCTGGCCGACTTCGCAGGAAGTCCAGGACCTGATGAAGTTCGCGATGAACTCGGAAGTCTTCAAGGCCAACTACGCCGACGTCAAGGGCAACCCGGGCCAGCTGTGGGAAGCCGTGTCGTCGGTCGCAGGTCAGGTCTACAACTGGCCGGAATCGACCTACATCGCCGAACCGCCGTTCTTCAGCGACTTCGAGATGACCCCGAAAGCCGCTTCCGCAGGCATCGCCGGTGCACGCGCACTGGGCGTGTTCGGCGACTCGATCACCACCGACCACATCTCCCCGGCCGGTTCGATCAAGGAAGACGGCCCGGCAGGCAAGTACCTGAAAGAGCACGGCGTGCTCAAGGCGGACTTCAACTCCTACGGCTCGCGCCGCGGCAACCACGAGATCATGATGCGCGGTACCTTCGCGAACGTCCGCATCAAGAACAAGATGATTCCGCCGAAGGCCGACGGTTCCGCAGTCGAAGGCGGCATCACCATCCACCAGCCGAGCGGCGAACAGCTGTCGATCTATGATGCCGGCATGAAGTACATCGCCGAAGGCACCCCGACCATGATCTTCGCCGGCGAAGAGTACGGCACCGGTTCCTCGCGCGACTGGGCAGCCAAGGGCACCCAGCTGCTGGGCGTCAAGGCCGTGATCGCCCGTTCCTTCGAGCGTATCCACCGTTCCAACCTGGTGGGCATGGGCGTGCTGCCGCTGCAGTTCATCGGCGACGACAGCGTCGAATCGCTGGGCATCACCGGCACCGAGACCTATGACCTGAAGGGCCTGGAAGGCGAGATCCGTCCGCAGATGCAGGCAACCCTGGTGATCCACCGCGCCGACGGCTCGACCAAGGAAACCCAGGTCCTGCTGCGTATCGACACCCCGATCGAAGTCGACTACTACAAGCATGGCGGCATCCTGCCGTTCGTGCTGCGCCAGCTGCTGGCTGCGTAATTGGCATCCCTGCCCGCTTCGCGCGGGCAGCGCGAAAAGGCCGGACCCCGCAAGGGCTCCGGCCTTTTTTTCCACCAATCAAGCAAAGAATATTTGTACAATAGCTTTATATGCTCAATGCTTACCGGTAGGAATGGGAAAACTCAACAGGCAGCAGCTGCTCGAGCTACTGGACAGCATCACGCCGCCGAAGGCGGACCTGCTGTCGGACGCGGAATTCGATGGGGTGGTCGCCGCCTTTTGCGCCGGCTGCCCGGATCCGTCGCACGCGCAGTGGCTGCTGTTCGAATGCCTCGATCCGCTCTCGGATGAGGAACTCGTGGAGCGCGCCATCGGAGCGGCGCCGCCGGACAGGCGGTGACAATCCGCGCATTTCCGCGCATCGGACTCTGATAAGGTCGGCGTCATCATGACCTGTCAGAAAGGAAACCCATGAAGTCCGTCGTCAACACCGCGCTGGCGCTGTCTTTCGTGTTCGCAGCTTCCGCATCCGGCGCCAGCACGGCGCCCGCGGGACAGCTTGCGCCAGCGCGCAATCCCGCCCACGTCAAGGCGGTGCAGGATCTGCTTGGCGCCATGCAAATCGAAAAGCTACTGCGTGGCGTCGCCGCCCGCACCCGCTTCCCGAGCGAAGCGCAGCGGCAGGCAATGTTCGCCAGGCTCGACAAGATGCCGCCCGCGGAGGTGTATCAACGAATGGCGCCGCCGCTGGCGGACCGCATCTCCGCCGACACCGCAGCCGAGATGACCCGCTTCTACAACACCCCCTACGGCAAGCAGCTCATCCACCGGAAGTACAACAACAGCGGCGGGATCATCTTCCCGGGCGCGGCGGCGGGTGTGCCGCCGGAAGAAAAGAAGGAGCGCAAGCGCGCCGCCTATGTCCAGGCCAGCAAGGAACTCGCGGCCGCGGAGCCGGCGATCGATCACGAAGCCTTCGTACTCCTGCAGGCGATCAACAAGGAAAAGCGCTGAGGCTTCTCAGGTTTCGGCCCACTGCCGCAGCAGGTTGTGATAATGCCCGGTCAGCCCGACCAGTTCGGGCCCGTCGCCATGCCTTGCCCGCAAGGCCTGGATATTCGTATCCAGCTCGTACAGCATCGCCCTCTTCCAGTCGTCCCTCACCATGCTCTGCACCCAGAGAAAGGACGCCACCCGCTCGCCACGCGTGACCGGCTGCACTTCGTGGATGCTGGTCGAGGGATACACGATCGCATCGCCGGCCGGCAGCTTGACTTCGTGGGTGCCGTAGGAATCGATCACGGTGAGCTCGCCGCCCTCGTAGTCTTCCGGATCGCTCAGGAACACGGTGCAGGAGACGTCGGTACGCACGGGAGCGCCGCCGCGCTGGGCACGGATGGCGCCGTCCACGTGCGGGCCGTAATGCTCGCCGCCGGCGTAGCTGTTGAAGAAGGGCGGCAGGATGCGCAGCGGCAGCGCGCAGGAAAAGAACAGCGGGTTGGCCATCAGCGCCGCGCTGACGATCTGGCCGAGTTCCAGCGCCGGCGGCGACTCTTCCGCCAGCTGGCGGTTGCGCTTGACCTGCGCTCCCTGGCTGCCGACGCTGGCGCGGCCGTCGACCCAGTCGGTCGACGCCAGACGTTCACGCATCGACCTTACCTGCTCCGGCGGCAGCACGCCAGGGATATGCAGCATCATGATGGCCTCGGACTCAGAACTTGAAGTTGGCGGTCAGGGTGGCGGAACGGCCCGGCGCCACGCCGGCGTAGTGCGGCGACGAGACCTTGTCGAAGTACAGCTTGTCGGTCAGGTTCTGCAGGTTCAGCTGCAGCGAGATGTCCTTGTTCAGGGCATAGCTGGCCATCGCGTCGAAGCGTGCATAGCCCGGCACCCACTTGTTGTTGTTGACGTTGGCGTAGACCTTCGACATCGCGCTCACGCCGAAGCCGGCCGTGAAGTCCCTGGTGAAGGCATAGCTGGTCCACAGCGAGGCGCTGTGTTTCGGCGTGGTCGGGAAGCGGTTGCCGTTGAAGGGCGACGCGGTCCAGATCGGCGCGGCGGTGGTGCCGGTGTTGGTGTAGCCGTTGTCGGCGATCTCGGCGTCCAGCCAGGTGTAGCCGCCGAACACGGTCCAGGCCGGGCTGAGCTTGCCCGAGAAGCCGAGTTCCACGCCCCGCACTTGCTTGCGGCCGACGTTCTGGGTGGTGCCGTCCGGCGCCGTCACGCGAGCATTGTTCATGGTGCTCTTGAACAGGGCGCCGGTCACGGACAGGCGGCCGCCCGGCAGCAGGTCCCACTTGGTGCCCAGCTCGAGGTTGCGGCTGCGCTGGGGCTGCAGGTTCTGGATCGCCGCCGTCAGGCCGTCCAGGCCGTCGCCGCCGTCGTTGCCCGGCGGGGTCGCCGAGCTGGCGAAGGACAGGTAGACGCTGCCGTTCTTGGCCGGCTTGTAGACGATGCCGGCCTGGGTGCTGACGAAGTTGGTGTCGACCACGGCATGGGCGGCGGCCGTGGTGGCGGTCGGCAGGGTGTCCAGGGTGCTCTGGAAATCGTCCCAGCGCAGGCCCAGGTTCAGCAGCCACTGCGGATTGATCTCGATGGTGTCGAAGGCGTAGACGGCCTTGGTCTTGGTGCTGACGTGGGTCAGCGCGCCCGACAGGCTGCGGGTGTAGAGCCACGGGTCATACGGATTCGGGTTGACCAGGGTGGTGCAGTTGTACAGCGTGGACGCGCCCGAGGTCGGGCAGGTGAAGCTGCCGGTCAGCGGGTTGTTGGTGCCCGGGGTGAAGACGTAGGCGGCGCGGTCGGTCGTCTCGCGGTCGAATTCGACGCCGGCATTGAAGCTGTGCTTCAGGCCGGCCGCGACGGCTTCGCCGGTCAGGCTGGTGACGTTCGCGAAGGTGCGGGTCTCGGTGGCGCGGGTGTTCGCACGGCGCCACACAGTGCCGTAGAGGACGGTGTTGCCCTTCGAATCGTCGGGCTGGGTCCAGACGTAGTCGTTGTTCGATTTGCCGTAGCGGGTCACGTTGCGCAGCGCCAGCCCTGCGCCGAACTCGTGGCGCAGGTCGATCGTGCCGACGTCGCTTTTCGTGTCGCGGAAGTCGCGGTTGGCCAGGCCGTAGAAGGTCTTGCGGTCGACGTCGAACGGGGTGCCGTTGCCGTTCTTGCTGACGTTGGCGCCGCTGCTGAACGGGTTGTTGAAGGGGATGCCGGTATCCGGGATCTCGTGCGAGGTCAGGTGGTAGAGGCTGATGATGGCGCGGTCCGGACCGGTCAGGCCGAAGGTGACGGTGGGCGCCACGCCCCAGCGCTTGCCGCCGACCACGTTGCGGCCGGGGACGTCGTTCTCGTGCGCCATGAAATTCAAGCGGAAGGCGCTGTTGCTGCCGCTGACGTTACCTCCCATTACGCGATTCACGTCGCCGGTGATGCGCCTGTACTTGTCGCTGCCGAGGCCGACCGAGGCGCTGTTGAAGTCGTAGGCCTGGGCGGTCTTGCTGACCAGGTTGACGCCGCCGCCGGCCGAGGAACGGCCGCCGTAGGCCGAGTTCGGGCCCTTCACGACCTCCACCTGCTCGAGGTTGAAGACTTCGCGCGACTGCGAACCGGCGTCGCGGATGCCGTCGATATAGGTATCGGTCTGGGCGTTGTAGCCGCGGATGAAGAGGTTGTCGCCGACCGGGTTGCCGCCCTCGCCCGCGCCGATGGTAATGCCCGGCACGGTGCGCAGCGCATCCGTCA
The DNA here is from genome assembly GCF_052115005.1 of Massilia sp. 2TAF26. Lineage (NCBI taxonomy): Bacteria > Pseudomonadati > Pseudomonadota > Betaproteobacteria > Burkholderiales > Oxalobacteraceae > Massilia > Massilia sp. 2TAF26. Next base: position 229,331 of record NZ_JBFRFV010000008.1, read on the forward strand.
GCGATACCGCGCCGGTCTGCGCGATCACGTCGGCGGAGACGACCGTCACCGACTTCGGCGTGTCCAGCAGCGGCGCCGTGAACTTGTCGCTGCTGGCCGTCTGCGACTGGGCCGCACCCTTCACCTGCACCGCCGGGATGCTCTGGTCGATCACGGCGTCCGGTGCGGCCTGGGCGGCGGACATGCCGAGCGTGGCCAGCATGGTGAGCGCCAGGGCCGGCGCCGGCGATGGGAGAACGCGGGCGTGCTTGCGGCTCTTGATGAAGGATGCTTGCTTCTTGTTATTGGTCATGGGGGCGGTGACGGCAGGGCAAACCGTGAAAAATGAATGAGAACGATTCGCATTATGATTCTTGTTGCGCGTTTTGACAAGCGCGGCTCGGCAACACCCTGCTTTTCCCTCCTGCGGCCGAACTTGTCAGTGTGTTACAGGCATGTGGCCGAATCAACTACAATACCGGGGATTAGGGTTTATCATGGCCCTCTGGACCATCGATCCACATTCAATCATTTACTATGCGTCGCTCCTCCAAAGACTCACCCAAACTATCGGCAGACAGCCAGCGTCTAGTCAGCATCAGCCAAGCCATCGTGCAGGCCGCCAGCCGCGTTGAAGAACGGACCTGGGAGCGCAACCTGGATTCGCAGCTGCAGAAGCTGCTCAAGACCAACCACCAGGACAGCATCGACGCCGCGCTGAACGTCCTGTTCAAGGGCGACCTCGCGGTCTACGACGTGCTGATGGACGGCGTCGAAGCGGTCAGCGAATCCGCGACCATGACCGAACAGGTCGACGGCGAAGACGTCACCTGGCAGGCCCTGCTGGTGGCCGCGCCGGTGCTCGCCTGGACCCGCTTCTCGATCGCTTCCGGGACCATCCCGAACGACATCGTCACCACCCTGTCGGCCCACTTCTCGGCCCATCTGCTGGCCGACGGCGCCCGCATGGCGATGGCGCCGACCCTGTACTCGCTCGACCAGCTGCCGCGCACCCACGCCGAAACCTATGGCCTGACCCACAAGCTGGCCCAGGCCGCCCACAAGGGCACGAGCGTCAAGCCGGCCGCGCCGGGCCCGGACGCCTCCCAGTTCCTGGCCGACACCCGCTACCTGCTGGTGGCCGTCATCGCCCCGGTCGGCGGCCCGCTGTTCCGCTGGCAGGAGCCGCAGCACCACGTCAACTTCGAAGTGGTGCGCGACTCCGCGCTGGAGCAATGGCGCGCCCAGGCCGGCCCCAACATCGCGCGCCTGCTGCCGGGCTGCGGCACCGAACTGCTGCTGCCGGAAGCCTATTACGTGGCCTGCCGCGAGGCGGACAAGATGATCCGTCCGGTGTCGGTGCGCGCCGCCGTCCACTACCTCACCTACACGCTGGGCGTCGAGCCGGGCGACCTGCGCGCCGTGATCGCAGGCTTCGGCGACGAAATCAACGACAGCCAGGTTGACGAATACCGCATCGGCTTCACCCTGCGCCAATCGTCGGACGTGGTGTACGGCATCGTCTGGCCGCTGTACGGCCAGGAAGACGAAGAAGGCACGCCGATGGAAGGCCCGGTGCACGGCGGCCCTCCGGCGGCGCCGATGGACGAGATCGTCAAGCACCTGAACGAGATGGGCATCGCCCACGTCAAGCGCATCGCCGAGCGCTATGTCGCGGAATACTGCGACGACTGCGGCGCCCCGCTGTTCGCCGACCCAAGCGGAGAGCTGGTGCATGCCGAGATGCCGGAAGATACCCCGGCCGGCAACGAGCACTTCCACTGAGCGCGCACCGCCCCCAGGAAGCCCGGTTCGAACCGGGCTTTTTTTTCGCTTGCGGCCCGGCGTCCCTGCTGCTAAATTGGTTAACACGTTAACTAATTCAAGCATCATGGACAGCCAGTCGATCGACATCAGCACGGCCGGCGGCGAGCGCATCGCCGCCCGCCTGTATCCGGCCCCGGCCCCGCGCGCGCTGGTGCTGCTGCACCCGGCCACCGCCGTCACCCAGGGCTATTACGAAGCCTTCGCGCGCTGGCTGGCCGGCCTGGGCCTGAGCGTGCTGACCTACGATTACCGCGGCACCGGCGCCTCGCGTCCGCACGACCTGCGCACCTGCACGGTGACGATGGCGGACTGGATGGAAGAGGATGTCGGCGCCGTCACGCGCTGGGCCGCGGAGCGCTATCCGGCGCTGCCGCTGCTGGCCGTCGGCCACAGCGTGGGCGGCCATGCGATCGCGCTGTCCGACGAGACCGTGCGCCTGCGCGCGGCGGTGCTGGTGGCCTCGCACGCCGGCGCGACCCGGCTGGTCCGCGGCCTTGGCGAACGGCTGCGCATACGCCTCGTGATGCGCGTACTGGGCCCGCTGCTGTGCGCCCTGTACGGCTACATGCCGGGCCGCCGCATCGGCCTGGGCGAAGACCTGCCCGCCTCCGTGATGCGCCAGTGGAGCCGCTGGACCAGCCTGCCGCGCTACTTCTTCGACGACCCCGCGATGTACGCCGGGCGCCGCATGCGCGCCCAGCGCCTGCCGCTGCTGGTGCTGGGCTTCGACGACGATCCCTGGGCCAATCCGGAAGCGATCTCGATGCTGGTCGCGCCGCTGGCCAAGGCCGGCGTCGAGCGCAGGCAGGTCGCGCCACGCGACGCGGGCGTACCGGCGATCGGCCACATGGGCTTCTTCCGCAAGCGCTGCGCGACCCTGCTGTGGCCACAGGTCGGCGACTGGCTGCTGGAGCAGGCCGTCCGTCGTTCGGCGCCTGCCAGGTCGGAGCCTCAGCGATGAGCGGCCCGCGCCAGCCGCGCTTCGTCTTCCTGCTGAACCGCGCCCAGCGCGTCCTGCAGCGCTGGGTCGAGACGCGCCCGGAAGGCTGGGAAGGCATCAGCTCGGCCCAGGCCGCGGTGCTCTTCATCCTCGGCGCGCGCGGCAGCGCGGCGGTCGGCGAGATCGCCGCCGAACTGAAGGTGGCGCCGGCTGCCGTCACCAACCTGTCGAAGCGGATGCAGGCGGCCGGGCTGATCGAACGCGTCGCCGACGAGATTGATGCGCGCATCACGCGCCTGCGCCTGACGCCGGCGGGCGCACAGGCCGGCGACACGGCGCGCGCCGTGCTGGCCGGGCTGAATGCGCGGCTGACCGCAGGGTTCTCGAAGGAAGAGCTGGCGACCGTGGCCCGCTGGCTGGAGCGGGTGGCGGAGCTGGAGGAGTAATCGCCCCAACGCATTCCACCGTCGTCCCCGCGAAAGCGGGACCCATGCTGAACTTCCGAGATCGGCAACGCCGCCTTGACGCGCAATACGCTACTTCGGTGCCTCAATATGGATCCCCGCTTTCGCGGGGATGACGGTGTGGTTTGCCAGATACCCATGAATCTGCGCCACCACCGCAGCCCCCTCCCCCGCCGCGGCCGCCACCCGCTTGGTCGACCCGGCCCGCACATCCCCCACCGCAAACACCCCGTCCACGCTGGTCTCCAGCGCACGCGCTTGATGATCGCGGCCGGCATCCGGGCCGGTCAGCACGAACCCCTTGTCATCCAGCGCCACCGCACACTCGCGCAGCCAGTCGCTGTTCGGGTCGGCGCCGACGAAGAGGAACATGTGACGGGTCTCGAAGGCCTGCTCCCTGCCGTCCTCGATGCCGTGGCAGCGCACCCGGCTCAGGCCGTTCTCGTCGCCCTCCAGCGCGTCCAGGCCGATGCGCGTGTGCAGCGTGATGTTGGGCGTGGCCGCGATGCGCTCGATCAGGTAGCTCGACATGGTGTCCTCGAGTCCGGCGCGGCGCACCATCAGGTGCACGGTCGAGGCATGCGCCGACAGGAACACGGCCGCCTGGCCCGCCGAGTTGCCGCCGCCGACCAGCAGCACCGGCTGGCCGCGGCACAGTCCAGCCTCCACCGGCGAAGCCCAGTAGTAGACGCCGCGCCCCTCGTAGCGCTCGAGGTCCGGCAATTCCGGCCGGCGGTAGCGCGCGCCTGAGGCCAGCACCACCGACTTCGCGCGCAGGCAGGTGCCGTCTTCCAGCTCCACCCTCAGCGGCCGCTCGTGGCACAGCAGGCGCGTGGCGCGGGCCGGGATCGCGATCTCGGCGCCGAACTTGATCGCCTGCACATAGGAACGGCCGGCCAGGGCGCGGCCGGTAATGCCGGTCGGGAAGCCAAGGAAGTTCTCGATGCGCGCGCTGGCGCCGGCCTGGCCGCCGTAGGCGCGCTGGTCCAGCACCATCACCGACAGGCCCTCCGAGGCCGCATACACGGCGGTGGCCAGGCCGGACGGGCCGGCGCCCACCACCAGCACGTCGTAGACCTTGCCGCGGTCGATGCGCGGCAAGGTGCCGATGCAGCGTCCGAGTTCCACCAGGCTGGGATTGCGCATCACGAAGCCGTCGGGCAGCGCCACCAGCGGCCAGTCGGCGTCCTCATGCCAGTGCTCGCGCACCAGCTGGGCCGCCTCCGGATCCTGGGCCGGATCGCGCCGCGTGTAGGGATAGGCGTTACGGGACAGGAAATTCTCGAGCTCGAACAGGCCGGCGTGGGCGGGCGGGCCGATCAGGATGGGTCCGCCGGGATGGTCGCCGATCAGCAGCACGCGGCGCAGGATGAAGGCGCGCATCAGGCGCTCGCCGAGGTCGGCCTCGGCCATGAGAAGGGCGCGGATCGAGGCGGCGTCCAGCACCAGGGCGTCCAGTTGGCCCACCGCCATGCCGTCCACCAGCGGCGGCCGGCCGGACAATTGCGCGACCTCGCCGCTGAACTGGCCGGGTCCGTAATCGACCACCTCGACCCGCTTGCCGAGCGCATCGGTGCGGCTGCACACCAGGTGTCCGTTCAGGACGACGATCATGCCGGGCGAGTCGACGCAGGCACGGAACACGCAGTCGCCGTCCTGCCAGCGGCGCGGGACGCCGAAGCGCCGCACCCGCCGCAGGTCGTCGGCGTTCAGGGTGGGAAAGATCTGGTGGCCGCGGGTGGCGAGGTCGACGGCGGATCGCGGCTCGGCGTCGGCCCCGAGGGCATAGGAACCGAATGCGGGAAACTGGTCTGGCATGGCGGGTATTCCTCGCTGAGGATCATGGCCGCCAATGTACGCTAGTTTTGCCGGATCGCGGCAATCACCCGCTTCGCGAACTCGGCCGGATTGCCGGCATGCCAGCGCCACACGATGACCAGGTCGTGCTCGGGTGAAATCACGATGTCGTTGCTGCCCGCGCCCAGCGCCGCATAGGCGGTGGCCGGCAAGCCCGGCAGGTTCTTGCCTTTGGTGTTGAGCCACCACAGGTAGCCGTAATCCGGACCGTGCTCGCTCGGCGTCAAGGCCGCTTTCACATAGTCCTGCGGCACGATCTGGCGGCCAGCCCAGGCGCCGCCGCGCAGCCACAGGTAACCGAAGCGCGCCATGTCCCAGGAATCGATCCACATGCCGCCGCCCCAGCGCGTGCCGCCGCTGACGGAAGGCGCCGGCTTGCCGTGCAGCTCGACGTAACTGTTGTGGTAAGGCACCCACTTCCAGGAATTCGAGGCGCCGATCGGGTCCATCACTTCCTGCTGGAACACGTCCGGCAGCGGGCGGTCGAATACGCGCAGCAGCGACAGCGCCAGGCGGTTGATGCGCACGTCGTTGTATTCGTAATAGCTGCCCGGCGCGCCGAACTGGCGCGGCTTGCGTTCGCCGGCGCCGAAGGCGTCAACGCCGATGAAGTCGGCGTTCTTGCCCCACATGCTGCCTTCCCACTCGGATTCCTGCTGCAGGTGCTGCTTCCAGGTGATGGCGGCATTGTGCGGCGAGGCATAGCCGCCGTCCTGCACGCTTTGCCCCACCGGCTGGTTCAGGTCGGCGATCCTGCCATCGCGCAGGGCGATGCCGGCCACGGTCGAGAGCATGCTTTTCGCCACCGAATAGGTCGGATCGACGAACCGGGTATCGCCGAACTCGGCCACCACATAACCCTTGTAGATCACCACGCCATTGGTGGCGGCGCGCTTCGTCGGCAGCGAGCCGAGCGGCTGGCCGAAGGTCTTTTGCTGGTCCGAGAAATCCGCGGCCCTTTCGGTTTCGTGGGCGCCGGCGTAGGCGATGGCTTCAGCCAATTTCGCGGGATCCATGCCCAGCGCCGCGGGAGACTTGTGCTCCCAAGATCCGGCGGGCGGGAAATACGGTGTGCCGGCGGCGGCGGCGAAGGCGGCAGGCGCGGCCGCCAGTACGACTGCCAGGGACAGGATCGTACGGCGGCCTGTGCGCATCAGGCCTGGTCTTTCCACTTGGAATATGGCAGCCGGATCAGGCTGGAGTTGTAGTAGCGCGGATCGCCCGTCACTTCCTGGCCGATCCAGTCGGGCTTCTCGAAGGCTTCGTCTTCGCTGCCGAGCTCGATCTCGGCCACCACCAGGCCGGCGTTCTCGCCCCGGAACTCATCGACTTCCCAGGTGTGGCCGGCATGCTCGATGCGGTGCCTGGTCTTCTCGACCAGGGGCTGCTCGCACAGGCGGTCCAGCAGCTCGGCGGCGTCCGGCACCGGGATCTCGTATTCCCATTCGCCGCGCGTGGCGCCGGTGTTCTTGCTCTTGATGGTGATGACGGCCCGCTCGCCCTCGATGCGCACGCGCACGGTGCGCACCGGGTCGGAGCTCAGGTAGCCCTGGCGCAGCAGGGTCGGCTGGCCGAGCCCGCGCCAGCCTTCACCGTTGAGGAGGAACTTGCGCTCGATTTCGATGCCCATGATTCCTCCCTTCCCTTCAATCGTCCAGCGACAGCAGGATCGGCTGCAGCATGTCCGCGCCCAGCGCGCTGCTCCTGGCGCCGTTCCAGCCCACGTGCGGGTCGGGCAGGTTGGCGTTGTCCTTGAACGGCATTTCCAGGGTCAGCGACAGGCACTTGTAGGTGTGGCCGATATACTTGGATGCCAGGGTCAGCAGTTCCTCGTTGTACTTCGAGGCCGCGTAGCCGTAGACGTTCTGGAAGTCCGGGCTCGACGCCATGTAGCGCTGGATGAAGGCGTTCTGGGCCGCCAGGCGTTCCGGCGTGAAGTCGGTCAGCATCTCGCTGCCGGCCACGAAGTTGTACGGCAGGGCTTCGTCGCCGTGGATGTCGAAGAACATGTCGACGCCGGTTTCCTCGATCTTGCGCTTCACGCACAGGACTTCCGGGCTGCGTTCGAGGGACGGGGTCATCCACTCGCGGTTCAGGTTGGCGCCGGCCGCGTTGGTGCGCAGGTTGCCGCGCACCGAACCGTCGGGGTTCATGTTCGGCACGATGTAGAACACGGCGCGCTGCAGCAGCTTGCGCGAGACCGGGTTCGAATCGTCGAGCAGCGCATCCATCATGCCCTCGACGAACCATTCGGCCATGGTTTCGCCCGGGTGCTGGCGGGCGATCACCCAGATCTTCTTCTCGGCGTTCGGGTTGCCGATCACCACCAGGTTCATGTCGCGGCCGTCGACCGTGGTGCCGATGTCGTGCACGCGGGCGATCGGGTTCTCGGCCACTTCGCCCAGCAGGCGCAGGTGGCGCTCCCAGGTGTAGGGCTCGAAATAGGCGTAATAGATGCTGTCCAGTTCCGGCGTGTGGTTGATGGTCATCACCTGGCCGTCGAAGCTGGTCGGCACGCGGAACCAGTTCTCGGTGTCGTAGCTGGCGACCGCCTGGTAGCCTTCGAAGCCCTTCGGATAGGTTGCCTGGCCGGCGTTCAGGAAGCGGATGGTGCAGGCCTGGCCGCGCGCGCCCTGCAGGCGGAAGTGGAACCACTGGTGGATGTCGGCGTGCGAATCCTGGCGCAGGTTCAGGTCGATCTTTTGCGGACTTTCCGCGCTGACGACGTCGATGGCGCCGGAGTCGAAGTGCTGGCTGATCTTGATGGGCATGGTCACTCCTTTCAGATGGCGTCGAGGTCGATCAGGTCCTGGCTGTAGGCAAGCAGGATCTGGCGCATCAGTTCGACGTTGCTGCGATCCAGGACCAGGGTCTGGTCCGGCTTGACGTCGAGGTTGAAGGTCATGCTGATCTTGCCCGGCAGGACCTTGCAGTTGACCGTGAAGGCACGCGGAACGTTCGGACTGTCCCAGTCCGCCTGCGTGATCTGCGGCCCGGCCGGCGGCGGCTGCAGGGTGGGATCCTGGTTCGCCGGCAGGTTCTTGATCAGGAAGAACACGATCGAGGCGGGAAGGACGAAGCAGGTGTCATTCGCACCCTGTGCCGAAAACTTGGCCAGCAAGAGATTACCGACCCGGTCGCACGACATGCTCATGCTCTTGACTTGACGGATGACCGCAGATTTCACGAACAACTCCTATGAGATTGGACAAAAAGGCGCAGCGATTCTACCGCATCCCATACGCGAATTGTGTGAAAGAAAAACAAAACGGGGAGCTCGCGCTCCCCGGTCGATTGCTGGCAGGAAGGGATGGCGCCGCCACCGTCCTCCGAACCGGCTGCTTACTGTTTGTTGCCGCGCGACGAGCTGCGCGACGAGCCCGAGGCCGATTGGCGATTGCCATGGCTCATGCTGCCTGCGCGACGAGCCTCTTCCGAGGTGAACTCGTGCGCCGTGCCCTTCTGGTGAGCGGCCTTGCCACCCTGGCTGGCGATCTCGCGCTGACGTTCAGGATCCATCGATGCGAAACCGCGGTTTTTGGTACCGCCACTCTGTTTGTTGCCCTGGTTGTTCGAAGCCATGATGCTTTCTCCTCAATGCTCTAGAAACCGCCGCGTCCTGCGGCAGGCCGAATCCGATGCTCTCGGCAGACACCGATGAGTGCTCGGTCGGAATCATCTTAGGCATGCATGATGGATGAGGGTATAGGACATTTTCAGATGACTTTGTAGGACAATGTGAGACAGAAAATGCACATCCGCAATCTACTTCCAGTAGTAAATGTCCAAGAGGTGGGGTCGTCAGTATTAGTCCTACAATCACCCGCAGTCTCTTCCTATACTGAATGTCTTATCAAGGGCGCATCATCGTCCTGAGAATGCATGTTCCAGTTGAAAGGAGTCGGCTATGGACGCGAACCAACGCAGCGAAGTCAACAACCAGACAAACAACCTCGCCAACGAAAAATGGACGCCCGGTTCGAAGGGCAAGACCGCGGATGACGGACCGCTCGACCACACCTACCCGCAGGGTCTGGGCGTGCAGCAGCAGGGCAACCAGGGCATCGACACCATGGGCGCCGGCCCGGCGCCGCAAGCCGGCGGCAAGGCTGAACGGGCGGACAGCTGCAGGCAGTCGATGGCATCGGAGGGCTCGATGCAGAGCCAGATGAGCGGCGGCTCGGGCACGGTGCAAGGCATCACCGACAGCCACCAGCGCCAGATGGAACAGAAGTCCGGCGCCTACGGCATCCTGGAAGAGCCTGTCGGACATCGCCCACACGATACGGGTGTCGATCTGAAGCAGCAGCGCGATATGCACCGCGACGTGGTCCGTGGCACGATGGCCTCGCAGAACCCGAACCAGCCGGACCTGCAGGGCGGCTCGCTTGGACCTTACCACGGCAGCATGCAGTCGGGCTCGGTGATCGAGGGAACCTCGGACACCAGTACCAGCGGCGGCGGCATGCGTGGTCCGCAAAGCCCGCCGGCCAGCCTGAACGCCGGTTCCGCGACCGGCAACCGCCAGCAGGGTAGCAGCCTGTACGTGTCCGACAACTCGACCCGCAGCGGCGGCGGCATGCGCGGCCCGCTGAGCGGATCGCAGGGCAATGCCCAGGGCAGGCTGGACGAGAACGAGCCGGGCCAGGAAGCCCAGCGCGGCAATACCCAGCTGGGCGTGGCCGGCTCGCACTCGATGTCCAACCAGGCCCCCAGCATCGGCGGCGTGCACGAATCGAACGACGTGGCCGGCGGCCTGCCGCGCTCGCCGGGCAATACCGGCGCCCAAAACGCTGTGACCAGCACTGACCGCAGCGGCTCGCAGACCGGCGCCGGCGCGGCCGACGGCGGACCACCGGCGCACCAGTCCAACGATGCCGCAGGCGGCTATCCGCGCAGCCCGGGCTACGCCAACCGCCTGTCCGGCGACCAGGACATGGACGACGACACCGGCTTCAAACGCAAGCCCTGAAGTAAAAGAGCCGGTCCAGAGCGCGCCCTCCGGGGCGCGTTTTCTTTGGCTGTGTGCGCGTTAATTATGTGAACTGAAACGGGTTGCGCAGGTCATACGCATTGTCGAGTTAACTCATGTGGAGTGACGATGCCGGGCCCGACCTTCGATCAACTGTTCGGCTTGTTAACGGCGGCAAGCCTGGCTACCCCGGACG